>JBGVDK010000028.1:0-13600 GCA_045119355.1 Faecousia sp.
CGGGGCGAATGATAAGCCATTCGCCCCGCTACTCGCTCCTGTTAAGCGTGTGTGCGGCATTATGGAATAGCCGACGAAACGCTCGCGCCCTCAATTAGGCGGACAGAACCTTGCGGCCCTTGGCACGACGGCGGGCCAGAACCTTGCGGCCGTTGGAAGTAGCCATTCTCTGACGGAAACCGTGGACCTTGGAACGGTGACGCTTGCTGGGCTGGTAGGTACGCTTCATTCGGATACACCTCCTGTTAATTTAGTTCTATGCTCGACTGCCGGATTTTTCCGGCGGCAGCAACACATTTTTACGGTACGAACATAGTCGTACCGGTGTATTATAACCGAAAAGTTTCCACAGGTCAATGGTTATTTTTCGGTTTCCCGCAGTTTTTGTGGAGAAAATTTCGTTTTGCAATCCACAATCGTAGGGACCGGCGTCCTCGACGGTCCGTCGGCAAACATCGTTTGCCGCTTCGCGGCACGGACCGTCCGGAGGCCGGTCCCTACAATTTAGTATTCGGGTAACACCACATCCGGCTTCGGATCCACGTACACCGTGCGATAGGTATGGTAGATGACCATGCCCGGCTTGCCGCCGGAGGGCTTCTTGATCTGCTTCACGGGAGTCACGTCCACGGGGACATTGGCGCCCTGGCTGGCCTCGGAGTAGTAGGCCGCCAGCTGGGCCGCCTCCGTGATGGTATCATCCGGGACGGGCTTGCCATTGCAGGCGATGATGACGTGGGAGCCGTGGACCTTCTGGGCGTGGAGCCAGATGTCGTTCTTGGCGGCCAGCTTGAAGGTCAGCTCCTCGTTCTGCCGGTTGTTCCGGCCCACGTAGATGCCGAAGCCGTCGGTGGACTCGTAGCGTTTGAGTTGAAGCTTCGCCTGCTTCATCTTCTTTTTGCCGGTATCCCGGCGCAGGTAGCCGCCGGATTGCAGCTCCTGGCGGATCTCCTCCAATTCCTGCTCCGTCTGGGCGCGGCCCAGCTCCTCCAGGACGCTCTCGAGATACGTCAGCTCCTCCCGGCCCAGGTCCAGCTGGTGGGTCAGCTCCCGCTCGGCGTTCTTCATCCGGGTGTAGTCCTTGTAGAATTTCGCCGCGTTCTCCTGGGGGGACAGCACCTCGCTGATGGGGATCTGGATGACGGGCATATTCTCGTCGTAGAAATCCTCCGCCTCAAGGATCTTCTGGCCCTTTTTGATGGAATGGATATTGGCGGTGACGATGTCGCCCAGCTGGCGGAGCCGCTCCCGGTCCAGGGTCGCGGCCAGCTCCTTCTCCTGGATGGCCATCTTCCGGCGGAGGCGCTGGCAGAGATTGCTGACGGTCTTTCGCACCGTCTGGCTCTTCTGTCGCATGGCGTCGCTCCGGTCCCGGAGGGTGTAGAAGGAGTCGAGAAGGGCGGTGAAGCTCTCGGCCTCCTCATATTCGCCGTACTCCCGGATGGGGCAGAAAGCGAAGTATTTGGGCACCCCGTCCTTGCCCCGGGTGAAGTAGGGCTTGGGGTGGTTCAGGTGTTCCCGGAAGAACAGCCAGAGCTTTTCAGCGGTCCCCTGCCCCAGCTCATCCATCCGGGCATCGGTGTCTCCGGCGGCGAACAGCGCCGCCTCCCGGCAGACCATGGGGGAAAGCCCGCCCAGGGCGTCCATCAGCCGGTCGGTGAGCTTATCCGCGCCGGGACCGGAGAGGATGCGGGTGAAATCCGCCTCTTCCAGGTTCTTGGGGTCCTCTTTCGCGATGGGGTCCGGCTCCTGGTAGTAGAGGCCCGGGAGCGCCTGACGCTTGCCCTCGTCCAGGCCGATGCGCCGGAGGCAGTCGATGATCCGTCCGTCGGGGCCAAGGAGGTACAGATTGCAGGTCCGGCCCATCAGCTCGCAGACCAGGCGCTTCTGCACCGGGTAGCCCATCTCGTCGGTGCAGTCGAAATAAAAGCTGGCACACCGCTCCATGGGGATCTGCTCCACCTTCGCCAAGCGGGCGCCGGACAGGTGCTTCCGCAGAAGCATACAGAACATGGGCGGCTGGTCCGGGTTCTCCGGGGAGGCGGTGGTCAGGTGTAGCCGGGGTGCCGCCGGATTGGGGGCAAAGAGGAGCTTCTGTCTCCCCTTCTCGGTGCGCAGGAGGATGATCAGGCTGTCCCGGCCGGGCTGGTGGATTTTTTCCACCCGTGCGCCGGTGGCCTCTGCCCGGATCTCGTCCAGCACCGCCGTAAGAAAATACGCGTCAAATGCCATAGAGCTCCTCCATCACCGTCACAAAGATCTCGTTGATCCGCTCGGTCTGGCCAGCCAGGTACAGCCCGCCGAACATGGCCTCCAGGCCCGTGGCCTTGGCGTACTCGGCGGGAGTTGCGGATTTGGGCACTGCGTGGACGTGGCTGTTCTTGCCCCGGCGGTAGAGGGCCAGCTCCTCCTCGGTAAGCATCGGGAGCATGGCGTCGGCGAATTTCGCCTGGGCCGTGGCCTTGACCAGGGAGATGGTGTCCTTGTGCATTTTTGTCACGTTCAGCCGCCCGTGGCCGCAGAGCCAGCTCCGGCACAGCAGCTCGAACACTCCGTCGCCGATGTGGGCGAGGCCAAGATTGGAGATGGCGTCGATCTGGCGCTTCTCCATATGCATCTGGAAGTAATTTTCCATCAGAATTTCAACCTTTCCGTCAGGAGCTGAGCGCAGAAGCCCGTAAACGCTCCCGTAAAAATACCCACCAGGATCATCACCGGCAGATAGGCGGCAAGTCCCGGGGTCAGGGTCACACCGATGGCCACGGCCATCTGGCCCACGCAGTGGGCGATGGACCCGAGAACGCCCGCCACCCAGATTTGCTTCCGGTTCAGCACCCTCCGGGAGAGAATGGTGACCAGGATGGACAATGCGCCTCCCGCGCCGGAGTAGAGGATGGTGCTCATCTGGCCGGAGAACACCGCGCCGAGGAAAACTCTGGCGGTGAGGATCATGGCGGCCTTCGTGGGGCCCAGGGTGAACACGGCGTAGACCGTGACGATATTGCTCAGGCCCAGCTTGATGCCCGGCACCGGGACCAGCCCGGGAAGCTGTGCCTCTACCATAAAAATGGTCAGCGCAATGGCGGTGAGCAGCGCCATGCGGGTGATGTCTTTCGTTTTCATTGTTTTCCTTTGATGGTTTTAATCAATTTTCAATTTGGCGGCCTGCGGAAAACCACTGTAGGGACCGGCCTCCCGGACGGTCCGTTCGGTAAAATTTGACCTCGATGGGCAAATTTTACCGCATACAATGCCGCCTTGCGGCGGAGCGGACCGGCGTGAGCGCCCGCAGGCGCCATGCAAGCGAGCAACCGGGCGTAGCCCGGCTCTTAGCGAGTCGCAGGGACGCCGGTCCCTACATTACAAAACTCTTACGATATAGCCCTTCAAGTACCAGTTGGTCTCGGAGTAGATGGCGGCGGCGTGATCACGGGACTGCATCAGAATTTCCAGCAGCTGGACCTGACAGCCTGCGTCGGCAGCAGCCTCCCGGAGCATCTGCAGGAACAAGGGTGCGGTCATGAACTGGCTGCAGCTAAAGCTCGCCAGATAGCCGCCGGGGGCCACCATCTTCATGCACCGGTAGTTCAGCTCCTTATAGCCCCGGTAGGCGGCGTCCAGGGTCTTCCGGCTTTTGCTGAAGGCCGGGGGATCGCAGATGATAAAATCGTAGCGCTCCCCGGCGTCAGACTCCCGCTTCACCAGGTCGAAGACGTTCTCGCACACCGGCTCCACCAGATGGTCCACGCCGTTGAGCTCCGCGTTGCCCATGAGCATATCCAGGGCGCTCTGGCTCACATCCACGCTCTTGACGCTCTTCGCGCCGTAAAGACCCGCGTGGACGGTGAAGCCGCCAGTATGACAGCAGAGGTCCAGCACCCGGGCATTCCGGCAGTAGGGCCGGATCCGGCCCCGGTTCTCCTGCTGGTCCAGGAAATGGCCGGTCTTCTGACCGTTTAAGAGGTCCGCCTCCATCAGGGCGTCCAGCTCCCGGAACCGCACCTTCTCCGGCAGCTCGCCGTAGACGCAGCCGGACATCTGCTCCATGCCCTCCTTCTCCCGGATGGCAACGTCGTTGCGCTCGCAGATGCCCTTGGGCTCGAACAGCGCCGCCAGGATCTCAATGATGTCGCTTTTGAACCGCTCCATGCCAAGGCTCACGATCTGGAAGCTCAGGTATTCCCCGAACTTGTCCACCGTCAGGCCCGGCAGGCCGTCGGCGTCCCCGAAGACCACCCGGCAGGCGTTGTCAAAGCCCAGCTGCCGCCGCCGGATCCAGGCGTCCCGGATCCGCAGGGCGATGAATTCCGTGTTGATTTCTTCTTTTTCCCGGGTGATCAGACGGACGATGATCTTGCTCTCGCCGTTGAAAAAGCCCCGGCCCAGGAAGGAGCCGTCGTGGGCGGTGACATCCACGATGCCGCCGTTTTCGCACAGCTCGTCCACCCAGCTCACTTCGTTGTCGTATACCCAGCAGCCTCCGGCGAGAATATCCTTTTCCTCTCCCCGGCGCAGCCGCACTTCGCCATATTCCACAGGCCATTCCTCCCCATGATAATGATGAAAGTATTGTAGCATAGTTTTTCCTCAATTGCAAATGTTCCGATTATTCCGGGACTCTTCCAACTATGTCATCCTGAGCGGAGCGTAAGCGGAGTCGAAGGATCTTCGCACTTTCGTGACATTTGCAGTAAAATCGGTGCGAAGATCCTTCGACTCACTTCGTTCGCTCAGGATGACAGGGCTGGAGGTCTGCACAAAAAATCTCCCTTCCGCATCGGAAGGGAGACATTCCTTATATCATCCGCACCTTGAACACGGCCTTGGTCACGTTCTCGGGCTTCTCTTTCATGATCTTCAGCTTGTGGGCGTCCCCGGGGAGCACCAGCAGGAAGGAGCCGGGAGCCAGGTCCACATTCACCTCCGCCTTGCCGCTGAGGGCCCAGAAATCCCGGTCGGGATGGGCTTCGTCCACATTCAGCACGGAAATATCCGCCACGTCCACCTGCTCGGAGCCACGGGTCATGATCTGGATGTCGGCGAAATTGGCGTGGGCCTCGAAGAAGGTCTCGTCCATGGGGACGGTGTCATAAGTGAAGATGTTGCCGTAGACGTCCGCGCCCAGGATGTCCACGTGCTCCGGCATCTCATGCAGATGCTCGTGAATGTAATCCAGGGCCAGATCCAGGTTGGGATGGATGCCCTTGTAGCGCAGAACATTGCTCAGCTTATCGTAGATCATGGTAATTCCTCCCATTTTTATCGGTAAGAATAGTGTAGCAGAAACCGGGGGAATTGTACAGTCCCTTCCCGAAAACCGCGAAAAAAAGGCCGCTGCCCAAATGGACAGCGGCCGGAAGATTCTCTTATCTGACTGGATTACAGCAGGGTGGAGAAGTGCTTGATGGTACGGACCATCTGAGAAACGTAGGAGTTCTCGTTGTCGTACCAGGACACGACCTGGACCTGGGTCTTGCCGTCGGGCAGCTTGTTGACCATGGTCTGGGTGGCGTCGAACAGGGAGCCGTAGGTCATGCCGACGATGTCGGAGGAGACGATCTCGTCCTCGTTGTAGCCGTAGGACTCGGTAGCGGCAGCCTTCATGGCAGCGTTGATCTCTTCCTTGGTGACTTCCTTAGCAACCACAGCGTTCAGGATGGTGGTGGAGCCGGTGGGAGTAGGAACGCGCTGTGCAGCGCCGATCAGCTTGCCGTTCAGCTCGGGGATGACCAGGCCGATGGCCTTGGCAGCGCCGGTGGAGTTGGGAACGATGTTCACAGCGCCAGCGCGGGAACGGCGCAGGTCGCCCTTTCTCTGGGGGCCGTCCAGGATCATCTGGTCGCCGGTGTAAGCGTGGATGGTGCACATGATGCCTGCCTCAATGGGAGCCAGGTCATTCAGAGCCTTAGCCATGGGAGCCAGGCAGTTGGTGGTGCAGGAAGCGGCGGAGATAATGTGGTCGTCCTTGGTCAGAGTCTCGTGGTTGACGTTGTAGACGATGGTGGGCAGGTCGTTGCCGGCGGGAGCGGAGATAACGACCTTCTTGGCGCCGGCGTCGATGTGAGCCTGAGCCTTAGCCTTGCTGGTGTAGAAGCCGGTGCACTCCAGGACCACGTCCACGTCCAGCTCGCCCCAGGGCAGCTCGGCAGCGTTGGCCTTGGCGTAGATGGTGATCTTCTTGCCGTCGACGACGATGTTGTCCTCGCCAGCCTCGACAGTGTGGGTGCCGAAGGGCAGAGCGTAAGCGCCCTGAGTGGAGTCGTACTTCAGCAGGTGAGCCAGCATCTTGGGAGAGGTCAGGTCGTTGATAGCGACGACCTCGAAGCCCTCAGCGCCGAACATCTGACGGAAAGCCAGACGGCCGATACGACCAAAACCGTTAATTGCAACCTTAACAGACATGTTAGATTCCTCCATTTAATTGTTCACTGGATTTCCCAGTGGGTGATACTTGGGTTCGCCCGGGCTATTCGATAAATCCCGAGCGATTTCATTATATAGCATTATTGTACAGATGTAAAGTACAAAATTAAAAAAGTTCCCAAAATTTTTCTGATAATATTGTACAAAACCTTTTGCGCAAGCGGTTGTTTCCGAGATACGGGGTTATCACAGGATTGCCAAAAAAGAGCCAAAATGTTTCAAAACCGCTTCTTTTCCCGCTTTGACGCTTCCCTGCTGGAACTGCGGCTTGCCGCCGCCCCGGCCATTGAGGGCCGCGGTCATCTCTTTTCCGAACTGGCGCAGGTCCCCATCCCTCGTCACCAGGCAGTAGCTGTAGCCCGCCTCATCAGACCCGGAGAACACCGCCGCGATGCCGCCGCATTGCTCCGCGGCCAGGTCCGCCAGCTTACGCACCAGCACGCTGTCCAGCCCCTCCCGGAAGATCAGAACGTTGCCCTTTCCTTCGCATTTTTCCGCGATGGACTGGAAAATCTGGGTTTCCAGGGCGGCAATCTTCGCCTTTTGAGCGCCCAGCAGCTCATTCATCCGCTCCGCGGCGGCGCCGGTCTCCGGCAGCTTCGCCGAGAAGGCCCGGGACACCAGCAGATTCTGCTCATAGCTCCGGCTGAGGAAGTCCAACGCCTGACCGCCGCAGAGCATCTCGATCCGGGAGCCATTCCGGAACCGGACGGAAGACAGCAGCTTCACCAGCCCCACCTCGCCGGTGCGCGCCACATGGACGCCGCAGCAGGCGCAGGAGTCATATCCCGGAATCTCAACGATCCGCACCGGCCAGGGCAGCGCCCGCTTGGTCCGGTAGAAGACCCCGGGCAGCTCCTCGGGGCTGGGGGTCCAGATCTTCAGGGGGATGTCCGCCCAGACAGCCCGGTTGGCCCGGCGCTCGAGCTCCGGCAGGTCCTCGGGAGGAACCACGCCGTCAAAGTCGATGGTGATGCAGTCCGCGCCCATGTGGAAGCCCACATTGTGCCAGCCGTATTTTTCGTGGATCAGGCCGGAGATGATGTGCTCGCCGGTGTGCTGCTGCATCAGGTCGAACCGGCGGTCCCAGTCAAGGACTCCCTCCACCCTCTCGCCCACATTCAGCGGGCCGTCGCAGAGATGGAGCACCCGCTCGCCCTCCTCGCTGACGTGGAGGACATGGACGCCGCCCAGGGTTCCGGTGTCCGCCGCCTGACCGCCTCCCTCGGGGTAGAAGGCGGTGCGGTCCAGCTCGATAAGCCAGCCCTTCTCGTTTCGTTCACAGGAGCGCACCTCAGCGGAAAATTCCCGCAAATGGCAGTCCTCGTAGTATAGTTTTCTCGTTTCCATGGATTTTATCCCTTTCTGGTGACGTTTCCATCCATTGTACCATAAATAAAAAAGTTTTCCACAGGAATTTACGAAAAACACTGGGAAGTTTGGGGTTCGCGTGATAGAATGGGGGAAACGATTCATTTTTGTTTTGGCAGCCTGTCAGAAAAACACTGTAGGGACCGGCGTCCTCGACGGTCCGTCGTGAAAATGGCACATTTTCACGAAAATACCCTCTGCATTGCCGCTTCGCGGAGCGGACCGTCCAGGAGGCCGGTCCCTACTTTCACCCACGCAACATCAAATCGAGCCTTGACACCCTGGAGGTATTTATGAACCGTATCGCCGTGATGCAGGACCTGTCCTGCCTTGGAAAATGCTCCCTCACCGTCATCCTGCCCGTGATCAGTGCCATGGGGGTGGAGTGCGCCGTGCTCCCCACCGCCGTGCTGTCCACCCACACCGCCCTCCCCGGGCCCGTGGTCTCGGACCTGTCCGGCTTCGCGGAGAAGGCCATGGACCATTGGAACACCCTGGACGCCCGGTTCGGCGGCATCCTCACCGGGTATCTGGCGGACCCGGAACAGGCGCGCCTTGCGGAAAATCTGATCGGCCTGTTTGCCGGGGAAGGGACGAAGGTCATCGTGGATCCGGCCATGGGCGACCACGGGAAGCTCTACTCCGGACTGAGCGAAGAAATGGTCCCGGCCATGCTGTCCCTGTGCCGCCGGTCGGACCTCTGCCTGCCGAATCTGACGGAGGGCGCGCTGATGGCGGGCATTCCCTGGGAGGACCGGGCGGATATCGACTACTGCCGGAAAATTGCCCGAGGTTTGGTCGCCCTGGGCTGTAAGGCCGTCATGCTCACCGGCGCGGAGCCGGAGCCGGGTAAGGTGGGCTACTATTATTATAATGGTAAGCAGGAGCGGTTCGACGCCGCGGCCCGGCTGCCCCGGAACTGCCACGGCACCGGGGATCTGTTCGCGGGCGTGGTAGCCGGGGCTATGCTCCGGGGTCTGACCCCCGGCCAGGGGGGAAGCCTCGCCATGGAGCTGATCTGCCGTTCCATCGCCGCCACGGGGGAGGACAGCCGCTGGGGCGTGTCCTTCGAGGGGAGCCTCGGCTGGCTGGCCGGGGAAACGGAGCGCCTCGCCTGGAAGTAAGAAACCGGGATACCCTTTCTGCGGGGTATCCCGGTCTTTCTCATTTGATTTCCTGCTCCAGGGCGTTAAACTCCGGCGTGTCAAAGAACTCGCCCAGGGTGATCCCCAGTCCGTCGCAGATCATTTTGATGGTCAAACGCTTGGGATTCTGGCTCTTCCCGTAGAGGATGTTCTTCACGCTGGAAGGAGGCAGGACGGACATCGGCGCAAGACGATTGACGCTGATGTCCCGCTCGCCGCAGAGGGAGAGGATGCGGTTTCGCACCGCAGTGATCGTATCCAAAATAACCCCCCGCTTTCTTCCGGATCTCTGCCATTCATTATAATGGTTACGGAGCACAAGTCAACGCCCTATTTCTTCGGATACGGCTCCTTGACGCAGGTCCGGCCCAGCAGATAGTCCACGCTGACGTTGTAAAAATCCGCCAGCTGCATCAGCACCTCAATGGGATAATTCAGCACCCCGATCTCATACTGGGAATAGGTATTCTGCTTCACGTTGAGATATTCCGCGATGGTCTTCTGGGTATAGCCGCCGTCGATCCGCAGATTCCGGATATTCTCGTATTTCATCATTTCATAGCGCATATCATCACCCAGTTTGAATATAATTATCTGAAAATCAGATATTGTATTTTATCTTATAATCAGATAAAATAAGAGGGTAATTGGGGATGATCAGGGGATTTTTCAAAAGAAAATCACCCTCCGGCTGTTTTTCCGGAGGGCGATTGGTTCAATCCCGAAAATCAAAAAGATCCTTCGGCGCGATGTCCAGCACCTGGCTGAGCCGGAAGATCACATCCATGCTCACGCCCACATTGCCAAGCTCAATGGCGCTGATGTGGCTGCGGTCGATGTCCGCCAGCTCCGCAAGCTGGAGCTGGGTCAGCTTTTTCCGCTTGCGGTAGTAGACCACGTTCAGGCCGAATTTCTCGTAGAGTTCCTTGTACTCTTGTTTCACAGGTCTCACCTCTGCCATTATTGTAAGCGGGGAGGTCTTTTCCTTAAACCTTGTGAAAATCACGCTGTGCTGTTGACACAAGTCATTTTATATTTTACACTCACACTATGATGTTTTAAGGAGGCATTATCATGCTGGATTGGGTAAATCACGGAGCGGACCGGGTGGACGAGCGTGCCTCCGTGGATCCGGAAACCCAGGCCCTTGTGGCCGCGCTGCAGAAGATCGAGGACGCCCACGCCGCCATTCTGGACAAGCTCTCCCCGGAGGACCGGGAAACGATCCTGGAATACGAGGATCTGATCACCGAGATCGAATACCGCAAGACCCAGATCGCCTATTATCTGGACAGCAGAAAATAAAACGGCACCCTCCGAAATCCGGAGGGTGTATTTTTGTGCGGCGAGCCGCCGCTGGCAATGCGAGCCTGTGGGAGTGTGCTTGGGGGCAGTCGAGTAAAACCGCCCGATTTGTCGCGAGTCACCGCTCGGCGTATGGAAATCGGACCTGGTATGTTTCGATTTATCGACCTGTCGGAAAAATACTGCAGGGCCCGGCGTCCTCGACGGTCCGTGCCGCGGAAGCGGCAAACGTTGTTTGCTGGCGGACCGTCCGGAGGCCGGTCCCTACGATCATTCACTCAACACTTCGCCATTTTACAGCTCAGCTTTTCCACGGTCAGGCGCAGCACCGTGACCCGATTGACGGAAGCCTCGGGGAAGCTCCACGCTCCCGCTCCCGCGGTGTGGTCCATGACGGCGGCGAGGCCCAGGCGCTTTTCCGCCGGGTCGGTGAGAAATTCCACGGTTCCGTTTCCTGTGATGCTGGCAAAGGCCGCCGAATAGTCGCAGGCGGTTTCCGCCGGGCGGAGGGTGAAATCCGTATCCATCTGGAAGGCGGCTTTGGGATTCTGCCGGAGGATGTCCAGCTTCCTGCCTTCGGAGGCGCAGTGGAAATAGAGGGCATAAGCCCCGTTTTCCTCCGTCCAGCCGAAATTCATGGGGACAATGTACACCTCTTCCCCGTCATAAAGTCCCAGGCGGCAGTGGGTGCATTTATTGAGGACTGCCCGGATTTGCGAGGAGTCAGTGACTTCCCGGTCTTTTCTTCTCATGGTGTGCCTCACAGGGTCGCGATCATGTCGGGGGTGATGTTCTCCATCAGCGCCATGACCATTTGGACCGCGGCTTCGAAATCATAATAGGTGGAGATGCAGTTGGGGGTATGGGCGTAGCGCACCGGGATGCCGCAGACGATAGCCGGGGCGCCCACCAGGGCAGTCTGGATGGAGGCCGCGTTGTTGCCGCCGCCCTCCCGGACGGATTCCTGGACGGGAATCCCCTTCTTCGCCGCCAGGTCCAGGGCCCACCGCTGATACCGGGGCGCGCAGAGGGCGGACACGTCGATGTGCCGGAACATGGGGCCCTTCTTCAGGGCGGTCTGGATGGCGTAGGGTTCCGTGAAGGTATCATCGGCGGGACAGCCCTCCATGACGATGGCGATGGAGGGGTTGATGTGGTGGACAGTGACCTTGGAGTTCCGGGGGCCCAGCTCCTCCTGGGTGGAGAGGACGGCGATGACGTCGCAGGGCAGTTCCTTTCCTTCCAGCCGCCGGAGGGCCTCCAGCATGGCGGCGCAGCCGATGCGGCAGTCGAAGCCCTTGCCGAACATCAGATCCCGCTTCTCATCATAATAGAACTTGGTGTCCGGGACCACCGGTTCGCCCATGCGGACATGGAAGTTCTCCACCGCGTCCTCGTAGGAGGTGGCGCCGATGTCGATGACCATGTTGGAGATATCCTGGGAGGGGTTGGCCTTCTCGGCGGCGGACATGAAGTGTACCGGCTTGGCGGCCACGATGCCGGGGAGATAGTCCCCATCGGCGTTGCGGACCAGGACCTTGGTGCCCGGAAGCGCCGCTTTGTTCCAGCTGCCCAGCTGGAGGAAACGGAGAGTGCCGTTGGGCTTGATGGAATGGACGATCAGGCCCACCTCGTCGGAATGGGCGTCCAGCATCAAAACGGGCTTCGTGCCAGTGTTTTCCTTCCGGTGGATGTAGAGGTTCCGCAGGAAGTCCTCTTTCAATTCGCCGATGGGAGCGGCGTAGCGCCGGGCCACTTCCACCACGGCGTCCTCGAAGCCGGAAGCGCCGGGGGCGTCGGACAGCTCCCGGATCATAGCAAGTACATTCTGGTCCACGTTCATAAGGGGGTTCCTCCTTGTGTGTTTGGTAAGACGATTGTAACCCCCGGGAGGGGGAATGTCAATAAAGGAGAACCTTTTGCGTTTTCACTGTAGGGACCGGCGTCCTCGACGGTCCGTCGGTAAAATTTGACCTCGATGGGCAAATTCTGCCGAAAACGATGCCGCCTAAGGTTGAAACGGACCGTCCGGGAGGCCGGTCCCTACTGTAAATTATTCTCATTTCCCGCCAAAGTGCCCAAACAATCGTAGCGGATGTAAAAAAGTGAATCGGTTCTGTTACAAAAATTTTGCAGATTTCTAATTGATTTTTTTGTATCGATAGTGTATGCTAGAATAGCAAAAAATGGGATACCAAATGGGATTTTCCTATGCTGGAAACTCCCTGGTATTACTTTAATTTATGAAAGAGGTTACTATTATGGCACAGATCGATCTGAGCAAGTATGGTATCACCGGCACCACCGAGATCATCCACAACCCCTCCTACGAAGCACTGTTCGAGGCTGAGATGGACCCCTCCCTGACCGGCTATGAGAACGGCCAGCTGACCGAGCTGGGCGCCGTCAACGTTATGACCGGCGTCTACACCGGCCGCTCCCCCAAGGACAAGTACATCGTCATGGACGAGAACTCCAAGAACACCGTGTGGTGGACCTCCGACGAGTTCAAGAACGACAACCACCCCATGAGCGAGGAGACCTGGTCCGTGGTCAAGGACCTGGCCATCAAGGAGCTGAGTGGCAAGAAGCTGTACGTCGTCGACGCCTTCTGCGGCGCCAACGCCGACACCCGCATGAACGTCCGCTTCGTCGTCGAGGTGGCATGGCAGGCTCACTTCATCAAGAACATGTTCATCGTTCCCTCCGAAGAGGAGCTGGCTACCTTCGAGCCTGACTTCGTGGTCTACAACGCTTCCCTGGCTTCCGTCGAGAACTACAAGGAGCTGGGCCTGAACTCCTCCACCTGCGTGGCCTTCAACATCACCTCCCGTGAGCAGGTCATCCTGAACACCTGGTACGGCGGCGAGATGAAGAAGGGCATGTTCTCCATGATGAACTACTACCTGCCCCTGAAGGGCATCGCTTCCATGCACTGCTCCGCCAACACCGACATGAACGGCGAGAACACCGCTCTGTTCTTCGGCCTGTCCGGCACCGGCAAGACCACCCTGTCCACCGATCCCAAGCGTCTGCTGATCGGCGACGACGAGCACGGCTGGGACAACAACGGCGTGTTCAACTTCGAGGGCGGCTGCTACGCCAAGGTCATCGGCCTGGACGCCGAGTCCGAGCCCGACATCTTCAACGCCATCAAGCGCAACGCTCTGCTGGAGAACGTCACCGTGGACGCCAACGGCAAGATCGACTTCGACGACAAGTCCGTCACCGAGAACACCCGTGTGTCCTACCCCATCAGCCACATCACCAACATCGTCAAGCCCGTCTCCGCTGCTCCCGCCGCGAAGAACGTCATCTTCCTGTCCGCCGACGCTTTCGGCGTGCTGCCCCCCGTG
>JBGVDK010000029.1:0-35886 GCA_045119355.1 Faecousia sp.
ATCATCATCTGCGCCGTAAATGAACGTCTTGTCGGAATCATAGAAATTGACATAGTAGTGTTCGGAATTAACCTGCGGGAATGTAGCACCCTTAGGGGCTCATGCTCTGCTGAGCAAATTGCCCCAATTTGGGTGCATCTCCGCTTTCGCCTTTGTCGAATCTCAGAAATGAGGAGATCGTAGCCGCCCACTTGTCCATCTCTTCGGCATCTGGGTCGAGGCCGGTGACATACTTCTGAGGGAAGCTGTAAAACTCTGCGCTTACCTCCGACCGGAGCAACGTCCGAAGTGCTCCCTGCATCAGATTCATGCAAGCCCGGCTGATTCTGGAATGACCGAACGGCCGCACGGCATCCGGTCGATGAATGATAGGCACCAACAGCGGATAAGGCGCAGGGTTCGGATCTGTTCGAATCAATCGGCTGCCCCGGTAAAACTCCGTCTTCTCTGATGTAAAATATGCCTCCACATCCGGGCGGTCTTCTTTGTCCCGGCTGATCACGGCATAACCCTCTCGAAGCAATCCGGTGATGGGGTCGATCTCGCCGGTGGCGTTGCTTCCGTCGATCACCTGGAGCCGGGGATAACCGGTTTCGTCCTCAGAGATATAAATAAAGCAGCAGGAGCTGATCAGGGCCGACAGCACGGCGCTATCAAACAGCACGTCGGCATTGTTCATCTGGAAAATCGATGTCAGGTCAAAGTTATCGTCCCGAAATTCCCGGAAAGAAAGCCGGTCCGCCAAGGAATCCACCGCTTTGCCGCACCATCCCATCGTCCCGGCCATCCACATGAAATCCGGAGGAATCAAAGACCGGAGGTAGGTGATTCCATTCTTCATTTCGTAGTATTTATACCTGGTCAGTACCCGAAGCCGTTTCAGCTCCAGCTTGCGCCGCAGGTACTTAATCCCATAAAGCTCGGCCATGGGCTGGCCTCCTTTCAGTCAGATAAAACTTCTCAGCGAGAAATATTCGTAGTCGGCCGGGTGGACCACATTGAGCCGCTTGAAGGGGTCCCTCCCCCCTGTCACTTGGCTCTGTACGCCGCCCAATCACAAGACTTGGGTAAATCCCGGTTCGATATTTCAGCGTCATCCTCGTCTTTCCTGGCTGTCATAAACAGCTTATCAGATTTCTGTCTGTTGCAGATCCAGTGCGCCAGCTGGAGGTTGTCAATATCGCTGGGGTGTCCGCCTTTTGCAACGGGCACAATATGATCAATACAGGGGCTGAGGGGATGCGGATACCGAAAGGAAAACTCTACTGGTTCCCCGCAAATTCCGCAAACCGTCTGCGTTGCGTATATTTTCTTCTTTGCCCGCTCGAAAGCCAGACGGTGGGTGCCGTTCTGATCGGGCCGATTTGTTTTTGGCATAGAATTGCCTCCCCGGGGTATTTTTTATTCTGGCGGAACAGGCCGGACTTGAACTGACACACGGGAATCCACCCGTGAACTGATTAGCAATCAACTGCAGTACCTGTTATGCTTACTGTTCCGTATCTGATGCCCACGGCAAACTGGGTAGGTCTGCCGATCTCCGTATTCGATCGCATCGGTGTTCTGCTTCTTGAACTATGGGCGTTGGCGGAAGGTGAGAGACTCGAACTCACAAGCGGTTTCCCGCGGCGGTTTTCTGGACCGATGCGTTACCATTACGCTAACCTTCCATGTACGCAAAAGAGGCTCGGGATTCCTCCCGGGCCTCTCGAAATTATTTCACGGTACCATTCTAGCACAGTTTTTTGGCTCTGAGGTATCATCTTTCAGATTTTATAGCCGACACACTCTGCTACCAACTGAATAAATGCACCGTGCCAGCGTTTGCCTGTAATGTCTGCCACTCCAACAGAATTGATTACATCCTCGATCCGAAGTTTTCTCCCAGACCAATACATCCGTCGAATCAGCTCCAGCCTAAGGTCTCCATTGGGCATCAACCGAGTGATTTCTATAGCCCGGGTCACCGCTTCATACTCCTGCTGTTTCATGCGAGGCATTTCCCGCAACGCTATGTTTTCCGTAGTTCTGGAAGATCCACCACCTCTGGGCATTCCGGTCATATCAGCCACGAGAGACTGGGAATGCAACGCCTCATATTCCGCTTTCCGGGCCGGATAATTTCTCACCATCCGAGTTACATTGCTCCACCAATCGTTCTTCGCATTGCTCAACCGTCCCCTCAGCCTCCTCTGGTCTCCAGTTCAGTTTTCTTCGGACATCTTCCACCGTTTTGTTATACCAGCTCAGATAAGGCTTGCACGTCCTCCAGTTTGAGCAATACTGGGTATTCTTCCGCATACACAGATTGCACGGGCTCTTGTCATAACCCTCGGGGATGAGCCGTTTTCCGTCTGGCAACAGGCTTTCAGCCGTCTTCCGCTTCATCATCGTCATTTTCCTCCGCTGCCATAACAATCTGCTTTGCATTCGCCGTAACTGTGTCCATAACCGCATCTGTCTGGATATGATAGGCCATGACCGCCTTATCTTCGGGATAGAGGTCCCCGTAGTATCCGGTCAGGACCTCACCGTTTTCTCCCACAGCACATACACCGATTCGCACAGGCTTCATCTCCACGATGCTCCGGATAAAATCTTCCAGCCATTCTGCATAGGGCATCAGGCCCTCGCTTAATTCCGGTGTCATTTGACTCTCCCTTCATCGCTGATTCTGGCAGACAGCACCACCGAGATATCCGCGAGTGCTACCAATTCGGGGCCATCATAGACGAAAAGCATATTCTCTTTCAGCTCCATCCGGTCAGCCACAACGTTGATGAAGCTGTTATCATTCAGCTGTGCACAAAATCTTTTGATCATGCCATTTCCTCCATATCAAACATAGATGCCTGAACATCCACCCGGTTATCAAATTGCTCCTCCGCCTGACGGCAGTTCTCCACGGCCAGACGGAAATAGCTCTCTTTCAGCTCCACGCCAATATGCCTACGGCCCATCAGAATGGACTGATACCCGGTGGAGCTGATTCCATCGAACGGATCCATGACCACATCACCGGGATTGCTCCAGAGCTCCACACACCGCTCAATTACCGGCAGCTGAAGCGGACAGATGTGACGCTCATCCTTTTCCTCTTTGGCGGCCTTGCGGTTGAGGGTGGCGCTCTGGTTGATGTCCCACCATGTGGGAGATGCGTATTCCTCCCAGATGGGCGACGCCACCTCCTGCCAGTGATTGACAGGGTAGCTCTCATTGGTGTGCGTCACCCGTTCGGGATTATCACCGGGCTTCCGGAAGGTGACCACGTAATCCGGGATGCCCATCCGGCTCATGCAGGAATCTTTCTTGATCTGCTTATGGAGCAGGCCCAGTGCCTTGGTCCGCTGCATAGCCGTGACGGGATTCTTCCAGATACAGACCTCCGAATGGTAGATAAAGCCCAGGGACTGCATCCACCGGATCACATCGCCCCGGAAGTCCCGGATGCCGATGTATCCATCCCGCTCTTTGCTGGTGGGCAGATTCATGCAATGGATGGAGACATTCCTGCCGGGCATCATCACCCGGAACCACTCACGGCCCAGATACATATACTGCTGGGCGAATTCTTCATAACTCCGGCAGTTCCCCATGTCCCGGTCGCTGTTGCTGTATGTATACAGGCTGGCAAACGGAATGGACGTAACGGAATAACCTTGGGCGGTTTTCTCTGTCCGGTTAGAATTTTTGAGATATAAGAGTCGTCCACTACCAGACCTGTCTTTGCACTGACTTCCTTAGCCAGCCATCCTTGCGTTCTGGCGGGAGGGCCTAAAAGCTTGGTTTTTACCGCCAAACCGAAGCTAGAATATTCAGCCATTGTTACAAATTCACCTCCACTATTGTACAAAACTCTTGACAAGTACAAATTGTTGTACTAATATGTAAGTACCACCAAACAACTATGTACAACGTTTTGTGCTATCGTGCCCTTATGATAGTACAAAATCTTGTGCGCGTCAAGATGAAATTACAAAGTTTTGTATTTTTATCTATTCTGTACAAAATGGAGTGCATCATATGGCTGATGTGTACAAAATTATTGACACCCTTTTAGCTGAACGCGGTATATCCGGTGCAAAGATGAGTTCTGACCTGGGAATGAGCCGCAGCTTTATGACCGAGCTCAGAAAAGGCCGGGCAAAAAGTATCAAAGCTGAAACTGCCCAGAAAATCGCAGACTATTTTGGTGTTTCTGTCGGGTACTTGCTTGGCGAGGAAACAGAAAAAGCGCCCACCGCGAACGGTGAGCGCTCTGTGAGTGACGAAGATATTATGTTTGCCCTCTTCGGCGGCGATGGAGAAATTACCGACGCCATGTACCAGGAGGTGCGGAACTTTGCGGCCTACGTCAAACAGCGTGAGGCTGCAAAGAAGGACAAAAAGGAGTAACCATGGAAATCCTGGCCCTCTATGAAATCGCCAAAGAACAGAATATAGAGGTGCTGCGTTTCCCTTTGAAAGATACCGGATCCATGTCCGTGATGGAAGGCGGGGCCTGTTTCATTGGCATGGATGAAACCGTTTTGGACAGAGGTGTCCAGGAAAGGGTTCACCTCGGCCATGAATTGGGTCACTGCCTGACCGGTTCGTTTTACAATCGATATGCCGCCATCGATCATCGGCAGCGGCATGAGAACAAGGCCAACAAATGGGCGATCCAGCAGTTAATACCCTTGGAGGCATTGGACGAAGCAGTTGCCAGTGGCTACACGAACCTGTGGGAATTGGCCGAATATTTCGGAGTTACGGAAGATTTGATCCGAAAGGCCGTCTGCTGGTATACCTATGGTAATTTGGCAACAGAATTATATTTTTAATCTATGATATCAACCAGAGGCCCTCTGGATGATAATAAGTAACGAAAGAAGGATAAACATGAAACACATTATTGCGCTATTCCTCGCCATGGCAATGGTTTTGCCTTTGGCCGCTTGCGGATCAACAGACAGCCCATCAAGCGATCCTGCTGGCACTACCGCCCCTAGCGCCTCGACGCAGTCTACCGAGTATGTTCCTGAAACAACTGTTCCTATCGAGACGACCGCTCCCAGCACTCCTGAACTTGCTTCGTCCGGCGATCTCGGTGATTTCTTTGTCGAAATCAGCGGCTATGAGCTGACAGAAGATTATGACGGTAATCCTGCTGTTTTAATTTCTTACACATTCACCAACAATTCCGACGAAAGCACAAGCGCTATGGTGAGTCTTTCTTGCCGCGCATTCCAAAACGGAATCCAGCTCGACTCTGCCTTTATCTATAATCACGAGAAATATGATTCTGGCGACTCCATGAAGGACATCCAGCCCGGCGCGTCCATTGAGCTTATGGAAGCATACGTTCTTTCGAGTGAAACTGCGCCTATTGAATTCGAAGTCGAAGAGTCGTTCTCTTTCGCCGGTGAAAAACTGGGACAGCTTTTTGTTATTTCGGACGAGACCTCTATCAGACTCAGCGCTGCACCGGAAGGCGATTTTACCGCCGAAGTCGGCGACTATACTGTCTCCATCGTCTCTTACAAGCTTACAGAGGATTATGAGGGAAGCCCTGCGATTTTGATTGAACTTGGTTTTACCAATAACAGCGATGAGCCTGCTATTTTCGCTTCCTCTGTATCGTTTAGCGCCTTCCAGGACGGAATCGAGCTTGATACTGCCTATATCTACGGCGATGATTCCGGTAGTGGTACGAGTCAAATGCGCTACATCAAGCCTGGCGCAGGTGCTACTGTGACAAAGGCATTTGTTTTGACCAGCGAAACCTCCGTGATCGATATTGAAATCGAGGAGTATTTCAGCTTCTCCGGCGAGACGATCAAAACAGAAATTTCTCTCGAGGGATAAATAAAAAATCCGTCCCAGGCTCCTACCCCTGGGACGGACAACGCAAACAAAACCAGCCACTCTCACATGGGGGTAGTCTGCCCTTTTATGGTAGCATACCCCCTCCGAAAAAGCAAGGAGGGAATATGTCCAACTGCGTCAAATGCAAGGCGGAGCTTCCGGACAACGCCGCTTTTTGCCCGGTCTGCGGGAAGAAACAGGCACCACAGGCCCGGAAGCATCGGAAACGGGCCAACGGCACCGGCAACATCACAAAACTGTCCGGGAACCGCTCCAAGCCCTGGCTTGCCCGGAGAAACGGCGTGTGCATCGGCACATACGCAACCAGGACAGAGGCCCAAAAAGCCCTGGAGCGGGTGACGGATGCCGTCATCACCGACAAATACAACATGACCTTCACCCAGATCTACGAGGCATGGAAGACCATCCAGGAGCGGAAGGTCTCCAAGTCGCAAATGAGCTGCTATGTGACCGCCTACAAAAACTGCCCGGAGCTCCATGATATGCAGTTCCGGAAAATCCGAAAATCCCACTTCCAGGATGTGATCATCCGGCTGGAAAAGGCAGGAAAGTCCAAATCCACCTGCGAGAAGCTCCGGCAGCTCTTTTCCCAGCTCTCTAAGTGGGTGCTGGCGGAGGAGATCATCCAGACGAACCACGCCCAGCACCTGGAAACCGTGGCGAAGCAGCTCTCTACAAAGGAGGTCTTCCTCCCGGCGGATATCCAGGCCATCGAGAAATCGGAGAACAGGGGAGCGCCCATTGTGCTGATCCTGATCGCCTGTGGTTGTCGGCCCAATGAACTGTTCAACGCCCATCTGATCAACTGCCATGAGGATTATTTCATCGGCGGCAGCAAGACAGAGGCTGGAACAGATCGCCCTATTGTGGTTTCCGGCGTCGGTCTGGCTGCGTATCAGAAACTGCGCCGGGATGCGATCAGCAGCAGGGGAGAGCGGCTGATCGACGGCTTTGAGGGGAACCGGGACCTGCACAATTTTTCCAAGCGGGAATTTCGGGAGCTGATGAACGAAATCGGGCGGCCGGAGATCACTATGTATAGCTGCCGCCACACTTATATCACCAATGCCGCCCGGAGCGGCGTGGACCAGCGAGCGCTCCAACAGATGGTTGGACACGTGGATAAAGAGACCACAAAGCTCTATACGCACCTGAATGTGGATGACCTTCGGGCGGAGTCTCAGAAAATCAAAACGAATGCGGTTTGTAACAAATCTGCAACACGGTCTGAGGTTCAGATTGAAACATCCGCAAAAAGTTCATAAAACAAAGAAAAACGCCCCGGAAACGTTTGTTTCTGAGGCGTTTTCTGGTGACCCGTCGGGGACTCGAACCCCGGACCCACTGCTTAAAAGGCAGTTGCTCTACCGGCTGAGCTAACGGATCATATTTGGCTGGGATGGCCGGATTCGAACCGACGAAATGCCAGAGTCAAAGTCTGGTGCCTTACCGCTTGGCGACATCCCAATCGTAATGTACCCGACCTGGACACACGGGGTATTATAGCATAGTTTTTCAGCGGTTGCAACAACTTTTTTTCAGATTCTTTGGCGAGTTTGCGGGAAAAGACACTGCCTCTCTGACCTGCTGCAAGGGGTTGATTGCTGGGAAAAAGAAAACCACACCTTTCGGTGTGGTTTGGTGGACGATATAGGACTCGAACCTATGACCTTCCGCACGTCAAGCGGATGCTCTAGCCAGCTGAGCTAATCGTCCAGATGTTCAGTTGAAGAAAAAGTGGTGGACGATATAGGACTCGAACCTATGACCTTCCGCACGTCAAGCGGATGCTCTAGCCAGCTGAGCTAATCGTCCAGATCATTTTCTCGGAACAGTAGGCATTATACACGTTTCTGCCGGATTTGTCAACCACTTTTTCCGAAATTCTCCGAAATAAATCAACCGGAGACCCCATCGATCTCCTGTTCACCGGTGAAATGGATCACCAGCCGGTTGGGCAGGCACACGATATCCCCGCCGGAGGAGCAGAACCCCCGGTCCATGCAGTACCCATCCGGGCAGTCCGCCCAGGTGACGGCGATCTTGCCGTTCTGCACCGTGACGGTGTTGTGATCGCCGATGGTGAATTCTTGGTCGATGGAGAGGGACACGGTTTTCACCAGCTCGCCACCTGAGTAGATTTCCGCGTAGGCGGCCTCCTCCCCGAAGAACAGGGGCAGCGACCCGGCTACGCAGACCACCGCGAGTATTATAAATAGTATGATCCAGGTTTTTGTCTTCATCGGGAAATGACCTCGTATTCGCAGCCGGAGAGTACCGCACCCTCGGTGGCGTAGATCTGGCCGTCTGCGGTGACAAACACCGCCTCAAAGTCGTCGCTCTGCCGCCAGAATTCCGCGCCTTCTTCCAGGCCCATGACGAACAGGGCGGTGGACAGGGCGTCGGCAGTCAGGCCGTCGGCGCAGATGATGGTGACGCTCCGCAGGCCGGAGTCCGCGGGGGCGCCGGTGGCCGGGTCCATAATATGATGATAGTGTACCCCGTCGGCCTCAAAATACCGCTGGTAATCGCCGGAAGTGACCACCGCCCAGGTGCCGGTGACGGAGAGGACGCCCAGG
Organism: Faecousia sp.; assembly: GCA_045119355.1. Taxonomy (GTDB): domain Bacteria; phylum Bacillota; class Clostridia; order Oscillospirales; family Oscillospiraceae; genus Faecousia. Next base: position 8,448 of record JBGVDK010000029.1, read on the forward strand.
TAATCCCCGCCGTCGGGGTTCTGGATGCCGATGCTCCAGGGGGAGCCGTCGGCCTTCTCGCCGTAGGTCTGGACGTTGCCGCCCAAATCCAGCACCGCCCGGTCCACGTTCATGGTTTCAAGCAATTCCACGCAGGCCCGGCCGGTGTAGCCCTTGATGGCCGCGCCGAAGTCCCAGTATTCCAGGGCCAGGGCCTCGTCGATCTCCTCCTGGGTAGGAACATAATACTCCCCGCTGCGGAAGCCCCAGAGCTGGCTCACCGCGCCGAGCCGGGGGTTGAAGGCGAAGCCTGTCCGCTCCGCCAGAGCGTTGATCTCACTCAGAAGGGGCTCGTCCACTGCTTCCCCGGCGTTGAGCCGGTTGGGGATGGAGTCCTCGTCCGAGGGGGACCAGTCGGAATCGATGGCGTTGATGGCGGAGATCAGCGCCCGGGAGGCCTTCTCCGCGTCATCGCCCCAGAGCTTGAAGGACATCACCGTGTCCATGGCGAAGGTGGTGGTCTCCACCGGCTCGGCCTCTGCGGCGCAGCCGGAGAAGAGGAGCATACATATTAAAATAAGGCAGATCGGTCGTTTCATTCAGGTCAATCCTTACATTTGAAATTCTACCGGACAGTATAGCAAAAAACCTGAGAAATATCAAGAAAAAGCTGATAAATGTTCTTGACTTTTGATTTTCCGCATGATAAAATATTTCAGCCGCATTGAAGGGGCTCTAAAAGTCATGCATAAATGACGCCTCAAGAGCGAGACTACACAAACAAAGTAGGTGAAAACAATGAAAGCAGTTATCGTTACCGGTGGTAAGCAGTACACCGTGGCCGAGGGTGATGTCCTGTTCATCGAGAAGCTGGAGGCCGAGGAGAACGCTACCGTCAAGTTCGAAGAGGTTCTGGCTGTCCTGGACGGCGAGAATTCCAAGATCGGCGCTCCCGTGGTTGAGGGCGCAGCTGTCGAGGCCAAGGTCGTCAAGAACGGCAAGGGCAAGAAGCTGACCATCATCAAGTACAAGGCCAAGAAGAACGAGAAGAAGAAGATGGGTCATCGTCAGCCCTACACCAAGGTCGAGATCACCAAGATCGCTCTGTAATAGAAGCTATGACCAGATGTGAATTCTTTATGGAGGAAGACCGGATCACCGGCTTCTCCGTTTCCGGTCACAGCGGCTATGCCGAGGCCGGCGCTGATATTGTCTGCGCCGCTGTCTCCGCCGTTGTCACCATGGCCGAGGCCACCATCAATGATGTGTGCGGCGCCAAGGCCAAGGTCCGGGTCAAGGACGAGCAGGCTCGTGTGACTCTGACCCTCCCCGCAGTGTGCGATGAGGAAGAAACTGTCCAGGCGGTCCTCGCCGGTATGATGGTGACCCTCATGGGCATGCGGGACGACTATCCTGATTATATCGAAGTTTTGGAGGTGTAACACCATGCTGAAGATTGGTATTCAGTTCTTCGCTCACCACAAGGGCGGCGGTTCCACCAAGAACGGCCGTGATTCCGAGTCCAAGCGTCTGGGCGTGAAGCGTGCCGACGGTCAGTTCGTCCTGGCCGGCAACATCCTGGTCCGCCAGAGAGGCACCCACATCCATCCCGGTGTCAACGTCGGTATCGGTTCCGATGACACTCTGTTCGCTCTGGTTGACGGTACCGTCAAGTTCGAGCGCAAGGGCAAGGATCGCAGACAGTGCTCCGTTTACGCTGCACAGTAATTTGCTCAAAAACTGCCGCAGTTTCTGCGGCAGTTTTTTTAATGCTGAATGCAGAGTGCTGAATGCTGAGTTAAGGGATAACCTGATTCAGCACTCAGCACTCAGCACTCTGCACTTTGTATTACCCCCATTCCTTGATTGAAGGAGGATTTTTTGATATGTTTGTTGATAAAGTACGCATTACAGTGATTGGCGGCCGCGGCGGCGACGGCGCGGTGGCCTTCCACCGGGAGAAGTATGTGGCCTCCGGCGGTCCCGACGGCGGCGACGGCGGCCACGGCGGCTCCGTCATTCTGCAGGTCAACGACAACCTGACCACCCTGCTGGATTTCCGGTACAAGCGGAAGTATCAGGCCAGCGCGGGTGTCAACGGCCAGGGCCGGAAGATGGCAGGCAAGCGGGGCGAGAACCTGATCATCCAGGTTCCCCGGGGCACTGTTGTCCGGGATGCCGAGAGCAACCAGATCATCGTGGACATGTCCACCGGCGAGGATTTCGTCATCGCCAAGGGCGGCCGGGGCGGCTGGGGCAACCAGCACTACGCTACCGCCACCCGTCAGGTCCCCCGGTTCGCCAAGTCCGGCCGGAAGGGCGAGGAGAAGGACATCATTCTGGAGCTGAAGCTGCTGGCGGACGTGGGCCTGGTGGGCTTCCCCAACGTGGGAAAATCCACCCTGCTCTCCGTCACCTCCAACGCCCGGCCCAAGATCGCCAACTATCACTTCACCACCCTGTTCCCCAACCTGGGCGTCATCTACGTGGAGGAGGGTGTCAGCTTCGTCATGGCGGACATCCCCGGCATCATCGAGGGCGCCGCTGAGGGCGCGGGCCTGGGCCACGATTTCCTGCGGCACATCGACCGGTGCCGTCTTCTGGTCCACGTCATTGACGTGTCCGGCTCCGAGGGCCGGGACCCTGTGGAAGACTTCGACGCCATCTGCGCCGAGCTGAAGAACTACGACCTGGACCTGTCCAATCGCCCCATGATCGTGGCGGCCAACAAGACGGACATCATGGATCCTGACTCCGACAACCTGGAACGGCTGCGGGAGCATGTTCAGGCCGCTGGCTGCGAGCTCTATGAGATCTCCGCCGGTACCACCCAGGGCACCCGTCAGCTGATGCGGGTTGTGGCGGAGCGGCTGAAGACCCTGCCTCCCGTGACCATCTACGAGCCGGAGTATGTGGCTCCCATGCCCATGGCCGGGGATCCCCAGGAGCTGGAGATCGAGCATCTGGGCAACACCTGGCTGATTACCGGCCAGTGGCTGGAAAACCTGATCCAGGACATCAACTTCGACGACTACGAGGCCCGGAACTACTTCGACCTGATCCTGCGCCGTTCGGGGCTGTTCCAGCGTTTGGAGGACATGGGCATCGAAGACGGCGACACCGTGGATATCTACGACTTTGAGTTCGAGTATCAGCGTTGATGCACCGGCGCGGGAGCGCCCCAAAGGGGAAGACTTTGGCTGGGTGCGAATCCGTTCCGTGAATTGTAGGGACCGGCGTCCTCGACGGTCCGTCGGCAAACAACGTTTGCCGAATCAAGGTTCCTCTCGCAGGGGAGATTTGGCTGCTTCGCGGAGCGGACCGTCCAGGAGGCCGGTCCCTACACTCATCCACGAGATATTCCGACAAATTGCCATTTACAATGTCCCGTTTCCATACGCCGAGCGAGGGCGTCGCGACCAATCGGGATGTTTTACTCGAGTATCAGCAAGTACAATGCCCCAGACCCGAGGTGGCCCCGGGCCCTGCCCGGATGGGTAAAATTGTAAGTAAAAATGGTAAAAAAGCTTTGCCATTTTCTAAGATATCTTGTATAATAATGGAGACGCTTGCTGCGTTCCCATTTCTCTTTGTATCATCCTGTGCTTTCGGAGGCGAATGATATGATCGGTAATCTGAATCAGCTTTCTTTCCAGAGCTTTGGCTCCATTGAGTCGGAACGGGTCTCTGTCCGTGACCTGGGTCAAAAGGCCCCCACCAGCCGGATCCTGGAGCTTGTTCCCGGCGAAGCCCCGGTGTATTGCTCCGAGGGCGAGGTCTGGCTGTGCAACAACGCCAATATGACGGTGCTGTCCGTCTCCGCCGACGGGGAGCATTTCCAGCACTTCTACCTGGACAAGGTGGTCTGTGTCAAGCCCGGCGTCCGGTTCGCCCTGCGGCCCTACCAGGAGAAGTCCAGGGTGGAAACTGCCAGCGGCTCTGAGTGGCAGACCGTGGGCAGCATCGCCTCCGGCGACCGGTTCCAGATCCGGCGGCATATCGTCATTGACAGCATCTACACCTTCTTCTACCAGGAGAAGGAGAAGGGTTTCATCTTCCCCGGCGAGGCCCATAAGCCCCTGGAACTGACCTACGTGGACAAGGGCAGCATCCATTCCGTGGCTGACGGCATGGACTATCTGCTGAATCAGGGCGACCTGGTGATCTACGCCCCCGGCCAGTGGCATATGCAGTACGCCGACGTGGACGTCAGCCCCAGCTTCATCACCATCACCTTCGACCTGGCGGGAGACTTCCCGGAGAGCCTGATGAACCGGAAGTTCACCATCCCCCAGTCCGCCGTGTCCGTCCTTCAGCGGATGATGCGGGAGCACGACAGCATGGACGAATACTCCGAGGACAGCCTGATCTGCTGCTTACAGATGCTGCTGCTGACCCTCCTGCGGGAGCAGTCCGCCCCCGAGGGCTCCAAGCTCCGCACCGCCAACGCCGTCAACTCCGAAAACGAGATCATCCGCCGGGCCCAGCAGTACATCGGCGCCCACGTCCGGGAGAAGCTCACCGTTCCCCTGGTGGCCCGCCATGTGGATGTCAGCCCCAGCTATTTGACCGCCCTGTTCCGGAAGAACCTGCAGATCTCCCCCGGCGAATACATCCGCCGGATCAAGCTCCAGGAGAGCAAGCAGATGATCCGGGAGGACAATATGAACTTCACCGAGATCGCCGCGGCGCTGCAGTATTCCACGGTGCACCACTTCTCCCGGCAGTTCAAGGACAAGTTCGGCATCACCCCCACCGAGTACGCCAAGAGCGTGAGATAATGTGTGTTCGATCCCTCCCCGAGACCGGGGAGGGATTTTTTGTCGGCGGGCGCCAATTGTCATATATTCCAATTCCCATAAAATGTCTTCGTGCATTGAGCCAAAATTTTTTCAGCTTCTGGACAAACTGTCAGAGAATGGTATAATAAGCTTGATGCAGTCGCTTCCTTTTGGAGCGGCGCAGGTCCGTATGTTCTGAAACGAGTTTTTGAGAAAAGGAGCATTTACTATGAAGCTGAGCAAGAAATTGCTGGCATTCCTGCTGTGCCTGGCTATGGTGTTTTCCATCATCCCCGTGGTCGGCGCGGAGGAAGTGCTGCCCCTGGCAACCGAGGACGAAGTGGTCATTTACTATACCAACGACGTCCACACCTACATCAACAAGGATCTGTCCTACGATAACATCGCGGACCTGAAGACCCAGACCGAGGCTGTGGCCGCGGACGTGCTTCTGGTGGACGCGGGCGACCACATCCAGGGCACCGCTTACGGTTCCATGGACAAGGGCGAGACCATCGTGGAGCTGATGGAGGCCGCAGGCTATGACGTGGCTACTCTGGGCAACCATGAGTTTGACTACGGCATGGACCGGGCACTGGAGGTCGCCACCATGGGCGATGTCCAGTACGTCTCCTGCAACTTCTACAACGAGGAAGACGGTGTTGTGGGCCAGAACGTGCTGCCCTCCTACTATCTGTACAGCACCGATCAGCTGTCCATCGCCATCATCGGCGTCACCACCCCCGAGTCCTTCACCAAGTCCACCCCCGCCTACTTCCAGGACGATGAAGGCAACTACATCTACGGCATCGCCGGCGGTGAGGATGGCTCCGAGCTGTACGAGGCTGTTCAGGCTGCCATCGACGAGGTGGCGGGCGAGGTCGACCTGGTCATCGCTCTGGCCCACCTGGGCGACGATGTGGCTTCCCAGCCCTGGACCAGCGAAGAGCTGATCGCCAACACCACCGGCCTGGACGCCGTCATCGACGGCCACTCCCACTCCACCGTCCCCATGAAGGAAGTGGAGGACAAGGACGGCAACACCGTCATCCTGACCCAGACCGGCGAATACTTCAACGCCATCGGCAAGATGACCATCAACCTGAACGACCTGTCCATCTCCACCGAGCTGATCACCGAGTGGACCGGCTCCGACGAGAACGTCGCCGCCATCAAGGATGCCTGGATCACTGAGATCGAGGACCAGCTGGGCGAGGTCATCGGCGCTTCCGATGTGGACCTGGTCATTTATGACGAGGATGGCTCCCGCCTGATCCGTTCCCAGGAGACCAACCTGGGCGACTTCTGCGCCGACGCCCTGTACTACCTGTTCGATTCCATGGATATGGATGTTGACGTTGCCATCATGAACGGCGGCGGCATCCGTGCCAACGCTGCCGCTGGCGAGATCTCCTACAACACCTGCAAGACTGTCCACACCTTCGGCAACGTTGCCTGCCTGCAGACCATCACCGGCCAGCAGCTGCTGGACGCTCTGGAATGGGGCGCTCAGAAGGTTGGCGTGGGCGAGAGCGGCGGCTTCCTGCAGGTCTCCGGCATCACCTATGAGATCCACTCCTATATCCCCTCCACCGTCCAGATGGACGAGAAGGGCGTCTGGACCGGCGGTCCCACCGGCGAGTACCGGGTCAAGAACGTCAAGATCCTCCAGGACGGCGAGTACGTTGACCTGGATCTGGAGGCCGAGTACAATCTGGCTGGCTACAACTACACCCTGCGCGACCTGGGCGACGGCTTCGCCATGTTTGACGGCGCTGTCAACGTCCTGGACTACGTGAGCGAGGACTACATGGTTCTGGCAAACTACGTGGAGTCCTTCCCCGTGGACGAGGAGACCGGCCTGCCCACCATCGGCGCTGACTCCATCTACGCTGATCCCTACGGCGAGGGCCGCATCCAGATCGTTGCCAACGATCCCGTGGAGTACGCCGCCGAGGACGAAGTGGTCATCTACTATACCAACGATGTCCACACCTACATCGACAAGGAGCTGTCCTACGATTCCATTGCTTACCTGAAGACCCAGACCGGTTATGACGCCGCTGACGTTCTGCTGGTTGACGCCGGCGACCATGTTCAGGGCACCGCTTACGGCTCCATGGACAAGGGCGAGACCATCATCGAGCTGATGAACGCCGCCGGTTATGACCTGGCCACTCTGGGCAACCACGAGTTCGACTACGGCATGGACGGCACCATGAACGTCATCGACTGGGCGGATTATCCCTACGTTTCCTGCAACTTCTACAATGAGAAGGACGGCGTGGTCGGCGAGACCGTGCTGGACGCTTACCAGGTCTTCGAGCTGGGCGGGCTGAAGGTGGCCTTCATCGGCGTCACCACCCCCGAGTCCTTCACCAAGTCTACCCCCGCCTACTTCCAGGACGAGAACGGCAACTACATCTACGGCATCGCCGGCGGTGAGGACGGCTCCAATCTGTACGAGACCGTTCAGGCTGCCATCGACGCCGCTTCCCAGGAAGCTGACATCGTCATCGCTCTGGCCCACCTGGGCGACGACACCGCTTCCCAGCCCTGGACTTCCGAAGAGCTGATCGCCAACACCACCGGCCTGGACGCCCTGATCGACGGCCACTCCCACTCCACCGTGGAGTACAAGGAAGTGAAGGACGCCGAGGGCAACACCGTCGTCCTGACCCAGACCGGCGAGTACTTCAACGCCATCGGTAAGATGACCATCGCCGCTGACGGCTCCATCGTCACCGAGCTGGTCACCGAGGTCAACGGCTCCGACGCTTCCGTCGCTGCCATCAAGAACGAATGGATCGCCGACATCGACGAGCAGCTGGGCGAGGTCATCGGCTACGCCGAGGTCACCTTCGACAACTACGACGCCGAGGGCAAGCGCCTGGTCCGTAAGGTCGAGACCAACACCGGCGACTTTGCCGCCGACGCCCTGTACTACCTGTTCGAGGACATGGGCCTGGATGTTGACGTTGCCATCATGAACGGCGGCGGCGTCCGGAACAAGGCCATCACTGGCGAGCTGAGCTACAAGACCATGAAGGATATCCACACCTTCGGCAACGTTGCCTGCCTGCAGACCATCACCGGCCAGCAGCTGCTGGACGCTCTGGAATGGGGCGCCAGAGGTACCTATGACGAAGAGATCGGCGGCTTCCTGCACGTCTCCGGCGTCACCTATGAGATCCACACCTACATCGAGTCCACCGTCCAGATGGACGAGAAGGGCGTCTGGGTCGGCGGTCCCACCGGCGAGTACCGGGTCAAGAACGTCAAGATCCTCCAGGACGGCGAGTACGTTGACCTGGATCTGGAAGCAAGCTACAACCTGGCCGGCTACAACTACACCCTCCGGGACCTGGGCGACGGCTTCGCCATGTTCGACGGGGCGGTCAACGTTCTGGACTACGTGATGGAGGACTACATGGTCCTGGCAAACTACGTGGAGTCCTTCCCCGTGAATGAGGAGACCGGCCTGCCCACCATCACCGCGGACAACAGCCCCTACGGCGATGTCTACGGCGAGGGCCGCATCACCCTGGTTACCGAGAAGCCCGCTGACGAGCCCGAGCACACCCACGTCTATCCCGAATACTGGATCGTGGTGAAGGATCCCTCCTCCACCGAGGAAGGCCTGGCCGAGCACTACTGCGAGTGCGGCGAGAAGGAGACCATGGTTCTGGAGAAGCTGGTGAACAGATTCACCGACGTCAAGGAAGGCGAGTTCTACTTCGAGCCCGTCCTGTGGGGCGACTTCTGGGGCATCACCACCGGCGCCACCGAGACCACCTTTGAGCCTGACGTTTCCTGCACCAGAGCCCAGATCGTCACCTTCCTGTGGAGAGCCTGCGGCGAGCCCGAGCCCGAGACCGCCAAGAATCCCTTCACCGATGTGGTGGAGACCGAGTATTACTACAAGGCGGTTCTGTGGGCCTATGAGAACGGCATCACCACCGGCGTGACCGAGACCTCCTTCGCCCCCAACCTGCCCTGCACCAGAGCCCAGGCGGTCGCCTTCCTGTACCGGGCTGCCGCCGACGACAAGGCCGAGGGTGAGAATCCCTTCGCGGATGTGAGCGAGAAGGCTTACTACTATGACGCGGTTCTGTGGGCTGTGGAGAATGATGTCACCAACGGCCTGGCCGCTGACACCTTTGGTCCTTCCGTCAGCTGCACCAGAGGTCAGATCATGACCTTCCTGTACCGTCTGCTGCACACCTGATAAACAGGAGCGCCAAGCGCGCGAAATAAATTCCCCCGCTGCCGCCCGCAAGGGCGGCAGCTTTTTTGCGGGGATCCAGGCGCTGAACGGGCGAATAGATACCGGCGGACGCAGAAATTCATAATTTTGATGCAGACAAGTGGGAAAACTTGTGATATACTATATGCGTCAATTTGTATTCTCTTGTCGGCAACGCCCTCCGGGCGCCGATTTGATCTTTGAGAGGGGGATTTTCCTTTGAAATATTGGCGCGGTTATCTGACAGCCGCAATCTTTGGCTTGATCAGCTGGGTGCTCATGCAGTTTGCCCAGAGATACAGCACTCTGGTGGACATGGTCTACCCCTATGTTACCCGGTCGGTGCAGGGCTTCCTCACCGCCTGGACCTCCGGCTTTGACTTCTGCGTGTGGCAGATCGCGGTGCTGGTGTTCGCGGTGATCGTGCTGGCGACGCTGGTGCTGGTGTTCGTGTTCAAGGGCAGTCTGGTCCAGTGGCTGGGCTGGGTCCTGGCGGCGGTGAGCATCGTCTTCTGCCTGCATACCGGCGTCTACGGCCTGAACTACTACGCCGGCCCCATCGAGGACGACCTGCGGCTGGATATGGTGGACTACACCCAGTCGGAGCTGGAAGAGGCGGCGGAGTTTTACCGGGACAAGGCCAACACCATCGCTGTCCAGCTTCCCCGGGACGAGCAGGGCATTGTCAAGTATTCCAGCTTCGAGGAGCTGGCGGAGCGGGCCGGGACCGGCTTCCGGAACCTGGTGCTGGACCGGAGCTTCTCCATCTACGGCGGCGACTATACGCCCGTGAAGGCCCTGGGCTGGGCGGATATGTATTCCTCCATGGGCATCACCGGCTTCACCTGCTTCCTCACCGGCGAGGCGGCGGTGAATCCCCAGATTCCCGCAATCAGCCAGCCCTTCACCATCTGTCATGAGATGGCCCACCGGATGTGCGTTGCCCATGAGGACGCGGCCAATTTCTCCGCGTATCTCGCCTGCGAGGCTTCTGTCAGCCGGGAATATCAGTATTCCGGCTACTTCATGGCCTTCCGCTACTGCTATAATGCCCTCTATTCCGTGGACCCCGCTGCGGCCACCAGGATCCTGTCCGGCTGTGTCAACGAGCTGAAGTGGGACCTGGACAACTATAACAATTTCTTCTCCTCCAAGAAGGACGAGCAGGCCGCCGATGTGGCCAATACCGCCAACGACACCTATCTGAAGGTCAGCGGCGAGAGCGAGGGCATCGCCTCCTATGGCTCCGTCTGCGACTATCTGGTGAACTGGTATCTCAGCGAATACGCCGAGGAGACCGTGGAAGAGCAGCAGTTCGATCCCTTCGACGAGACTCAGGTGGACCTGACCGGCATCGCCAATGCCAAGCCGGTGGAAACGGAGCCTGCCGCATGATGGAAAAGATGCTTTCGACCCTCCGGGCCGGTCTGCCCGGGCTGGGCGTGGAACTTCCCGAGGGGGCGGACGAGACGCTCTGCCGGTTCGGCTGCGCCGTGGTGGAGCAGAACAAGGTGATGAACCTGACCGCCATCACCGAGCCGGACCAGGTGGCAAAGCTCCACCTGCTGGACTGTCTGACGGTGCTGCGGTGCGCCGACCTGAAGGGCAAGCGCCTGATCGACGTGGGCTGCGGCGCGGGCTTCCCCGGCGTGCCCCTGAAGATCGCCTGCCCGGAGCTGGACCTGACCCTGCTGGACTCCCTGGGCAAGCGGATGAACTGGCTGGAAGCGACCCTGCCCGGCCTGGGCGTGGACGCCACTTACATCACAGCGAGAGCCGAGGAGGCCGTGGCCGACCGCCGGGAGAAGTACGACTTCGCCACCAGCCGCGCTGTGGCCCGGCTGAACATCCTGTTGGAGCTGACGGCCCCCTATGTCAAGGTGGGCGGCTGCGTGCTGGCTATGAAGGGCAGCGCGGGCAAGGAGGAGCTGGCCGAAGCCAAGAACGCCATCCGCCAATTGGGTCTGAAGGTGGAGAAGGTGGAATCCTTCCCTATGGACGGCACCGAGCATATGGTCATCGTCCTGCGGAAGGTTGCGCCCACTCCCGCCCGGTTCCCCAGAAGGTACGCCAAGATCAAGCAGAGCCCTCTGTAAAGGGTGCTGATCCGCTGGGTATGATACATTGTGCAAGAAAGAAGACCGCTGCGCAGGCAGCGGTCTTTTTGTATGTTGATGGGTGCTTTTCGATTTATCGTTTTATTGACGCGCTAAAATAATGCTGTCATTGCGATGTGCGCCCGCAGGCGCCATGCAATGACAATGCATTTCGGTACACAGTCCGATATATCGAAATTTATCTCACAGCCCGGCCATTTCCTCGTTGATCCGGGCCTCGCAGCTGCGCATGGCCAGGATGGTCTTTTCCATCAGCTCCTCCAGGGGCCAGCCCAGGCGCTCCGCGCCGGACTTGATCACATCCCGGGAACAGCCTGCGGCGAATTTCTTGTCCTTGAACTTCTTCTTCAGGGATCTGAGCTCCATGTCCATGACGCTTTTGCTGGGGCGCATTTTCGCCGCCGCGCCGATGAGGCCGGTGAGCTCGTCCGCGGCGAAGAGCACCTTCTCCATCAGATGCTCCGGCTCCACCTCGGAGCACAGGCCGTAGCCGTGGGAACAGATGGCGTGGATCAGCTCCGGCTCGGCACCGACTTCCGTCAGAAGCTCGGGAGCCTTGACGCAGTGCTGTTCCGGGAACTGCTCGAAGTCCACGTCGTGGAGCAGGCCGCAGACTGCCCAGAAATCCGCCTCGCCGCCATAGCCCAGCTCGTTTGCGTACCAGCGCATCACGCCCTCGACAGTCAGGGCGTGGAGGATGTGGAAGGGTTCGGAGTTATACTTTTTCAGCAGGGCCATTGCCTGCTCACGGGTCACGTTGGTTTTCATGGAAATGCCTCCTTATTCTGCTCCGTAGAGGGTGGATGTGGTGAAGCTGGTGAAGGGGATGGGGCCGAAGCCCTTGCCGGTGAGGGCGCACCGGATGAGCTTTTTGGTCAGGTCGGGAACGTCCTCCCGGATCAGCGCCTCGCCGGTGGGAAGCCAGAGGACCTCGTCGTTCTCGTCTCCGTCGGACCGGGCTCTGCCGGAGACGTACTCCGCCCGGAAGACCACATACCAGTCCTTTGCGTTGAACCGGACGCCGATGAGCTCCTTCGGCTCGATGGTGACGCCCGCCTCTTCCAGATATTCCCGCTTTACGGCCTCCATGGGGGTCTCGCCCTTTTCGATGTAGCCCCCGGGGATGATGAGCCTGCCCTTGCCGGGGCCGTAGGTATGCCGGGCCAGGAGGACCCGGCCCTCATGGATGCAGACGGCGGCCACGCTCTGGGTCCAGCTGGTGTTTTCGGTGTGCATGATGGATCGCCTCTTTTTCGGAAAACTGATGTTATTCTACCAGATGATGTTCATGAAAACAAGGAAAAACCGCCTTTTAACCGCAAACGCTTTTTCTCTTGATTTTTCAGGCGACCCTTGGTATAATCAAGAGGTTATCCGGAGCAGTACTCAAGTGGTCGAAGAGGCGTGACTCGAAATCTCGTAGGGCATGAAAGTGTCGCCAGGGTTCAAATCCCTGCTGCTCCGCCAAAAAAACGACACCATCCGACAGGGTGGTGTCGTTTTTTGATGGGCAAGAAGGATTTGAAAGGACGGCCCGGGAGAGGGCCTGCGTAATGTTACAAGGTATCTTTCTCGTGGAACGAAATATAAACCGCTTGACAGACCTGCTTCTCTGTGCTACACTATAATTAACCTTTAGGTTAAATGTTAAATAACACCAGGAGGAATGCCCATGTCCTTACAGACCAGCCTCCGTGCTCTGGCGGATCCCATCCGGCGGGAGATTCTGAACCTGCTGAAGTCCGGCCGGATGTCCGCCGGAGAGATCGCCGGACATTTCGACGTGACCAACGCCTCCATTTCCCGGCATCTGTCGGTGTTGAAGGAAGCCGACCTGATCCGGGACGCCCGGGAGGGAAAATTCATTTTCTACGACCTGAACACGTCCGTTTTGGAGGAGATCCTCCTCTGGATCTCCGACCTGAAAGGAGAAGAACCCCATGAAGCATAAGAAATTCCTGTTCTGGACCTCCCTTGTGATCCTGCTGCCCACCATCATCGGCCTTCTGCTTTGGAATCAGCTTCCCGATAAGCTCCCTACCCATTGGGGCTTCGACGGCCAGGTGGACGGCTGGAACAGCAAGCCCTTCGGCGTTTTCGCCGTGCCGCTGATCCTTCTGGTCTTTCAATGGATCTGCGTCTTCGTCACCCGGCTGGACAAGCAGAACCAGACCGGCAGCAACGAGAAGGTGCTTTCCCTGGTGCTGTGCATTTTCCCGGTGCTTTCTCTGCTGACCGGGCTGGGGATGTACGGCTCCGCCCTCGGCTGGGAATTCAGTGTAAGCGAAGCAATGCCCGCACTGATCGGCGTAATGTTCCTGGTCATCGGCAATATGCTCCCCAAGTGCCGTCAGAATTCCTACCTTGGCATCCGGCTTCCCTGGACCTTCGCCAGCGAGGAGAATTGGAACAAGACCCACCGCCTGGGCGGCAAGGTCTGGATGGCCAGCGGCGCCGCCATGCTGGTCTCTGTCCTGCTGGATTGGGCCTGGCTGTTTCTCGCCGCCATTCTGGCCGCGGCGCTGATTCCCACCGTCTATTCCTGGCTCCTCTATCGGAAACAAAATCAGCGCTGATACATTTTTCGCGGTAATCGTAGGGACCGGCGTCCTCGACGGTCCGTCGGTAACATTTGACCTCGGTGGGTAAATGTTGCCGCAGCCAATGCCGCCTGACGGCGGAGCGGACCGTCCGGGAGGCCGGTCCCTACAGCCATCTATGACGCAACTGCAAAAGCCGCGCTCATACGAGCGCGGCTTTCAACATCTCTTAGCCTTCCTGGCTTCCTCCGCCCTCGCCGGAATTTCTCGGCTTGCGGCGGCGGTAGTTCGGTCTCCGGCGGCGGGAACGCTGCTCGCCCTCAGAACCCTCGGAAGGAGCTTCGTCCTCGGCGGCGTTTTCCTGCTTCTTTTCCCCCTCGGGCTTCCGCTCGGGGCGGGGCTTCTTGGGAGGACGGGGCTTGTCGGATTTCTCGGGACGTTCCGTCTTTTCGGGACGGTCGGCCTTTTCGGGCTTGTCCTGCTTCTCGGGCTTTTCGGACCGGGGCTCATTGCTCCGCTCCTCGCCGTTTCGGCCGTTTCTCTGACGGCGGCGGCGACGGGAACGGCTGTCACCGGACTCCTCAGCGGCCTGGGCGGGCGCTTCCCCAGCGGGCTCCTCGTCCACCACACTCTCGTCCCGGTAACGGAACCGGACGGGATCCAGCAGCGTGGCTTCCTCATCCTCCGGCTTCTTCACCGGCCGCTTGCCGGAGCCGGAGATGGGGGCCAGGTCCGCGGGGATGGGGGGATCGTTCTTTTTGGCCTTGCCGCTGCGGAGCACGCAGATGTCGCAGTTGTGGTAGCAGCCCACGGTCTCGGGACTCTGCTCCATCCGGACCTTCACATTCTGCCGCAGCAGGTTCACATCCACCACGGTGCCTCTTCCGTCGGGGGTGTCCACGAAGGAGTCCATCTTGGGGCTGGAACGGATCAGGTCCTCATAGGCCTCCTGCTCGTACTTCAGGCAGCACATCAGACGGCCGCAGGTGCCGCTGATCTTGGTGGGGTTCAGGGACAGGTTCTGGGTTTTGGCCATCTTGATGGACACCGGCTGGAAGTCCTCCAAAAACTGGCTGCAGCAGAAGGGCCGTCCGCAGATGCCCAGGCCGCCCACCATCTTGGCCTTGTCCCGGACGCCGATCTGGCGCAGCTCGATGCGAGTGTGGAAAATGGAGGCCAGGTTCTTCACCAGCTCCCGGAAGTCCACCCGCTCGTCGGCGGTGAAGAAGAAGAGGATCTTGCTGCCGTCAAAGGAATACTCGGCACTGACCAGCTGCATATCCAGGCCGTGCTCTTCGATCTTCTGCAGGCACACGTTGTAGGCCCGCTTCTCCTTCTGGCGCATCTCCGCCACCTGGCGCTCGTCGGCCTCGGTGGCGAAGCGGATGACGCTGCGGAGGGGAGGCACGATCTCCTTCTCGGGGATCATGTGGTTTCCGGCGGTGCAGATGCCGTACTCGGGGCCCCGGGCGGTCTCGATGATCAAATGAGTGCCGTTGGTGATGATCTTCCCGGCGGGATCGAAATAATAGACCTTCTGACCCGGGCGGAACTGAATGTCCACCACCTCCACCATGGCGGGCTTCTCGGGGACTTCCTCCCCTTCCACCGGCACGGGGGTCACAAATGTTTCTTCCATAGTGGTTCTCCTTGTTGCGATAAATCTTGTTCACAGTCATGGCAAAGCCGAATCACTTTCAACTTTCAACTTCATCTCAGCGCCCAGCTCAGCCAGCCGCAGACCGCGGCGCAGGACACATTGCCCTGGGCGTATTCCATGGCCTTCTTCAGCGCGGCGCAGTGCTCCATCAGATCCCGGGGATTCCGGGCCGAAGCAATGTCCGACGCCTCCTTCACTCCGGCGGGCAGGCCGGACCGGCTGACCAGTGCCAGCTCCAGCAGCTCCAGCCATTCCCCCAGAATGGGAATCAGGGTGTCCCGCTTCCACTTCTCCATGGGGACCAGGGTCTGCAAAAGGGCGTAGGTGTCCCGGGCGGCGTAAGCCTTCGCGAAGGCCCGGGTGGTCTCGGAAATGCCGGAGCCCTTCATCAGCTCCCGGGCCTGGCCCAGATACCCGCCGCTGCGCATCACCGCGCCGTCCAGGGTCTCGCCGTCGGCTTCGGGAAACTCCTGGCGGAGCTTCTTTTTCAGCAAATCCTCCGGCAGCGCCCGGAGCTTCAGCTCCACGCACCGGGACCGCACCGTGGGCAGCAGCTTGTCCGGATTGTCGGCGATAAGCAGGAACACGCCGTAGCTGGGCGGCTCCTCCAGAACTTTGAGCAGGGCGTTCTGGCCGGGGATGCCCATATCCTGGGCCCGGGGGAAGAGGTAGATCTTCCGGTCCCCCTCGTTGGGCCGGATGAACAGATCGCTCCGGGCCTCCCGGATCAGGTCCACGGGGACGGTCTTTTTCTCCGGATCGTCGATGGTGATGTAGTCCGGGTGGCTGTGGCTCAGCACCTTCCGGCAGGCCCGGCAGACCCCGCAGGGGCCGTCAGGCTCCTTGCAGAGCATGGCCGCGGCGATCAGGTCGGCCAGGGTATGCCGCCCGGAGCCCTCCGGTCCGGAAATCAGGTAGAAATGGGAGAGCTTCCCCTTTTTCCTGGCGGAGGCCAGATTGCTTTTCAGCTGTTCGTTGCCCAGCAGCGCCTCAAAGCCCATCCTGTTCCTCCTCCGTTCCGTAAGCGCTATTTTCCATATTGATTATTATAGCACAGATTTTGCAATATGCTATCTTTTTTTCTTGGAAAATCAGCGTTTCCTTTGATGTTGGTTCTATTTTTCTTTCTGCATCATAGGATTGGACGTATCCGTTCTGATTTTGCGAATTCTTTCAGCAATGAGCGTAGGGACCGGCGTCCTCGGCGGTCCGCTCCAACCTGAGGCGGCATTGTATGCGGGGAAATTTGCCCATCGGGGTCAAATTTCCCCGATCGGACCGTCTGGAGGCCGGTCCCTACATTTTTCCACCAAACATCAATCCAAACAAGGAGGCAAAACGATGGACCAAATCGATCCCGCCCAGGCCCAGCGGGTATGGCAGCGGGTCAAAAGCGGCGACGCCGCTTCCGCCGAAGTCCGGGCCCTGCCCCGGCTCCTGGCATTGGAGTCCGAGGCCTGGTATACCTATACCTATCTAGCCAAAAACACACCCCTCCGGGACAGCAGGCTCCTCGCCCAGCTCCGGGACCAGAGCCAGAGCCAATTCCATGCTCTCGCGGGGCTCCACCTGCTGACCACAGGCTCCCGGCCGCCCCAGAATCCCCAGCCGAATCTCCGGGGCAACGCCGAGGGGCTGCTCCGGCTGTGCTGGCGGAACCGCCAGCAGGCCTTGGCTCTGCTGGAAAAGGCCCAGGTGCCGCCGGAATTTGCCTTTCTCCTGCCCCTCCTCCGGGACCGGACGCGGGAGCACTGCCGGATGCTGCTGGAACTTCTGGGCTGGCTGAGCAGGCAGACCTAAGGAAACGAGCGTCCCACAAAAGTGGGACGCTCGCGCGTTTATTCTCCAAACTGGCTGAGATAATTAGTCAGGGGCGTCAGGGCCGTGATGAAATCCCTTGCCCGGTCGGCCAGCTCCGGACCGAAGGTGGCCTCGCTGAAGGGCTCGGTGCGGATGCACTCGATCTTGCCCTTCCACTTGTAGAACCGTTCCAGCCGCTCCTCGGGACAGGGCTTCAGCCGCTTATATTCCTCGGCCACCACCTGCACGCCGGTGTCACGCTCCGCCTGCTCCACGATGGCGAGGAAGGTCTCCGGGTCCCGGGCGATCTCCCGGCGGAACTCCTCCAGCTTTGCCACCTTCGGCTGCCAGAAGAACATGCCGTAGCTGATTCCATCGGGGGTGATCTCAAAATACTGGCAGGGATTCTGGCCCCACCATTCCACGTCCCGGCGGATGCAGATCCACAGGCTCTCCTTGTAGGGCACGACGGGGTGCATCCGGGCGTCCTTGTAGATCCGGCTGACCTTCATCAGGGTTCCCGGCTGGTCCATGAAGGGCTCGTAGAGGTATTTGCCAAGCTCCTTCATGGGCTCATAGAGATATTTCACATAGTTTTTCTTATTGGCCTCGAACCATTCCCGGTTGTTGTTCAGCCGAATGCCCCAGAGAAAATCCACCGTCTCCGGGGAAAAGCCTTCAAACATAATGTATCCTCCGTTGGGTAAACTTCGATTTATCGACCTGTTGCATGGGCGGCCGTAGGGACCGGCCTCCTGGACGGTCCGCCGGCAAACAACGTTTTCCGCTTAAGCGGCACGGACCGTCGGGGACGCCGGTCCCTACAGTGGTTTTCAAACAGGCCGATAAATCGAAATTTGATTTTCTGTAATCCATCTTACCACATTTTCCCCCGAACCGCAAGAAAAAGCGCGCCGTTTGCTCACGGCGCGCTTTCGCGTATGTCTTATTCCGCCAGTTCCAGCCCGGTAACGGCGCTCAGGTCGTCGTTGTCCGTCATGGCGTAGCCCTCGCAGACGGAGGTCAGATTGCCGTCCGCCTTGGCGTCGGTGGAGCGGTAGGCCATCATGGCGCTCTGGTCCGCGCCTTCGGCCACGTCATAGACGTCGTAGACCACGTCCACTTCGTCCTTGCCCACGGTCTTGAAGACCCGGCGGATGATGATCACCTGATCGTCGGTGATCAAGCCCTCCTCCCGGGCCTGTTCGGTCAGGGCGGTGTTCAGCTGGGTCTTCTCCTCGGCGGAGAGCCAGCTGGCCTGGTTCTCGGTGTTGTAGTTGTACACCAGATATCCTGCGACGCTGCCCACGCCCACCACGAACAGAACGACGAGCAATGCCGCCTGCTTCTTGGTGAAGCTCATGGCCTCCTTGGTGGTGGCGCCGGAGTAGGTCAGGCCCATCCGGTTGGTGATGGGGACCATCAGGCCCAGGAAGAAGGTCATAATGACTGCTTCAATGGGGAACATGAAGGTGTTCTTCACGATCCGGGGGATGGTCAGGGCCACGGAGCTGGTGCCGTAGTAGACCTGCTGGTAGAGGATGTTGATACCGGTGCCCAGGAGCACGTTGACGAAGATGCAGATGGCGAACCGGCCGATCATCACCCGCCAGGGGGTGGGCTTCGCCCGGTAGAGCAGCAGCGCCCAGATCAGGGAGCTGGCGATCTCCTGCAATGCGTAGGGCAGGAAGTAGGTGCCCAGGCCCTCCCAAATGAGAACACCCAGGAAGTCCGACAGGAACGCCGCGGGAATGGCCATCACGGGGCCGATGATCATGGCGCTCAGGGCATTGATGAAGCTGGCCACATTGAACAGCCGCAGGTTCGGGGCGATGGGAATGGACAGGCCCTTGGTAGCCACCCGGAGGGCGATCATCATCGCCGCGATGACCAGAGTCTTGGTGCTCTTCATCTCGGCGGCGGCGTCGCGCCAGTAGGCTTTGCAGAAGGGATGCGCATACAGCGCGGTTGATTTTTGAGTTCTTGCCATGGATAAAACCTCCTTTTGATAAGGCCCTTAGCTCTGATCAAAAGCGCTGTCCTGATCCGGTCTCCAACAAAAAATCCCCATGGGGCATGGAAGCCCAATGGGGAGCATGTTTGAAGGAAAATACCGGCGGGGCAGGCAGACACGAATCGATCCAGCCGTTGGCCCAACCGAGTATCGATGCTACATAAAGGAGGTGATCCGCCAATATGCAACAGCGGGTGCAGATGATCCGTCGCAGGCAGTATGCCTTCGTCCGCCGTACAACTCCCCATCACGGTGGCACTTCACGCGGAAAATCTTACTCTGTTCGGGTCTATTCTACAACAGCTTGAAGAAAAAGTAAACCCCCAATTTTGGAAAGTTTCGGAAATCTGCGGGTGGGCGGTGCCCAGCCGCTGGGCCTGGGGGGGTTGCATTCTGGCCGGAAAAAGGGTATGATATTCTGGTAAGACTTTGACAACGTGTGACCGGGAGGATATTTGCATGGCAAGAACCGAAGCTGTTGAAGAATATACCAGAGCCCTGAAGCTGGGCCAGAAGGAGTTCAAGGACCGCACGGCCCGGGGACTGGATCCTTATCCCGCGGTGCTCAGCGAGGTCGCCGGCTCCGGAGGGGATTCCAGCGTCTATGTGGGCCTGGTGGAGATCCCGGCCGAGCGGATCGTGGGTACCAAGACCGCCGGACGAATCTCGGCCTTTACCGCGGGCTTTATGCCCCTGCTGGGGCAGGACTCGGAATTCGCCACCAAGTGGATCGGCCTGTGCGAGGCCCATCTGAACGAGGGCATCCGGGAGCCCATCGTCTGCTATGAGTACCTGGGCAATTTCTACGTCCAGGAGGGCAACAAGCGGGTCAGCGTGCTCAAGAGCTTCGGCGCGCCCCGGATCCCCGGCATCGTCCACCGGGTCATGCCCCAGGACGTCGACCCTGTGCGGCTGAAGGCCTACAACGAATTTTTGGAGTTCTACAAGCTCACCGGGCTGTATGACGTCCAGTTTACTCAGCCGGGAAGCTACGCCAAGCTGATCAAGGCGGTGGGCGCCGTCCCCGGCCAGAGCTGGCCCGAGGCGGACCGCCGGAGATTCCGGGCATACTACCAATACTTCCGGGACGCCTTCGCCGCCCAGGGCGGCAGGGAGCTGGGCGTGGCGATGGAGGATGTGCTGATGCTCTGGCTGGAGGTCCACCCTTACTCTGACCTGGGGGATATGACTCCGGCGGATCTGAAAAAATCCCTGGCGAAAATGTGGGACAACGTCCAGGCCCTGGCCAAGCCCGCACCGGTGGTCCGCACCGAGCCCCCCGCCGAGTCCAGCGGCAGCATTCTGAGCAAATTCAAGAGCCCCGACCATGTGAAAGCGGCCTTCATCCACCAGCGGACCGCCGCGGCCTCCGCCTGGACCATGGCCCATGAGAACGGCCGGAAGTACCTGGAGGAGGCCATGGGCCGCCAGGTGGAGACGGCGGCCTATTTCAACGCCAACACCCCCGAACAGGCGGAGGAGCTGCTGGAAAAAGCGGTGGCCGAGGGCGCGGACATCATCTTCACCACCACGCCCCAGCTCATTGCCCCCAGCCTGAAGGCATCGGTGAAGTATCCCAAGGTGAAGTTCCTGAACTGCTCGGTCCATATGCCCTATTCCACGGTCCGGACCTACTACAGCCGGATCTACGAGGGCAAGTTCATCACCGGCGCCATCGCCGGAGCCATGGCGAAGAACGACCGGATCGGCTATGTGGGCAGCTACCCCATCCACGGCGTGCCCGCCTCCATCAACGCCTTTGCCCTGGGCGCCCAGATGACCAACCCCCGGGCGAAGATCGAGCTGAAATGGTCCTGCCAGCGGGGCAACCCCACCCAGGAATTCCTGAAAAACGGCATCCGGGTGATCTCCAACCGGGATACCCCGGTGGAGGACCGGCTGTTCCATGAGTATGGTACATACATTTATAACGAGGACGGCAAGCAGATGCCCCTGGCGTCCCCGGTGTGGGTCTGGGGCAAGTTCTACGAGAAGGTGGTCCGGTCCGTCATCGCCGGGTCCTGGGAGGGCAAGTCCGGTCAGGCGGTGAATTACTGGTGGGGCATCGACAGCGGCGTCATCGACGTGAAGCTCTCCGACGAGATTCCCGAGGGTGTGAAGAGCCTGGCGGTGCTGCTCCGTGCGGGTCTGCGCCGGGGGATGATCGATCCATTCTACCGGAAGATCGTGGCCCAGGACGGATCGCTGAAAAACGACGGCAGCCGGGGGTTCTCCCCCGAGGAGCTGCTGCACATGGACTGGCTGTGCGAGAACGTCAGCGGGTCCATCCCCAAATATGACGAGGTGCTGCCCTTCTCCCGCCAGATGGTGAAGCTGCTGGGCGTGTTCCCGGAAGAGAGCGAGGTTTGACGAAGTGAAGATCCTTTGCATTGCCGACGAGGAAGAGATGTCCCTGTGGGACAACTATGTGCCCGGACGGCTGAAAGACTATGATCTGATCCTCTCCTCCGGCGACCTCCACGCGACTTATCTGTCCTTTCTCGTGACCATGGGCCGGGCGCCCCTGCTCTATGTCCACGGAAACCACGACATCGGCTACGAGATCAACCCGCCGGAGGGCTGCGACAGCATCGACGGCAAGGTGGTGCTGTGCAAGGGCCTGCGGATTCTGGGCCTGGGCGGCTGCCTGCGCTACCGGCCCGGCGCGAATCAGTATTCAGACGACCAGATGCGCAAGCGGATCCGGAAGCTCCGCAAGGACATCGAGCGGCTGGGCGGCGTGGACATCGTGGTGACCCACGCGCCGCCGAGAGGCGTCGGGGACGCGGAGGACCCGGCCCATCAGGGCTTTGAGGCGCTGCTGGAGCTGATCGACAGCTACCATCCTATGTACCTGGTCCACGGACACGTCCACCTGCGCTACGGGATGGGCATCCAGCGGGAGCGGGAATATGGCGGCACCAAGGTCATCAACGTGTGCCAGAGCTACGTTCTGGACATTCCGGACCCGGAAAAGGAGGAACTGACCTGGATGGACCGTTTTTTACGAAGAAAAATCGGAAAAATCTGTTGACAAAATGTGATTTATCGGTTATATTAAATCAGTCTGTGAAAACAGACAACTCTTTGCTCACGGCGCGACCGTGGGCCATTCAGACCATAAGGAGGTGCAAACAACATGGCTAAGATCACCGGTAAGTATGAGGTGCTCTACATCATCGACCCCACCCTGGGCGAGGAGGGCATCGCAGCACTTGTGGAAAAGTTCAAGGCAATGGTGGAAGCGGAGGGTACTCTGACCAACATTGACGAGTGGGGCAAGCGTCGCCTGGCTTACGAAATCAACGACATGGCCGAGGGCTACTACGTCCTGATGAACTTCGAGACCAAGCCCGAGTTCCCCGCGGAGCTGGAGCGCGTCATGAAGATCACTGAGGGCGTCATGCGCTGCCTGACCACCGTCGTGGAGGAGTAAGAAATGCTCAACCACATCACCATCATGGGTCGTCTGACCCGTGATCCCGAGCTTCGCCGGACCGGCAGCGGCATCGCTGTCGCAAGCTTCTCTGTCGCGGTCGACCGTGACTTCGGCAAGAACGAGAACGGCGAAAAGGAAACCGATTTCATCGACTGCGTTGCCTGGCGCAATACCGCGGAGTTCATCTCCAAGTATGCGACCAAGGGCCGCATGGTGGTGGTTTCCGGCCGGCTCCAGATCAGATCCTGGACCGACAAGGACGGCAACAAGCGCCGCACTGCGGAAGTCGTGGCAGACAATGTCTACTTCGGCGACAGCAGACGGGATTCCGACAACGGCGGCAGCGCCTATGGCGGTAATTCCTATGGCGGCGGCAGCAACAGCTATGGCGGCAATTCCTACGGCGGTAATAACAACAATTACAACGCCGGCGGAAACAGCAGCTATGGCAGCTACACCGCGCCCAGCCAGCCTGCGGCATCCGACTTCGCGATGCTGGAGGATGACGACGCTCAGCTTCCGTTCTGAAAAAACTGAACTTTTCTACTAAACTTACAAGGAGGGAAATTCCATGGCTGAACAGCGTAGCATGCGTCCCCGCAAGCGTAAGAAGGTCTGCTCCTTCTGCGTTGACAAGGTGACCGTCATCGACTACAAGGACACTGCAAAGCTCCGCCGTTACCTGTCCGAGCGCGGCAAGATCCTGCCCCGCCGTACCACCGGTACCTGTGCTGCTCATCAGCGTCATCTGACCACCGCCATCAAGCGCGCCCGTCAGATCGCTCTGCTGCCCTACGTCGCAGACTAATTCAAGATGCACCAACTCCCGAAAGCCACCGGCTTTCGGGAGTTTTTGTCGGCAGGGCCGACAGCCAATGCGAGACTGGGGGATTGTGCTTGTTGATACGCGAGTAAAATTTGTAGTGGTATGATTGCCACCGGCAATCATGTAGATTTTGGATGCGCTGCGCGCAGCACCACGCCCGGTATCGTTCCTGCGGTATATTTCAATCTATTGAGATGCCGTGTGGGTGACCGTAGGGACCGGCCTCCTGGACGGTCCGGCGGCAAACAACGTTTGCCGCTTACGCGGCACGGACCGTCGAGGACGCCGGTCCCTACAGTGGTTATTAAACGGGTCGCTAAGATATTTACCGCAGCAACGATCATACTATGTCCGAATTTCATACGCCGAGCGAGGACGTCGCGACCAATCGGGCGGTTTAACTCGACGGCCAGTAAGCACAATCCTCCGGTCCCGAGGTGTCAGCGGCCACTGGCCGCCGACCACTCGGGCGGTTTAACTCGACTGCCAACAAGCACAATCCTCCAGGCTCGAGGAGACAGCCCAGGCACTGGGCCCGGGCAAGTTATACAAAATGTGGTATTGTGGATTGTTGGATGTGCAGAAATTTAATGATCTCGACGATTGTTTGTTGAATTTCTATTCCCCTTGGAGTATACTGGAAGCGTGAAACGATTGGAATCGTTTCCAATTCTAAACTGCCAGGAGATCCTGGACAACAAATAGGAGGACGAAAAATGAAAAAGCTCATCGCAATGCTGCTGGCACTCGTGATGGTACTGGGTCTGGTCGCCTGCGGCGAAGAGACCGTCGAGACCACCGCTCCCGCCAACAACGAGACCACCCCTGTCGAGACCACTCCCGTGGAGACCGAGCCCGTGGCCGAGGCCGCCGGTTCCGTCTACTACCTGAACTTCAAGCCCGAGTTCGACGAGGCTCTGCAGCAGCTGGCTGCTGACTACACCGCCAAGACCGGTGTCCAGGTTAAGGTCGTCACCGCCGCTTCCGGCACCTACTCCCAGACTCTGAACGCCAACATCGAGGATGTCACCATCTTCAACATCGGCAACATGGCCGGTCTGGCTGACTGGGACGACTACGCCCTGGATCTGACCGACACCGCTATCGCTGCTGAACTGGCTACCAACGACTTCAACCTG
This sequence comes from Faecousia sp., assembly GCA_045119355.1. GTDB lineage: Bacteria > Bacillota > Clostridia > Oscillospirales > Oscillospiraceae > Faecousia. Next base: position 32,989 of record JBGVDK010000029.1, read on the forward strand.
TACAACGAGGCTGGCGAGCTGAAGGCCATCGGCAACTGCTACGAGTCCTTCGGTATCATCGTCAACACCGAGCTGCTGGGCCAGGCTGGCTACACCCTGGACGACATCTACAACTTCGAGACCCTGAAGGCTGTCTGTGAGGACATCACCGCTCGCTCCGAGGAGCTGGGCTTCGTCGCCTTCACCTCCGCTGGTCTGGACGGCTCCTCTTCCTGGCGCTTCTCCGGCCACCTGGCTACCCTGCCCCTGCACTACGAGGGCGTGAACAGCTCCGTCGCCACCATCACCGGCGAGTACCTGGACCTGTACAAGAACGTTTGGGACCTGTACATCAACAACTCCTCCGTGGACCCCGCTTCCCTGACCACCTCCACCGGTGACGAGTCCACCGCCATGTTCAAGGAAGGCAAGGCTGTCTTCTATCAGAACGGCACCTGGGAGTACGCCGGCCTGATCGAGGCTGGTATGACCGACGACCAGCTGGCCATGATTCCCATCTACTGCGGCGCTGAGGGCGAAGAGAACGCCGCCCTGTGCTCCGGCACCGAGAACTGCTGGGCCATCAACTCCAAGGCTTCTGCCGAGGATATCCAGGCTTCCATCGACTTCCTGGTGTGGCTGGTTTCCGATCCCGACGCTTCCGCTGTTTACGTTGAGCAGCTGGGCGCTGTCCCCTTCAAGAACTGCCCCGCTTCCTCCAACAAGTTCGTCGTTGACGGCAACGAGATGCTGGCCGAGGGCAAGACCTCTATCTCCTGGGCCTTCAACTACACTCCCAACGTGGACTCCTGGAGAGCTACCGTCGTTACCGCTCTGGCTGCCTACTCCGCCGGCACCGCCGACTGGTCCGAGGTTGTCACCGCTTTCGTCGACGGCTGGGCCTACGAGTACTCCGTTGTGAACGGCTAATCTGGCACAAAACTGCATGACTTTGGGGGCGGGCCTCTGCCCGCCCCTTTTCCCCCTTTTTGGGCAGGACGAAGCGGCTGAGCGTGATTCGGACGTTTCGTCCTGTCCGGCATGGTCCGGGCAGAAAAAACAACGAAAGAGAGGAAGATCGTTTTGAGCAAAAAAATCGACAGAGCTGGTGTCAACTCCGTGCTGATCCGGCGTCCCATCCAGCGCTTTGGGTGGCTGTTCCTCCTGCCAACCTTTGCGGCCTTCTGCATTGGTTTCATCTGGCCCTTCTTCCGGGGCATCTACCTGTCCTTCTGCAATTTCGCTACGGTGAATGACGCGGAATGGGTGGGCCTGCAGAACTATGTGAAGGTGTTTTCCGACGCGGGCTTCCGCAACGCCTTCAAGAATACCGCGGCCTTCGCCATTGTGACCATCGTGCTGATCAACGTGGCCGCCTTCGCCATCGCCTACGCCCTGACCCAGAAAATGCGGGGCTCCAACCTCTTCCGTACCGTGTTCTTCATGCCCAACCTGATCGGCGGCGTGGTCCTGGGCTACATCTGGAGCCTGATCTTCGACGGCATCCTGAAGCAGTATTCCACCTACCTCACCGCCAATCCCACCTATGGCTTCTGGGGTCTGGTGATTCTGGTGTGCTGGCAGCAGATCGGCTACATGATGATCATCTACATCGCGGGCCTCCAGGCCATCTCCGAGGATATGCTGGAAGCCGCCAAGATCGACGGCGCCTCCGGCGCTCAGACCCTGTTCCAGGTCATCATCCCCAACGTGATGCCCAGTATCACCACCTGCACCTTCCTGACCCTGACCAACGGCTTTAAGCTCTTCGACCAGAACCTGGCCCTCACCGGCGGTATGCCCAGCGTGATGATGGAGGGCGCCAAGGTCAACATGACGGAGCTTCTGGCCCTGAACATCTATTCCACCTACAACATCAGCAAGAACTACCATGGCGTGGCCCAGGCCAAGGCCGTGATCTTCTTCCTGCTGGTGGCGGTCCTCGCCATTTCTCAGCAGTACGCCACCCGTTCCAAGGAGGTGCAGCAGTAATGAAACAGAAATATTCCATCGGCAGCATGATTCTGACCTGCTTCTTCGTGGTGCTGTGCGCCATCTGGGTGTTCCCCATCGCGGAGGTGGTGGTCAACTCCTTCAAGAGCAACAACGCCATCAACCTGGACGCCTTCGCCATGCCCAGCGCTGAGACCTTCGTTGGCTGGGCCAACTACATCAAGGGCTTCACCTTCGGCAACTATCCCTTCCTGAAGTCCGCGGGCTACAGCGTGTACATTTCTGTGGTGTCCACCGTTCTGATCCTGCTGTTCTGCTCCATGACCGCATGGTACATCGCCCGGGTCCAGAGCACTGCGGCAAACATCTTCTATTATCTCTGCCTGTTCTCCATGATCGTCCCCTTCCAGATGGTCATGTTCACCCTGACTTTCACCTCCGACCAGTTGAACCTGAATACCCCCTACACCATTCCCATCGTCTATCTGGGCTTTGGCGCTGGCCTGGCTATCTTCATGTTCATCGGCTTTATTAAGGGTCTGCCCCTGGGTGTGGAGGAAGCGGCCTCTATCGACGGCTGCGGCCCCGTGCGCACCTTCTTCAGTGTGGTTCTGCCCATGCTGAAGCCCACCCTGATCTCCGTGGCCATTCTGGAGGTCATGTGGGTATGGAACGACTACCTGCTGCCCTATCTGGTTCTGGACCGCACCAAGTACATGACCATTCCCATCCACGTCCAGTATCTGAAAGGCAGCTACGGCACCGTGGACCTGGGCGCGACCATGGCCATCATCATGCTGAGCATCATCCCCATCATTATCATGTACCTGTTCTGTCAGAAGCACATCATCAAGGGCGTCGCCGCCGGCGCGGTCAAGGGCTAATACTGTTTTTTCATAAAACGGCATCGTTTTATGAAAAAGACACCGCCTAACGGCGTTGTGGATTCTATCTTTTTCGTCTCAT
>JBGVDK010000030.1:0-6979 GCA_045119355.1 Faecousia sp.
GCGGACAGGGGCAGGAAGGTGGCCCGGCCTCCGCCTGTGCGCTTTAAGTAGCCGATGGCGGCCTTGCCGTCGGCCTCGGTGTCCACCACGATCTGCTGCATAGCGCCGCCAAGGGCGATCTCGATGGCCACGGTGAATTCATCGTCGGTGCGGATCAGCCGGGACACAGGACCATGGACGTTGCGCAGTCCCCCCCGCTCCGCCTCCCGCATCACCTGCTTGACGGATTTCTGATAGCTTTCATAATCCCGCTCCATGGCCCGGAAGACCCGGAGCTTCGCCGCCACGCCGTCCAATTCGCTTGTCAGGCCGCGGACCTCTTCCGCCAGCTCATCCCGGTGCTTGGCCCGGGTGTTCTGCCGGAGGGTATAACCGGAAATGGTATTCTGGGCGGCGGTGACCTGTCCCTGGGCGGTGCTCAGGGCCTTCCGGCAGGCGTCCAGAGCGATCTGGGCATCCCGCTTCCGTCCGTTTCCGGCGTTGATGTCTTCGTTCAGCTGCTCGGCCCGCTCGCCGGACTGGCGGATGCTCTCTTCCAGTGCCTTGACATCCGCCTCCCGGCCGGCGATCTCGGCGGTGAGGGTGGTCTGCTTGGCCCGCAGCTCCAAAAACTGCCGGGTCATGCCCTGGGCGTTGGCGGTGAGGCTGGTCAGGCTCTGCTGGAGCTTGTCCAGCTCCCGGCGGTCCCGGGCCAGGGTCTGGTCGATCTGGGTGATCCGGTCCTTGGCCTGGTCGATCTGGCTCAGGATACCGCCGCTGCGGCTGGCCTCGTCGGAGAGTTCTTCCTCAATCCGGGACACGTTTGCCCGGTTGTTGGCCACGTTGCCCTGCAGGACGGCCATCTGGCCCTCCATCTGCTGATGGGCGGCTTCCAGCATATTGCTCTCCACCCGGACTGTCTCCAACTGGCCGTCCCGGTGGCGCAACTCCTCGCCCAGCAGCTCCGCCTGATGGTACAGGGCATCCAGATCATCGTGGGCCTGCTGCAGGACGATGGACGCACTGGAATAGTCCTCCTCTGCCTTCTTTGCCGCGGCGGACAGCCGTTCCAGGGAGTCCAGCCAGACGGCAACCTCCACGCCCTGAAGCTCATCCTTCATTCCCAGATACTTTCTGGCCTTCTCGGACTGGACCCGCAGGGGCTCGATCTGAAGCTCCAGCTCCTGGACCTTGTCGCCGATGCGGAGCAGGTTATCCTCGGTGTGCTGAAGCTTCCGCTCGGTCTCCTCCTTGCGGTGGCGGTATTTGGAGATGCCCGCCGCCTCCTCAAAGATCTCCCGGCGGTCGCCGGACTTCAGGGACAGGATCTCGTCGATGCGGCCCTGGCCGATGTTACTGTAGCCCTCCCGGCCCAGGCCGGTGTCCATGAACAGCTCGTGGATGTCCTTCAACCGGGCGGACTGTTTGTTGATGTAGTATTCCGAATCGCCGGAGCGGTAATAGCGCCGGGTGACCATGACCTCGTCGGCGTCGTAGGCGAGCGCCCGGTCAGAGTTGTCCAGGGTCAGCGTCGCCTCCGCGAAGCCCACGGCCGCCCGCTTCTGGGTGCCGCCGAAGATCACGTCCTCCATTTTCGCGCCCCGAAGGGTCTTGCTGCTCTGCTCGCCCATGACCCAGAGGATGGCGTCGGAAATATTCGATTTGCCGGAGCCGTTGGGCCCCACGATGGCGGTGATGTCGTCGCCGAAACGGATCAGGGTCTTGTCCGGGAAGGACTTGAAGCCCTGAACCTCCAAAGATTTCAGATACACAGCATAACCTCAAAACTCTATAATGAATCAGCTTATTATACCTCCATCCCAGCGCAATTGCAAGAAATTCTTTCAAAAAACAAAAAGCACACCGAAAAATCGATGTGCTTTCCATTTTTCCGTTCGTTCAGCCACGGAAGCCCGGCTTGACTCTCAAGGAATGGTAATGTCAAAGGACACGGTAAAGGAACCACCTCCGCCAGCCGCGTTTTCCGCCCAGGCTGTCCCCGCGATGATCACAGCGCCGGTGGCTCCACTGGCGCCGGTGACGCCGGTATTCACCGCCAGCGCCACAGCCTCCCGTCCGGTGCATTCCGTGCCCAGATAGTGGACCGTTCCGCTGTCCCCCAGGATCAGCGTCACCCGTCCGCTAACCAGTTCAAAGGCAGGCTTTGGATCCGCCGAATCCAGAACATACAGCTCCGTCACCACCTGGATGCCGTTCTCGTCGTCATAGGTGGCATATCCGTTTACGTAGACATTTTCCAAATTTCCGGATTGCAGAAATCCCCGCGACCCGCCGTTGATTCCCCGGTTCATCAGACAGATCATCAGCGTCTGTTCCGAATAGGCCAGGCTGATGGACCGACTCCCATCCGAGAGAAGGGTTCCGATGGAAATCTCGTTCTTCTCCTCTGTCCGCTCGATTTCCTGGTAGCCCGCGTCCTGAAGCTGCTGATAATAATCATCAAACTGCGCCTGGGGCACGCTCTGGACCTGGATCGAGCAGCTTTCATTTTGGCTGTCCAGCATTGCCCAGCCCACCGTTCCCGGAGGGACCGGGACTCCCGCTGTGTATTCATTCTCCGGCCAGATTCCTTCCGCCAGCATCGTGATAAACGCCGGAAGTTCCGTCTGGGAGGGTTCCGCTTCAGCCCGGGCTCCCGACCCGGATTGATTTTTCATAAAAGCAAAGATCAGCACCGCGCATAGGGCAATGGCGATCCATTTCTTCCGATTCATAGTCTCGTCCTCCCAGGGTCACTTCTTTTTCATGTGCCCCAGATACCAGAAGCCGATCAGTCCCATCACCGTCACCATCGCCCACACGATCCAGCCTGTGCCGGAAGGGGAGGTTGTGACAAAGATGGTGGTGGGTCCGTCCGCGCCGCCGATGACGCCCACGCTGGCAGAGGCATTGATGGCCTCCGTAAGCATATGGGCCAGCAATCCAACCACTCCGTTGTACATCAGCAGCAGACCCCCCAGAATCGCCGCAGCCAGCGCCGCCCAGCGCCAGGGGCTTTTCTGATAAGTGTATTCCTTCATCTGCTCATTGAGCAACGCAGCGGCCTCCTTGGGCGTGCCGAGCTCGGCAATAATCTGCTCGTCAGTCTCCCCCGCTTCCTTTCGGGCTGCGATGGAGGAGGCAAAGTCCGTCATCACCCGGTCCTTCACGCCCTTCGGCAGGTTCAGCCGCCGGCGGACCGCTTTCATATATTTCTTCATAGGTCGCCCTCCTTGAGCAATTCTTCCCATTCCCAGATTTTGTATTTCCGCTCCGCTTCTTCCCGGCTGGCGAAGACCTCGATGGCGTCGGTGAGGACCATTTTCTCCCGCCAGGACAGGCCCATTTCCAGAAACTCGCCGCTGTTTTCCGTGATCAGGAAGCACTTCCCATCCCGGTCGATGTAGTACAGCGGCTCACCCCGGAGGTCGAAATGATAACTCCCGGCGAACAGGCCGCCCTGGCTGTCACAGCCGCCGATCTCCGTCTGGGGAACCGTGTAAAACGCCGGAAGTTCATCCCCGTCAAAGAAGAAGTGAAAGTCACATTCCTCTGCGTACCGCTTCGCCGTCGGGTGGTCCCGGAGTTTCGCTTCCTCTGTGTGGACAGTGGTGCCCACAAACACCGCCGTGTTCTCCGGGTGGGTAAACAGGATGCCCACGCATCCCTTCTCTTTTGTCAGGTCAATGTAATATTTCATTCCGTCTCCTCCCCGTAAAAGCCGTCCACTGTGGCGGTGAATTGTTTCCAGACCTCCCTCTGGCGGAGGCGCTCCTTTTGCCCCTCTTCTGTGGCGGAGTACATCTTCTTGGGGGCGGTCCGGCCCTCCCCCTTTGACCAGGAGGAGACGATCATCCCCTCGTCCTCCAACCGATAGAGGATGGGGTACAGGGTTCCTTCCTTCAAAGTGAACAGCCCGGCGGAGCGCTCCCGGAGGGAGGTCAGAAGCTCATAGCCATAGGTCTGCTTCCGGCACACCGTCTCCAACACCAGCATTTCCAAAACGCCCTTTTTCAGCTGCTGTAAAAACCGTTCTTCCATCGCTCACCTCGTCATCGCTATGTATTTAGCATTGCTAAATACAGTATAGCACGATGGTTTGATTTGTCAAGAAGTTTCATGAATGTCCGTAGGGACCGGCCTCCTGGGCGGTCCGCTCCAACCTTAGGCGGCAATGTATACGTTAACATTTGCCCATCGAGGTCAAATGTTAACGACGGACCGTCGGGGACGCCGGTCCCTACAGTCCGATGGATTCACCCAAACAAAAAAGGGACGCACCCAATAGGTGCGTCCCCAAAAACGATTATTTCACCCCGAACAGATCTTCCAGGGCCACCCGCGCGGCATCCTGCTCTGCCCGTTTCTTGCTGGTGCCGGAGCCCTGGCCCACCACGGTGCCGTTGAGCCGGACCTCCACCAGGAAGCGCTTATCATGGTCCGGGCCTTCCTCGCCGATGAGGTGGTAGCTCAGAACCTGATGCTTCTTCTGCTGGACCTTCTCCTGAAGGGCAGTTTTGTAGTCGGCGTTGTGGTACTTCACCACGGGAATGTCGCTGAGCACGAAGGTGTTCACGAAATTCAGCGCCGCCGCGTAGCCGCCGTCTAAGTAACAGGCCGCGATGACGGATTCCACCGCATCGGCCAGGATGGAGTTGCGGTTTCTGCCGCCGCCCTGCTCCTCGCCGTGGCCCAGCATCAGATGGCTGCCCAGATGAATCCGGTTCGCCACCACCGCCAGGCTCTGCTCGCAGACCATGTCCGCCCGCATCCGGGTCAGCTCGCCCTCGGGCCGGTCCGGGAAGTTCCGGTACAGATGGTCCGCCACGATCATGCCCAGGATGGAGTCCCCGAGAAATTCCAGCCGCTCGTTGCTGCGCAGGCTGTTGTGCCAGCGCTCGTTGGCGTAGGAGGAATGGGTCAGGGCATTTTCCAGCAGGGAGATGTCCTGAAAATGATAGCCAATGGCCTCTTCCAGTTCCTTGATCACTGGTTTCACGCCTCCTTGGCAGCGGCGATCTGCTTCAGCGCGGCTTCCAGCTCCGTTGCCACGTTGGCGTCCACCGCCTCCATGGCCTGACGCACCGCGTTCTTGAAGGCCAGGGCGTCAGAGGAGCCGTGGGCCTTGATGACGGGCTTCTTGATGCCCAGGAACTGGGTGCCGCCGATCTCCCGGTAGTCCAGCAGCTTCATCATGTCGGAAACGCCGCCCTTGCACAGCAGGTAGCCAAGCTTGGAGAAGAGGTTCTTCTTGAACACCTTCTTCACCGCACTGCCCATGAACATGGCGGTGCCCTCGATGGCCTTCAGGAGCACGTTGCCGCTGAAGCCGTCGCAGACGCAGACGTCCACCTCGCCCAGGGGGACCTGGCGGGCCTCGATGTTTCCAACGAAGTTGATCAGGCCCTGCTCATGGGCCTTCTGAAGCAGAGGATACGTATCCAGCTGAAGCTGGGTCCCCTTGGAATCCTCGGTGCCGATGTTCAGAAGGCCCACCCGGGGATTCTCCAGGCCCAGGGTCTTCTTGGCGTGAAGAGAGCCCACAATGGCGAACTGAAGCAGGAACTCGGGGGTACACTCGGCATTGGCGCCGCAGTCGCAGATGATGGTCTTGCCGCCGGCCTTATTGGGGAAGGCGGGAGCCATGGCAGCCCGGCGGATGCCCTTGACCCGCTTGACCACCAGGGTGGCGGCGGTGAGCAGCGCGCCGGTGGAGCCCGCGGAGACAAAAGCGTCGCCCTGGCCCTCGGCCAGCATCTTCAGGCCCACCACCATGGAGGAGTTCTTCCGCTTGTGGAGCACCGCGGCGGGATCGTCGTGCATATCCACCACATCGTCGGCGTTGGCGATCTCCACACCGGCGGGCAGGTCGCTGACGCCCTGCTTCTTCATGGCTTCCAGAATGGCCTCGCCCTTACCCACCAGGATGACCTGGCAGTTATAGGCCTTCACAGCCTCCAATGCGCCGCCAACAACGGCCTCGGGGGCGTTATCGCCGCCCATTGCGTCGAGAATGATCTTCATAGCTTGTTACCCTCCTTCGGTCACAGGCCCTTTGCCAGCAGCTCGTCGATGATGGCGAGGCTCCGCTGGGCGATGGCCAGATTCTTTTCTGCTTTCTTTCGGATCCGCTTTTCCAGGGGAGCGATGATGCTGAAATTCACATTCATCGGCTGGAAATCGGTGATGCTTTCATCGCTGACGTACAGGCCCAGGGCGCCGATGGCGGTCTCCCGGGGGAACTGCACAGGCTCCTTCCCCTGGACCTTGGCGGCCATTGCCACCGCTGCCAGGAAGCCGGAGGCGGCGGACTCCACATAGCCCTCCACGCCGGTCATCTGTCCGGCGAAGGCCACCAGAGGATTCCGGCGGTCGGCGTAGAACCGGTCCAGGAGCTTGGGGCTCTGGATGAAGGTGTTCCGGTGCATAACGCCGTAGCGGACGAACTCGGCGTTCTTCAGGGCGGGGATCATGGAGAACACCCGCTTCTGCTCGCCGAACTTCAGGTGGGTCTGGAAGCCCACCAGATTGTAAACGCTCTTGGCCGCGTTGTCCTGCCGGAGCTGGACCACGGCGTAGGGCTCCCGGCCGGTTCTGGGATCCACCAGGCCCACGGGCTTCAGGGGACCAAACCGCAGGGTATCAAAGCCCCGGCGGGCCATGACCTCCACGGGCATACAGCCCTCGAAGACGTTCTTATCCTCGAAGCCATGGACCTCCGCCTCCTCGGCGTGGATCAGTTCATTGTAAAAGGCCTCGTACTCCTCCCGGTTCATGGCGCAGTTGACATAATCCGCATTACCCCGGTCATACCGGCTCTGCCCCCAGGCGAGGTCCATATCCACGCTCTCAGCCGTCACCAGAGGCGCGGCGGCGTCGAAGAAATGGAGCTGCTCCTCGTCGCCGAAATACTTGCCGATGGCCTCGCTCATGGCGTCACTGGTCAGAGGACCGGTGGCGATGATCACGGGACCCTCGGGGACCTCGGTGACCTCGCCGT
>JBGVDK010000031.1:0-10388 GCA_045119355.1 Faecousia sp.
TTGAAGTGTTCCAGCAACATGGCACCCTGGCTTTCCAGATGACCATCTAATTGGCAGAAGATTGCACGGTAGGTATCCGGGCCTGTCTGCTTCGCAATGAGACTTCTAGTTCCCATGGTTCCTCCTTCACATGGACATACCGCCCATGCCGCCGTCCTGTTCACCCATCTGAAGCGGTACCAGCTCTTTCAACAGTTCCTCCCGGTATTCCATATCAGCGATCTTATCGATGAAGAAACCGAAGGTAGTGATGAAAGGAGTACCGTCCTCTCTGGTGATGAGGACATCGCTGTGCAGACCCTTTTCATAGATGAACTGGGCAACTTCCCGGACACTGTGCAGCTCTGCGGTTTCACCGCCGCCTACACCATAGAGGGTGGGATGCTCGTTCTGGGGCTGTTCCTGAGATGCTGTTTGGGGGTGGAACTGCTTTTGGATCTCGTCGGCATTAACGATGAAGTATTCGTCGCCGGAGTTCCAGAAGTGGATATAGATAGAACCGTCTACGGTTTCGATAGGACGCTGTTCGAACCCCTCGCCGAAACCGTCGGAATTCTGGCCGCTGATCCAATCTTTCATAGCACGATCCTCTACAGGGGTGAACGGCTCCGCAGCGGTAACTTCAACACGGCCGTAGAGCTTGCCGCCGATTTCCGCAATACCCCAGTCGCAGGTCAGGAGCTTGGCTCGAATGGCATCGTTGACTTTCTGATCGTGCGTCCAGAAGAACATCGCCATGGTGTCGATGTCACGAGCCTGGTCCCTTTCGATGGCATCCTGGATATCCTCGGAGTAGAGGGTGAGATCGACGGAATCATTTTCAAAGAGTTCACCGTCCTCATCCTCTGTGGAACAGGCCAGCGGGAAATAGTAGAGCTGACGGAAACCGCACTTTTCTTCCAGAAGCTGATCCCGGCCGATATGGATGTCCTCGATGGTTTCAAAGGCTCCATCCAAGAGGCGCTGCCGCATGGCTTCCTGGATTGCCTGGGGAGCTGCCTTGAGCTGGTGGATTGCTACATCCACATCTGACAGCAGGTCGCCGGGACGAATCAGGCTGATGAGCTTCTGCCCGATGGGATCTGTGCTGGTGAATTCTGCTTGCACATCCCGGACAGAGACTTCGTTGGGAGCCAGCATCAAGTTCATCTGATACAGGCTCATGCGCAAAGAGAGGAAGTCGCAGGGCAGATCTCTCTGCTGGACTTCCTCTCCGTGATGAATTGTCTTTTTAATCATGGGCGGTACCTCACTTGAAGTAGACGAAGTCTACCACGGACCGCTGGCCTGCCTTGGCACTGTTCAGGACTTTGCCCTGGAACACCATGGTGGAAGATCCACCGCCGTCCAGAGGTACACCGAAGATACAGCCTTTCTCTCCCAGCAGTCGGGCGCACTGGCTGTAGGTCAGACCTGCGGACTCGCCGTCAGCATTTCTTCCTTCAGAAACAACGATCCAGATGTCACCGGGATTGCCATTGGTTCCGATGAAGGTTCTCTGTGCGCGACTGCCATCCGATCCTGCGGTGACAGAGCCATTTACCAGGATGGGAGGGCCGAAGCAGAAGGTATCCGTAACCAAGCCGCTTTCTACCAGGGAGTCGATGTTCACACCTGCGATACCTTCCGTGCCGCCAGACTCCCACGCACTTTGCAGCAGACCGTTCTGATTGCTGTACACGGCGGGACACCACAGATTCTCGCCGGAACCGTTGCAGAGTTCGCCGCTTCTGACTACGGTGTAGTTCAGATAGGGAGCGGAGTAGCATCCGTTCACAGCGAAGATTGCATCCAGTCTGCTGGCTGCATGGGATGTGGTTTCGTAGCCGTTGTCGTACTCGCCATTGGCACAGGAAGTGCCGAACCGGGTGTAGTCGGTGAACTGGAGGTGAGCGATGTAGCACCAGGCATCCTCATACCATTCCTTGGTGATGGTGATGTCACAGGTGGAGTCGCTGTAGGTTTTGGGATAGCCGCTGGTGTCCTGGGCGGGATTGGTTGTCGACAGGTAGGAAGCATAGACATAGGCTTCTTCGCCGTTGTAGTCTACTCGGCTCCAGCCCTTGTTGCCGATGCCAGTCCGTTGTACGGATTCGCCGTAGTTCAGAGAGCCAACGATCATATCGTCGGTGCTGGGGCCGGAACGGACATTGACCGTGGAGATGGCATATACGGTTTCCACTACATCCACAAAGGTTTCAACGGGAGATTCTGTCGGAACTTCGGTGGCGAAGGTAGGGGCGGTATCGGGGACTTCCGTTGCGGGAGGCTCAGTCACATCTTCTGTGGGAGTGATAGATGCCTGAGTTTCCTCTGTAGGGGAGGAGGTAGCATCCGCGCTTTCAGTGGGTGCGGCCGTGCCATCTGTGGGCGCTGTGGTGCTTTCGGTAGAGCCGGTGGTTTCGATGGCGCTGGGTTCGGTGGGATCTTCCTCGCCGGGGATACAGCCAGCGAAGGAGGCCATCATGCAGATGACCAGGAGCAGGGACAGAATTTTCTTGAGCGTGTAGTGTTTCATTGATAACCTCCATTGATTTGATTGAGATAGAAAAAAGAGGGCTGGCAGAATGGTTGATACCAAACTGCCAGCCCTCTGATTGATGGGGTTGTGCTAGTTGTACGGGTGATACTTGAATTTCCTTGGTTGCCATGCTATAATACCCAATAAGAGTCAATCTTGGGTAAAAAGGAGAGTATTCCGATGAACATTCAAATTTATCCTTTGGATAAGGTTACTTTTGATAATGTTTCCATTCGACTTGGCATGGAAAAAGCAGCGGTTGAACTTGCGCTTGGAGCAGGCGAAGCAATTGGGAATAGATACTATTATTTCAATGGTGAAATGGCAATTGACTATCGAGAGAACAAAGTGGATTTTATAGAATTCTTAGGCGGAGTTGATGGTAAGCTAAAACCTGCCATTTACGGTGTTTCCGTATTCGATACCAACGCTGCCGAATTAGTTGCGGTGTTAAAGAAAAACAACAGTGGAGAGATCTGGGACGACGAAAACGGCTATTCCTACCAGTTTTCGAATATCAGCATTGGTGTTTACCGAGAAGCAATACCTGATGAAATTACAGAAATGATTGAAGAAGCCAATAGAGATGGAAATCCCATGTCCAACGAAGATATTCAGTATGAAATGAAAAGAGCCAATCATTGGGCAACTATCGGTGTTGGCATTACAGGCTATTATCAAAGATAAATCCAATTGAGGAAAGAGGTGGGATATATTATGGCTGGCATAGGCATCGGTTTAGCTGCAATTTGGGGAGTTGTGAGGACTGTTGCGGAATTTGTTGCAATTATTCTTATCATTCTTGCTTGTGTGAAATATCTCAAAAGCAAATAACTAAGTAAGTCGAATTACAATTGATCAAACAGTACACATCGGCACCCATTTTGGGGTGCCGATTTTGCATCTTAGCAGTATTCATGAACCGAGATGCTGTCCGAACAATTCGCCGGGAGTCCAGTCAAAGCTAAAGTCGCTGCTGCCTGCACTCTGACAACGGCTTTCCAGGAAGTTGGGATTGAGACGGATGCGGTCCAGGAAGTAGCAGAGCTCTGCGTGGGTTGCATTTACAACTTCGCCCTCGCCATAGAGGTACGCATCTGCATGGACTTGGACGGTTTCATCGGAGTCAATGTCCTGCAAGAACCATTCGAGCTGAACTGATTCCGTCAGGTCATCATACTCCTTGGGGATGCCGCTGATGAGGAAAGTTTCCGACTGATCAGCGGACTGGACTTTTACCTGGGAAAAGAGAATAGCTATAGGGATCACCTCCAGTTATTTAGTGTTGCGAAAGTACACAACACAGATTGTTGAAATTTGTGCAATATATTTTTTGAATTTTTCTTCTGAAAACGAAAAAAGAGGGCTGGTACCGCTGAACAATCAGCGAAACCAGCCCTCTATAGCTCACTTCGGTGGTTCGAATCCACCTGGTATCTACTTGGCATCTATGAAAATTGAATGAGAAAACATGCTTAGAAAATGCGAAAACCGCTAGAGACTCTAGCGGTTTTCCTGTTGCATCTATTTTGTCAGCAACACTTGGTGGGGGAGGACGGATTCGAACCATCGAAGCGAAACGCAGCAGATTTACAGTCTGTCCCCTTTGGCCACTCGGGAACTCCCCCATATTCGGTTGCAGTTTGAGAATGGAGCCGGTAGACGGACTCGAACCCCCGACCTACTGATTACAAATCAGTTGCTCTACCGACTGAGCTATACCGGCGAGCTCTCAAACGGAACACGCTTATTATAGCACGGAGACCGAAAAAGTCAAGCATTATTTTTCAAATTTCGAAAAAATTTTTCGGGAGAAGAAGATTACCCCAAAAGCCTCGTTTTCTCCCAACGGTAGAGGAAAAGGGCCTTGACTGTGTACCGGCTGAATGGTTTATAATGGGCTCACAAAGGAGGTGCAGGGCCATGACCATCAAAGATATGGAAGAACGGACCGGCATGGGCCGGACCAACATCCGCTTCTACGAGTCCGAGGGGCTGATCAGCCCAAAGCGCCGGGAGAACGGCTACCGGGAGTATTCCGAAGAAGACGCGGCGGTTTTGCGGAAGGTGAAGCTGCTGCGGCTGATGGAGGTGCCCCTGGAGGAGGTTCGGACCATGTGCGCCGGGGAGAAGGAGCTGGCGCAGGTGCTGGAGGAACACCTGGCGGCGCTGGAAGCCCGTCAGGACCGGCAGGAGCGGGTCAAACTTCTGACAGAGCAGATGCTCCGGCAGGGGACGGATTTCGGGAATATGGAGCCCCAGGCCTATCTGGAGCTGCTGGAAAGCGGAGAGGACAACCTGAAGCAGGACGTGGAGAACCGGCTGAATCTGCCCTGGCGGCGGTACTGGGCGAGGACCCTGGACTTTATGCTGTGTGTGCTTTTGATTGACTGGGTGATGAGCGTCTATCCCTACTGGGAGCACCTGAGCGGCATCTTTATGCTGGGCGCCCTACTGCTTCTGGAGCCTCTGTGCCTGAGCCTCTTCGCCACCACCCCGGGCAAGGCCATCTTCGGTATCCGGGTGACCAATGTGGAGGAGGGGCGCCTGAGCTACAATGAAGCCCTGTCCCGGACCTGGACGGTGATGTGGGAGGGCGAGGCCCTGCGCATCCCCATCGTGGCGGAGTATTTCCGGTACAAGAGCCTGACCGCCGCGGAGGAGGGGGAGACCCTTCCCTGGGAGTGGAATTCGGATCTGACCTTCCGGGACGACAAGAACTGGCGGTATCTTCTGTATTTCGCCTCGCTGGCCGGGGCGATTGCCCTGGACCTCTGGCTGACGGGAGGGATCTGATATGACCAAGCGAAAGAATCGGCGGCCCGGGTCTGCCATTGATCCCGGGACCATCATCGCGGTCCTGCTTCTTCCGGCGGTGTTCCTTGGGATGTACCTGTTCCTGAATCCCGGCAGGGCGGGGGAGTTCAGCTTCTACAGTGGCCCGGTGCTCCCACTGAGCAGCCTGTCCGGTGGGGAGCACGTGACGGTCCGGCGGGATGTGACCCTGGATTTCGGGATTTATCTGAAGGAGAAGGAATATTCCTCCGCCTCGGAGCGGGTCGGGGTGACGGATACTTACACGCTGACCAACGCTGCCAATGACACGGCCTCTGTGGAGCTTGTGTGGGGCTTTGAGACCCGGTTCTCCGGAGAGATGCCCACCATTACTGTGGACGGAGAACCGGCGGAGGCGGCGGTCTGGGCCGCTGTGGACACGGACGGTAAGGTCCGCTCCGCCGGCAGCTTCAGTGCCTACCGAAATGCGCTGACGGAAAACGACTTCCTTGGGACCGCCATGGCGGAGGCTCCGGTGTGGGACGTCCCCGTGAAGGTCTACCACTTCTATAACATGGCCTACGAGGGGGAGGAGGCCAATCCGCCCTCCCTGGACATCTCCTACAGCTACGGAAAGACCACCAACCTGTGGGTCCGGACCTACAGCACCACGGGCTATGACAGGGAAAGCCATCATCTGACCTTTTCCACCGGAGAGGACGCCTGGATCTATGTGATCGGAGACGACTTAGTGGACATGAGCGTTTGCGGAAGCCGGGTCCACACCCAGGGGATCTTTCAGGCTACGGAGGTGGAGGGCCTGACTTATGAGCTGGAAATTTACGAGTCTACCTTCATGGAATGCCTGTGGGAGGCGGCCCGGGACTATGTCTACGACTGGGAGGAGGACCCCGGTCCCGGCGTGGAGCTGGTGACGCCGGAGATGCTCTATGATGGGGTTATGAAGCGGATCGTGGACAGCGTCTATCAACAGCCCGGCGGCGTCCGAAGCATGGATTCGCTTTTCGGCGGGATCTACAGCGGAACCGGAATGATCTACTGGGTGTTCCCGGTGGAGATCCCCGCGGGAGGGTCCGTTACGGTCTCCGGAACCTATGTGAAGGAAAGCAGCTGGAACTCGGCCAATCAGCGCCATGGCTACGATGTGGCAACCACCCTGGGGAGCAGCCTGAACATCCCGGAGCAAACAGTGACCCTGGTCAATGCCCAGCTGATCACCATCGTCCGCGACGGGGAGAGCCAGAACTTCGGCTTCGACCTGGAAAACGGCGTCACCACCGTCACTCTCGACCCGGCGACGGAACGATATTTTCTGGATGTGATCAAAGCAGAATAAGATGCAAAAGGGCCCGCAGCCAAATGGCTGCGGGCCTTCTGTGCGGTTAATGATGAATTACAGCTCCACGTCCAGACGGGCGATGACACCGGCGCAGCGGGGGCACAGGCCCTCGGCGTTGGCTTCCTCGGAGTGCATCCAGCAGCGGGGGCACTTCTCGCCTCTAGCCTCGGTGACGCCCACGGTCAGGTCGGCGAAGTTCACGCCGGTGCCCACGGTAGCGCCCTCGGCCACGTTCTCGAAGCCGCAGGAGGAGACGATGAAGATCTCCGCCAGGTTCAGACCGGCGCAGGCGGCCTTCACAGCCTCGCTCTCGGTCTGGAGGGATACATGGGCTTCCAGGGCCTTGCCGATGCGCTTGTCGGCTCTGGCCTTCTCCAGGACGCCGTTGACGTCCTGACGGACCTTCATGACGGTATCCCACTTGGCCATGGTAGCCTCGTCCAGAGCGTAGGCGTCGAAGGACTCGGGCATTTGGTTCAGGACGATGTTTCGCTGGTCGTCGGAATCCCGGTGGGGCATGGCCTGCCAGATCTCGTCGCAGGTGTAGGCCAGCACGGGAGCGAACAGCTTCGCCATGGCGTCCACGATCAGGAACAGGGCGCTCTGAGCGGAGCGGCGGCGCAGGCCATCCTTGTCCTCGCAGTAGAGGCGGTCCTTGATGATGTCCAGATAGAAGGAAGACAGCTCGACCACGCAGAAGTCGTTGACGGCGTGGGTGACCACATGGAACTCGTAGTCATTGTAGGCCTTCCGGACGGTCTTCACCAGCTCGCCCAGCTTGGTCAGGGCCCAGCGGTCCAGCTCCTCCATCTGCTCCACGGGGACCAGATCGTTGGCGTCGAAGCCGTCCAGGTTGCCCAGGCTGTAACGGGCGGTGTTCCGGAACTTCAGGTAGTTCTGGGCGATCTGCTTGAAGATCTCCTTGGAGCAGCGGACGTCGGCGTGATAGTCAGAGGAAGCGGCCCACAGACGGATGATATCTGCGCCGAAGTCCTTGATCAGGTCGGCGGGATCCACGCCGTTGCCCAGACTCTTGTGCATGGCGCGGCCCTGGCCGTCCACGGTCCAGCCGTGGGTCAGAACCTGCTTGAAGGGAGCGCCCTGGTCCAGCGCGCCGACGGAGGTCAGCAGGGAAGACTGGAACCAGCCGCGGTACTGGTCAGCGCCCTCCAGATACACGTCGGCGGGCCACAGCTCGGGGGTCCGGTGCATCAGGGAGGCGTAGTGAGTGGAGCCGGAGTCGAACCAGCAGTCCAGGGTGTCCTTCTCCTTGGTGAATTCCTTGCCGCCGCAGTGGGGGCAGGTGAAGCCCTCGGGTACCAGGTCCATGGCCTCGCTCTCGAACCAGATGTTGGAGCCGTGCTCGTCGAACAGCGCGGAGATCTTGGCGATGGACTCGGGGGTGGAGACGGGCTTGCCGCAGTCCGCGCAGTAGAACACGGGGATGGGCAGACCCCAGCGGCGCTGGCGGCTGATGCACCAGTCGGCCCGCTCCCGGATCATGCTGACCATCCGGTCGCCGCCCCAGGCGGGATACCACTGGACATTCTCGATGGCCTCGATGGCCTGGTCCTTGAAGCTCTCAACAGAGCAGAACCACTGGGGAGTGGCCCGGAAGATGATGGGCTTCTTGCAGCGGTCGTGATGGGGATAGGAGTGGACGATCTCCTCGGAGGCGAAGAGCATACCGGACTCGGCCATGTCAGCCTTGATGACGGGATTACTCTCCTCGGTCTTCATACCGGCGTACTTGCCTGCGTAGTCGGTGTGACGGCCGTAGTCGTCCACGGGGACCACCAGCTCCATGCCGTAGCGCATGCAGGTCTGGTAGTCGTCGGCGCCGAAGCCGGGAGCGGTGTGGACACAGCCGGTACCGGAGTCCATGGTGACGTACTCGGCGTTGACCAGACGGGAAGTCTTGTCCAGGAAGGGATGCTGGGCCAGCATGTTCTCGAAGAACTGGCCGGGGTAGGAGGCCAGGACCTCGTAATTCTCGAAGCCGCCCATCTTCATGGTCTTCTCCATCAAGGCTTCCGCCATGATGTAGGTCTCGCCGTTGTCGGCCTTGACCAGAACGTACTTATCCCGGGGATGCAGGCAGATACCCATATTGCCGGGCAGGGTCCAGATGGTGGTGGTCCAGATCACGAAGAACATCTTGCTCTGGTCAAACTCAGACAGCTTGCCCAGGTCGTCCTTCATGGGGAACTTGACGTAGACAGAGGTGCAGGGATCGTCCTGATACTCGATATCGGCCTCGGCCACGGCGGTGGCACAGAAGGGGCACCAGGTAACGGGCTTCAGGCCCTTGTAGATGTAGCCTTTGTCAAACATCCGGCCGAAGACCTTGACCTCCTGGGCCTCGAAATGCTTATCCATGGTCCGGTAGGGGTGCTTCCAGTCGCCGATGACGCCCAGACGCTTGAAGCCGGACATCTGCTTCTGGATGAAGTCCTCGGCGAACTCCTCGCAGGCCTTCCGGAACTCGGGCACGGACATGTTCTTGTTCAGCTTCTTCTTGGAGTTCTCGATGGCCCGCTCGATGGGCAGACCGTGGTTGTCCCAGCCGGGGACGTAGGGGGTGTAGTAGCCCATCATGGCGTGGGAGCGGACGATGAAGTCCTTCAGGGTCTTGTTCAGGGCGTGGCCCATGTGGATATAGCCGTTGGAGAAGGGAGGGCCGTCGTGCAGAATGAAGGGGGGCAGGTCCTTGTTCTTTTCCAGCATCAGGTTGTACACGTCCTGCTCCTCCCAGCGGGCCAGCATGGCGGGCTCACGGGCAGGCAGGCCGGCCTTCATGGGGAAGGAAGTTTTCGGCGTGATGATCGTGTTTTTGTATTCCATTGGAATTTACCTCCATTTGAAAATTCGTTTTGTCGCGGGGGGATAGAAAAAGAAAACGCCTTTGTCTCCTGAATCGCTCAAGAGACAAAGGCGTAAAATCCTCTGCGGTACCACTCTTGTTCCGAAAAGCTGGGCTTTTCGGCACTCGTGACGCTGTATCGGGCGTTGACCGGCGCGGCCTAATGCTCGAAAAGAGGTTCGGGGCGCTGCTCAGAGGTGATACCCTTCAAGGCTGTTTGCTGCCTCGCACCAACCGGCAGTTCTCTGGAAACAGGGGATTTGAAGGACGTGTCCTCGTCTTTGCGTTTGTTGTTATGAAATTGGCTTGTCCGCTTATCGCTTGGTGGGGTCGTAGTTCCGGCCGAACTGCAGGTTCGCGAACTTGCTGGTGGTGTCGGACTGGGGGTGACGGGGCTCGGCCTTGGGGGCAGTGTCCACGGTGGTGCCCACCAGCGCCTCCAGGGTGCTGGCGATCTCGTCGGCCACGGCGTCGGCGTCCGCGGAAGCGGTGTCGGCGGGAGCGGCGTCGTCGGAAGCGGGAGCTGCCTTCACGGCCACGGGACGGTTGGCGGTCTTGATCCGCTCGAGAGCCTGGATGCAGGTCTTCATCTGATCCTGGATCTCGGAGATCTTCACGGCGGCGGCCTTCTTGGCGTCCTCCACACGGGCGTTCTCAGCGGCGATCAGGGTGCCGGCGTTCTTGGCGTTCTCAGCGGCGGCGGCGTTGGCGTCGTTGAGCATCTTGGTGCACTTTGCCTCGGCCTCCCGGACCATCTTGTCGCAGGTCTTCTGGGCGTTGACGATGGCGTCCCGCATGGAAGCCTCGTTCCGGCGGTACTCTTCCAGCTTCTCAACCAGGACCCGCATCTTGCTCTTGAGCAGGGCGTT
>JBGVDK010000032.1:0-12683 GCA_045119355.1 Faecousia sp.
CCAGCGACCAGTGCTCCTCCATCGCCGTGCAGATGCTCTGCCGCCAGAAGGATGACGTGCTCAACCACTACGACTACCTCCGGGAGGTCCACGAGGGCAACGACGAAAGCTACCGCCGGGAGCTGGAACTCCGCCGGGAGCAGTACATCACCGCTCTGAAGAGCCTCTGATTCAATCCTATAAGTTAACCGCCCTGACGAATGTCAGGGCGGTCATTTTATTTCTTTTTGTCGTTTTCATCCGAATGGCGGTCGGTGATATGGAAGCTCCGCTTCATCATCTCCGCCAGCTGCTCGGCCCGTTTGGCCTCCCGTTTCTTCCGGTTGATCTCCCGCTTCTCTTTCAGCTTGGATTTCAGCACCGGGGGCTGGTCCTTCAGCTTCTCGGGATCAATGCCCCGCTCCTCCACCCGCCTGCTGGTGTAGTCCCGGAGAAGGGTGTAGATCACGCTGACCATGGGGATCATCAGCACCATGCCGCCCACACCCATCAGCTTGCCGCCGATGGACACGGAGAACAGCACCCACATGGAGGGCAGCCCCACGGAGGTGCCCACCACTCTGGGATAGACCACGTTGTTCTCGATCTGCTGCAAAATCAGGAACATGACCACGAACCACAGCGCCTGCAGAGGGTCATTCACCAGAATGAAGAACGCGCCCAGGATGCAGCCGATCCACGCGCCAACGATGGGGATAAAGGCGGTGACTGCCACCAGCACGCTGACCAGCGGCACATAGGGCATTCGGAAAACCGTCATGGTAATGGCGAACATGCAGCCCAGGATGCAGACCTCGATGCACTGGCCGGAGAGGAAATTGGAGAAAGTAGAATTGGTCAGCCGGAGGATCCGGATGATCTCGTCCGCCCAGGATTCCTTAACGAAGGAATAGAGGATCCGCCGCCCCTGCCGGGCCAGCTTTTCCTTATTTCCCAGGCAATAGAAGCAGAACACCAAACTGACGAACACGCTCCACACACCGCTGATCACATTGCCCACAGCGCTGAGCGCGCTGTCCAGAATGGCGGAGATGCTGTTACCGGCCAGGTCCACCGCCTTCTCCACCAGCGTGGGCCAGTCCATATTTTCGAAGTCCGTGTTCTCCACGACCCAGTCCATCACCTGGGGATTCTCTTCCAGAAACAGCTGCACCACCGCTTCCGTCCGTCTCATGAACCCGGGGAACTGGTCGCCGATGGTCTGGATGGTATCCCGCACCTGGGGCACCAGCAGATAGAACACAAAGGAAATAATCAGAACGATCAGCACAAAGGTCAGAAAAATCGACAGGGTTCGGGTGTTTTTCAGCTTTGCGCGTTTTTTCAGGCCGTTCTCAATGACCCGCATGGGCACATTCAGAATAAAGGCAATGCCGGCACCCACGAGAAAGGGCGCGAGCAGATGCATCGCTGAACTGAGCAGGCCGCCCCAACGCTCCGGCTCATGGAGGAGCCAGTAGAGCACGATGCAGCCCATGGCTCCCAGGACCGCGGAATGGATGTTTTTCTTGTTGAATTCCATGGCTCCCTCCTGCCTTTTCAGGTCAGCGCCTTCAGGTCCGCGCAGAAGGCCCGGACGTGCTCCGGCTTAGTGGCCCAGCTGGTGCACAGGCGGATTGCGCTCATGCTCTCGTTAACCCGGCACTGATAGGTATAGGCGTATTTCTCTCTCAGCTTCTTCAGCACCGCATCCGGCAGAATGGGAAACACCTGATTGGTGGGGCTGTCCACATAGAAGCCGAAGCCCGCCTCCCGGATCGCCTCTCTCAGCTCCTCCGCCAGATCCAGGGCGTGCTTGGAGATGGAAAAGTACAGATCATCGGTGAACAGGGTCTCGAACTGGATGCCGAGCAACCGGCCCTTGGCCAGCATACCGCCGTGCTGCTTGATCAGGTAGCGGAAATCCTCCTTGAGGCTGGGGTGACTGATTACCAGCGCCTCGCCGAAGAGAGCGCCCACCTTGGTGCCGCCGATGTAGAACACGTCGCAGAGCTTCGCAATGTCCTCGATGGTCAGGTCATTTTCTTTGCACATCAGGCCGTAGCCCAGCCGTGCCCCGTCCAGGAACAGGTACAGCCCCAGTTCCCGGCAGGTGTCGGAGAGCGCCGTCAGCTCCGCTTTGGAGTAAATGGTGCCCAGCTCCGTGGGGTTGGAGATGTAGACCAGCTTCGGCTGGGCGGTGTGCTCCATGCTCTCGTCCGCCCGGTGAGCCAGGACCAGCTCCCGGACCTGCCCCGCCGTGATCTTGCCGTCGCGGCTCGGCAGCGCCAGGATCTTGTGGCCGGTGGCCTCCACCGCGCCGGTCTCATGGACATGGATGTGGCCGCTCTGGGCGCAGACCGCCGCCTGGTGGGGCCGCAGGGCCGCGTCGATCACCGTCAGGTTGGTCTGGGTGCCGCCCACCAGGAAGTGGACGTCCGCGTCCTCCCTGCTGATCCGGGCGCGGATGAGCTGAGCCGCGTGGGCGCAGTATTCGTCGGTGCCGTACCCGGCTGTCTGCTCCATATTGGTCTCGATGAGCCGCTGAAGAATCTTTTCATGGCAGCCCTCGCAATAGTCGCTGGTAAAGTAGATCATCTTGATGCCTCCGCATTTTCTGTTTTCCATATTATACGTTTTTTGGCGACCGGTGTCAATGGCGGCATAAGGAGCTTTCGCCTGGCATAGCCTTTCCTTGTCACGACACAGCCAGGGAGGGATCGTATGCCAAATCCAAAAGATACACGGGCCTGTCAGATCGCTGTGTACATGATCGAGACCGGCGGGACGGTACGCTCCGCCGCGAAGAAATTCGACATCTCCAAATCCACCGTCCACAAGGACCTGTCGGAGAAGCTGCCGGAGGCCTCTCCCCTGCTCTACCGCCAGGTGCGTCAGCTCCTGGACCGGAACAAGTCCGAGCGCCATATCCGGGGCGGCATGGCGACGAAAGCCAAATACCAGAAGACATGAAAATTCCGCCGGGAGCGCTCCTCCCGGCGGTTTGCGTTACAGATCGTCCGCGTCCTGGACGGGAACCTCATAGGGCTCCTCCGGGTTTCCGGTGTACATCCCCAGGGGGTCGACAATGGACGGACCGAAGGTGCCGTCAGGGCCGATGGGCCAGGTCACCTCGGTGATGTTCTCTTTTCGGTTCTTTTTCGGCATAAAAACCACCTCCGCGCTTATTTTGCACGGAGGCGGTCAGATTATTCAGATGAATTTGGCGACCAGGCCCACGCAGAGCAGAATCACAGGATAGGCCGCGTAATTGACGACCTTGTTCTTGTTGCCCACCTCGCCGTTGTAATTGTACAGCGCCAGCACACCCATGGGGGAGAAAATGTAGAACATAGAGAACAAGCTGCACACAGCCGCGGCTGCACAGCCGGCCATGTTCCGATAGTTGGGCTTGTTCCGGAAGTACCAGAACACAGCGGTCAGCACCACCAGAGGCATACCCTCGGCGATGCCCAGCATCTTCACCCAGACAAAGGCAGCCACAGTGACCGCCAGCTTGATGCCGATGTGCGCGGCGGTCTTCTCGGGGTACTGGCTGTAGAGCTTCATCAGAATCAGACCCAGGGCCAGGGCGAACACCGGATTCCGGCCGGACAGGTTGATAAGACTGCCACCCATGGCCAGATTATAGGGCAGCTCGCTGACCAGGGCCAGAGCCAGCACACGGACCAGGTAATTCTTGAAATTCGAGGTGTGGAGGAATCCCTCTACAAGCAGGAACGCAAAAATCGGAGCCGCGCAGGTCTGGACCGCCTGGAACACCAGGGCCAGGGTGGCGAAGCCCATAATGGACGGATCGGCATCCCATGCCGCCGCCAGCTCCGCCGGGGACACAGCGCCAAGGCCCAGAATCTGATTCTGGATGACGCTTTGACCGGCGATGCCGAAGAACAGGAACAGATAGCCCCAGGTGCGCAGCGCGTTGCCGGAAATGCCCCTGGGCTTGGAGGGATTGTTGGGGATCATAAGGGATTCTCCTTCAGACGGGATTGCAGGCTCCTCCGTACCGGCGGAGGAGCCTGTTTGATGATTAGTTCGCGGGGATCAGAACGGCCACGCCGAAGGCGGGCAGTTCAACGTTAACGCCGTCCACAACGATCTCATTGCCGTCGGCGCTGAGAGTCGCGGCCACGGTCCAGTCGGCATAAGCGGACAGGTCCACGGAAGCGGCAGCGGAGTCGATGTTCATCAGGATGATGCACTCCTCCTCGCCCCAGGTCTTCCGGAAGGCGGAGACACAGCCAACGTTCAGAGCCGTCTCGCAGGTGGTGTCACCGTGGGAGATGGCGGGGATGGCCTTGCGGATGGCGATGGCCTGACGGTAGTAGTTGTAGATGGAATTATCGTCATTGACCTGAGATTCCAGGGAGCCGAAGGGGTACTCCTCCGGCAGCTCGCACTCGGGAGGAGGATTGGTGGTGCCGTTGTCCCGGGCGTCGTTCCAGACGAAGGGAGCCCGCTTGCTGGGATCGTTGCCGCTGCCCACCATGCCGATCTCCTCGCCGTAGTAGATGAAGGCGGAGCCGCTCATGAACAGGTTCATAGCACCGGCAATCTTGGTCTTGTACTCGTCGTAGCCGCAGAAACCGGCGATCCGGCCGATGTCATGATTGCTCAGGAAGGGCGCGTCGATGTAATCGGGATTGGAACCGCCGTAGGCAACGTTGGCCTTTTCCAAAGCGGAGGCGTAGGAGGACACCATGTTGGCGTTGCCCGCGCCCCGGACCACTTCCATGATCTTGCCGGTGGAGTTGGCGAAGGCGAAGTTGAAGATGCTGGTGATGCCGCTCTCATAGTAAGAGGTGATGTTGGCGAAGCTCTCCCAGACCTCGGCCACCAGGTACACATCCTCCTTGAGGGAGGAAGCGGTGGTCTGGATCCAGTTCAGGACCTCCACATTGGCGGCGATGTTGCCGGAGTAGAACTCCTTGGCAGCATCCAAACGGAAGCCGTCCACGCCCTTGTCGATCCAGAACTGCATGATCTCGGTGATGTCCGCCCGGACGTTCTCGTTGCCCAGGTTCAGGTCGGGCATATTGACGGAGAACATACCCTCATAGTACCAGTCGCTGCCCTCGATTGCGTGGTAGTTGGACTGGGCCTCCCGGCTGAAGGTGTAGTATTCCACATACTTGCACTCCTCGGGGTTGGGCTCCGCGCCCTCGGGCAGGTTTCTCAGATAGTCGCAGGCGGTGAGGAACCACTCATTGTCATCGCCGGTGTGGTTGACCACCAGGTCGATGATGACGTGGATATCCCGCTCCTTGCACTCGGCCAGCAGCTCCTCAAAGTCCGCCATGGTGCCGTACTGAGGATCGATCTCATAGTAATCGGCCACGTCGTACTTGTGGTAGCTCTGGCTGGGATGGATGGGCATAAACCAGATGCCGTTGATGCCCAGCTCCTGGAGATAGTCCAGCTTGGAGATGACGCCCTGGAGATCGCCGATCCCATCGCCGTCGGAATCGCAGAAGGAATAAACGAAGATCTCGTACCAGGTGCGGTAATTGTCGTCGGGGCTTTCGCCCAGGGCGCTGATCTGCGTCAGCGCGGCTTCGGTGCGTACTGCCGCCGCGGGCTCGGTCTCAGAAGGCTGAGTATCCAGAGCCGCCCCCGAGGATTCCCCGGGGGCGGTGGTTTCGGTATTGTCACCAGTGGAAACACAGCCGACCAGAAGGAGCATCGCGAGCAGCAGGCACAAGATTCTTGTGACCTGCTTCATCGGCAATTAACCCTTGACGGCGCCACTCATAGCTTCCTGATAGAACTTCTGAGTGATGATGAACAGGATGGAAATGGGAATTGCCACCACAACGGCGCCGGCGCAGAACCGGGTGAACCAGTTGTTGACAAACTCCATCTCCAGCATCTTCCACAGACCGATGGAAACGGTGTAGTACTGAGCCTCGGAACGGACAATGATCTTAGCCAGAACGAAGTCCATCCAGGGACCCATGAAGGAGGTGATGACCTGATACACGATCATGGGCTTGCACATGGGCAGGGTGACCTTGTAGAAGGTCTGCCACTTGGTGGCGCCGTCCAGGTAAGCAGCCTCGTCCAGGGACTTGGGAATGGTATCCATGTAGCCCTTCATGACGTGGAAGCCGGTACCTGCGCCGCAGGAGTAGCAGATGATCAGTGCCACAGGGATCGTCTTGCCTTCGGTCAGACCCATGGCCTTCAGCAGGAAGTACATGGCGACCATGGACATGAAGCCGGGGAACAGGGTGATGACCATGGACATGTTCATGTAGGGCTTCCGCATGGGCCACTTCACACGGGACAGGGAGTAGGAGACCGCCAGAACGAAGAAGCTGGAGATCACGCAGGTGAAGCAGGCGATGACGAAGGTGTTCATGAACATCCGGGGGAAGTTCATGGAGGAGACCTCAGTGAACAGCTGGATGTAGTTGTTCAGGGTGTACTGGGTGGGGAAGAAGGTCTGAGTAAACAGGCCGGTGGATTCCGCACGGAAGCTGTGAGCGACCAGCCACACGAAGGGGATGATCCAGATAATGGAGACCAGGACCAGGAACGCGTGGACAATGATGTCGGTAATGATTCTGCGGGTCTTAACGGAGCCGCTGTCTTTCTTAGCCATTATTTGAAGCCCTCCTCATCCTTGTAAGATCCGGAGTTCCGGTAAGTGACCAGAGCCACAACGGCCAGGACCACGAAGGTCAGAATGCCGATGACGGCTGCGATATTGTACTTCTGCTGGTCAACAGACAGCTTGTACAGCCAGGTAACCAGAAGGTCGGTCTGACCAGCGGAATCGCCAACGTAGGTGGGGCCGCCGCCGGACAGCAGATAGATGATGTTGAAGTTGTTGATGTTGCCGGTGAACTGAGTGATGATGTAGGGGGTCAGCACGAAGATCATGTAGGGCAGAGTGATGTGCTGGAACTGCTGAATCACGTTTGCGCCGTCGATGGTGGCTGCCTCATACTGCTCAGCGGGGATGTTCTGCAGGATACCGGTGACCTGCATAACGGTGTAGGGAATACCGACCCACAGGTTGATCACGATGATGGTCACCCGGGCCCACATCACGTCGGTGAAGAAAGGCAGGGGGGTGGTGATCAGGCCCAGATCCTTCAGCAGGGTGTTCACAGCGCCCTCATCCTTGAACATGGTACGGATGATCAGCAGAGAAACGAACTGAGGAACAGCGACGGTGAAGGACAGGATGGTCCGCCAGAAGCCCTTGAACTTGGTGGTCTTCCGGTTGATGATCATGGCCATGATGGTGCCGGCAAAGAAGTTCAGGAAGGTTGCGAAGAAAGCCCAGACCAGGGTCCACTGCAGGACGGGCATGAACTGCCGGCCCAGCTCAGAAGTGGAGCTGAAGATGGAGATAAAGTTGTCCAGACCGACCCAGTCGAACAGGGTCAGGTGGTTGTCGACCTTGGAGTAGTTGGTGAAGGCCATCAGCATCATGTACACCAGGGGAACGATGGTGAAGATGCACAGGCTGATGAAAGGAGGAGTCATCAGCAGCTGATGGATCTTCTCGTCCAGCAGCATCTTCAGATCCTCAAAAAAGTTGTTGACGTGCTTGCCCTGCTTCTTGAAGGACAGAGCCATATAGCCGCTGCGGACGGATGCGCGCCAGATGACGGCGAAGGCAACCAGAGCGACCATGGTGGCAACAGCGTACAGCAGGATCTGCTGAGAGTTGTCGCCGTTGGTGTACTCATAGATCATGAGTTCATCGTTCCAGACTTCCTGTGCCTCCAGGTCGCCCAGAGAGGGAAGCATGGACAGCCAGTACAGGCCGCCGTTCTCGACCACCATGAAGGCGATCACTGCCACCTCGATGGCCAGGAACATCAAGCCCTTGATGAACTGACCGGCGGCGAAGTTACCGAGGCCCATGATCAGGCAGCTCAGCCAAACCACGACGCCGCCATTCTGCAGGGCGGAAGTCAGGGAATAGGGCTTGCTGGCCTTACGCCGTGCGGCATCGGCTTTTGTTAACGTATTGGACACGTTATCATCTCCCTTAATCGTTTGAAAGAAAAAGCGGCGGCTGGGATCGCCAGCCGCCGCCGGATTTCCCTAAATGCTGTTTAGGGTAAAATCTCAAATTACAGACCGCCGTTGTTGTTCAGCTGGGTGTTCAGAGCCTCGACCATCTCAGCAACGTTGTCCAGAGTGATCTGGCCGTTGTTCAGGTTCTGGCCGAAGGTAGCCATGGGATCCCAGTAGTTGCTCATCTCGGGGATGGAGGGCTGAGCGACGGAACCGTAAGCTATGGTGGCGTTCTCAGCAACAGCAACGATGGAAGCAGCGACTTCCTCGTTCTCAGCCAGAGCGGTGATGGCGGGGGTGATGCCGCGCAGCTGGAAGCGCAGCAGCTGGGACTCGGTGCCGGCCAGGAAGGAAGCGAACTCCATAGCGGCCTTCATGTTCTTAGCGTTGGGGTTGACGCCAACGACCTTGGAGCCAGCGAAGGACTTCAGCTGCTTGCCGTTAACGGTGGGAGGAGCGACAGCGCCCAGGTCATCGCCCAGAGCCTCGTACAGCTTCTCATAATCCCAAGAGCCGGAGAAGTAAGCAGCGACGGAGCCGTCCTTCAGACCAGCGTTGCCGTAGCCGTCAGCGTTGTTCTTGAAGTTGGGGTTAGCCAGCAGCTCGATGATGGTGGTAGCAGCGGAAACGCCCTTCTCACCGCCGAAGTCAACACCGGCGGAAGCGTCGGTACCGGTCTCGCCGAACAGGGTGCAGCCCTCAGCGAACCAGAAAGCGCCGACGTGCCAGGAGTTGGTGACCTCGAAAGCAACGATGCCCTTCTCCAGGCAGGCTTCCAGAGTCTTGACATCTTCCTCGGTCAGCATGGTCTTGTTGTAGTACATGAACCAGGTGTTGGGAGCCACGGGGAAGCCGTAGACGCCGCCATCGGTGTGGGTGACGGTGTTGATGTAGGTCTCGGAAACGTCGTTCTGAACCTGCTCCAGGTAAGCGCCGCCCAGCTTAGCAACGGCACCGGCGTTCACCAGGTCGCCCAGCTGGTCGTTGGCGTACATGTAGACATCGGCAGCAGCGGCGGGGTCAGCAGTGACCAGACCCTTAGCGTCGCCCTCGGCGCAGACGCCGTTCTCCCAAGTGATGATGTACTCGGGATGAGCAGCCTCGAACATCTTCTCGACCTGGATCAGCCAGGAAGAGTCGTCGACCTGGTCCTCCTGGGGAGCCCAGACCTTCAGGGTGATGGCAGTGGCCTCGGTGGTGCCGTTGGTCTCTGCGGGGGTGGTTTCGTTGCCGTTAGCAGCGGGAGCGGTGGTCTCGGTGGTGGTTTCGCCGCAGGCGACCAGACCCAGAACCATCACAACTGCCAGCAGCAGAGCAATGAGCTTCTTCATTTTTGTTGTCCTCCTTATAATTTTGGAACATATATGCAATCACGGACTTTCGCCGTAAATGCCAGGATTCATGCTTTCCTTATTTAAGGAAAGCGGGAAAAGGGACGTCCCTTTTCACCCGAAAATGCGGCAACGGTTGCGCACGTTGCGCAATCGGTTGCTCGTTCCACTTCAGTTTACCATTTCGTAACATTTCTGTCAACGGGACTAAATGCCGATAATTGTCCCCAGTTTTTGTGCGGTTTCAACAATTGGGAACGATTCCATTCGTAGTTTCACCCATTGTATGCAATCGGTTCTTTTTTCGGTTGCTCGTTGCATTTCCGGGTATTATATGGTATAGTTGGGATTTAGAAACAAGCAATACGAAAGAAGGTTCTTTTTCATGCTGGAAATCGAAAACCTGCGCTTCACCGTGGACGGCGGCAAGGAGATCCTGCGCAACGTCTCCCTCACCATCCCGGACAAGCGCTTCGTGGTCATCACTGGCCCCAACGGCGGCGGCAAGACCACCCTCGCCCGCTCCATCATGGGCATCAATCAGCCCACCGGCGGCCGCATCCTCTGGAACGGCGAGGATATCACCAACCTGTCCGTCTCCGACCGGGCAAAGAAAGGCATCAGCTATGGCTTTCAGCAGCCGCCCCGGTTCAAGGGAATGCGGGTGCGCGACTTGCTGGACATCTCCGCGGGCGAAAGCCTGGGCCACGACAAGGCCTGCTCCTACCTGACCCAGGTGGGTCTGTGCGCCAAGGACTACGTGGACCGGGATGTGGACGCCTCCCTCTCCGGCGGCGAGGTCAAGCGCATTGAGATCGCCACCGTTCTCGCCCGGCGCAGCGAGCTGATGATCTTCGACGAGCCCGAGGCCGGCATCGACCTGTGGAGCTTCGCCCGGCTCACCGAGACTTTCCAGGCCATCCATGACCGGAAGGAAGCCACCATTATCATCATCTCCCACCAGGAGCGGATCATCCGCCTGGCCGACGAGATCATCCTGCTCGCCAACGGCCAGGTCTCCGACCGGGGCGACGCCGACGTGATCTATCCCAAGCTGATGGGTCTGTCCATGGCGGGCTGCAATATGCTGGAGGTGAATCAGAAATGCTGAACGATATCCAGAAGCACATCCTGGAAGTGGTCTCCGGCATGGCCGCGGACAGCCAGGGCGCTGTAAACATCCGGGCCGACGGCAAAAAGGCCTACCGCTCCAACACCCCCAACGTCCGTATCGAATCCAAGACCGACAAGGAGGGCATCGACATTTTTGTTGATCCCTACACCGTGGCCGATCATGTCTATATCCCCGTAGTGGTCACCGAAGAGGGCTTCCACGACGTGGTGTACAACGACTTCTACATCGGCGAGGGCGCGCATGTCACCATCAACGCGGGCTGCGGCATCCACAACTGCGGCTCCTGCGACTCCGAGCATGACGGCATCCATACCTTCCACATCGGCAAGAACGCCGTCGTCACCTACTCCGAGGTCCACTACGGCGAGGGTGAGGGCGAGGGCAAGCGGATTCTGAATCCCCAGACCATCCTCTATCTGGAAGAGGGCGCCAAGGTCACTCTGGAAACCACCCAGATCCGGGGCGTGGACGACACCAAGCGCTACACCAAGGCGGTGCTCTCCGGTCCCAACGCCGAGTTCATCGTTCAGGAGAAGCTGCTGACCCACGACCATCAGAACGCCGAATCCGAGATGGACATCATCCTGGACGGCGAGGGCAGCCGCACCCGGGTCATATCCCGTTCCGTCGCCCAGGACGATTCCGTCCAGGTCTTCTACCCCCGGGTGGTGGGCAACACCGCCTGCTTCGGCCATGTCCAGTGCGACTCCATCATCATGGGCAAGGCCCGGGTCCGGTCCATCCCGGAGATCTCCTGCAACCATGTGGACGCTTCCCTGATCCACGAGGCCGCCATCGGTAAGATCGCCGGTGACCAGATCCTGAAGCTCCAGACCCTGGGCCTGAGCTACGAGGAAGCCGAGGCCAAGATCCTGGAGGGCTTCCTGCGGTAATGTTCGACATCACACTTATCGTCATGGGCAAGCTGAAGGAGAAGTTCTACACCTCAGCCGCCGCGGAATACGAGAAGCGGATGAAAGCCTACTGCACTTTTAAAATTGTAGAGCTTCCCGAATACCGGCTTCCGGAGGACCCCTCCCCTGCCGAGATTCAGGCAGGATTGGAGAAGGAAGCGGAGCAGATTCTGGCGAAGATTCCGAAGAACGCCTGGTTCTGTGTGCTGACCCCCGAGGGAAAGATCATCTCCTCCGAGGAGCTGGCGGACAAGCTGAAGGACGTGAAGAACTCCGGAAAGTCCAGCGCCTGCTTCCTGATCGGTTCCAGCTTCGGCATGGCCCAGCGGGTGAAGGACAAGGCGGATTTCAAGCTCTCCATGAGCAAGATGACCTTCCCCCATCATCTCGCCCGGATCATGGTGCTGGAACAGCTCTACCGGGCCGAGGCCATCCAGGCCGGGTCTAAATATCATAAATAATCGAAAGCTGCGTGTCAACACGCAGCTTTTGACATTTTCGTTTGCCAGTTGGCAATTCAGATGAATCTCACGATCTGCCAGCATCACCCCTGCCTGGTTGCCTAGTCGGGCTATTTTTATCCGAAGTCATGGCGCAAGCCGCCGTCGCTTCCAATCTCTTCAAAAGCAGAAACGATCTCCTCGATCTTCATAAAGCACTCTGCGTCCTCCAAGCTGTCATCCTCGATGACAGCTTTTATTCTTTTCAGCGTCTGGTAGCATTTTCCTTCCAGCCACGCAGACGCCTGATCGTTCATCGTGATCGTCAATTCCCCTTTAGCCAGTCCATCCAGGATCATCTGTTGAAATAATTCCATTGCAATCTCCCTTGTATGGGGATTATATCCCCTTAATAATCAAGATTATAACCCCCATAATAAACCGTGTCAAGATGGAGGTTATGCATATGATTATATTCGATAAGCTGTGGGAAACCATGGCGAAAAAGGGTGTTACCACATATATGCTTCGTGAAAAATGCGGAATCGACAGCAAAACAATTCGCCGTCTCCGGGCGAATGACAATATGGAGACCAAAACACTGAACAAACTCTGTGCAGCGCTGGATTGCTCACTGGATGACATCGCAGAATATGTCAAAGATTAAAAAAGACGCCTCTTACGAGCAATACCATTAAGTTAATCTAGCACATACCCCTATGCTACAGAAGACGTAGCATAGGGGTATTTTTTCTTAATAATTTCAAAGAAAGCACTTGACAAAGTTTCAAAAATCGAGCAAGCCGCCTTGTAAGCATTTTTAAGG
>JBGVDK010000033.1:0-2588 GCA_045119355.1 Faecousia sp.
GGCAAGTACCAGCGAATCTCTCCCGCTCCCTGGAAGCACATCCCCTACAACGAGGCCATGGAGCGCTACGGCTCCGACAAGCCCGACCTCCGGATCGACCTGGAGATCCAGGACATCACTGCTGAGGTCGCCGGCTGCGGCTTCGGCCCCTTCCAGAACGGCGCCACCGTCAAGGCCGTTGTGGTCCACGACTTCAACCAGGCCCGGAAGTGGATCGACAAGCTGCTCTCTGATGTGGAAGTCCAGACCGGCAACAAGGCCTGCTGGGTCAAGGTGGACGAGAACGGCAGCCTGACCGGCGGCGTTTCCAAGTTCCTGACTGACTACACTGCCGCCCTGACCGAAAAGCTGGGCCTGAAGCCCGGCAGCTTCGTCTGCATGGCCGCGGGCAAGAAGGCCGCCGCCCAGAAGACCGCCGGTGTCATCCGCACCATGCTGGGCAAGCGGGTCCCCGGCCACTTCGACGAGGAGCAGTATGCTATGTGCTGGATCGTGGACTTCCCCATGTACGAGATGGGCGAGGAGTCCGGCGAGCTGGAATTCTGCCACAACCCCTTCTCTATGCCCCAGGGCGGTATGCAGGCTCTGCTGGATGCCGAGGGTGACAACGAGAAGCTGCTGGCCATCAACGCCAACCAGTACGACCTGGTGTGCAACGGCTACGAGTGCGCCTCCGGCGCGGTCCGGAACCACGATCCCGAGATCATGGTCAAGGCCTTCGAGATGGTGGGCCTGGGCGAGGAGGACGTGAAGGCCAAGTTCCCCGCCATGTACAACGCCTTTACCTACGGCGCTCCCCCTCATGCGGGCGCTGCCCCCGGCGTGGACCGTCTGGTGATGATGCTCACCGGCGAGGAGTCCATCCGGGAGGTCATCACCTTCCCCATGAACAAGAACGCCCAGGACCTGATGATGGACGCCCCCACCACTGTTTCCCAGAAGCAGCTGGACGATGTCCACATCGCCATCAAGGTCGAGGAGTAATTTTATAAATTGATCCCCCTGCTGTCCATCCGGACGGCAGGGGGATTCTGCGTTGTAGGATATCTTTTGTAGGGACCGGCCTCCGGACGGTCCGCTCCGCCGAAGGCGGCATTGGCAGCGGCAAAATTTGCCCATCGAGGTCAAATTTTCCGACGGACCGTCGAGGACACCGGTCCCTACGGTTTATGCGTTTAATTTCATCAAACCAACCTTTTCTCCCGGTCCTGGCAGGAAAACAGGATGATCTGTCTGGTTTCCCCCAGCTCCTTCAGAAGCGCCACGGCGTTTTCCAGCCGCTTCTCGTCCAGCCGCAGAAGGGCGTCGTCCAGAATCAGCGGCCCGTTGGGGTTCAGCGTCGTCCACACCGCCAGCCGCAGAGCCAGATACATCTGATCCGCCGTGCCGTCGCTGCGCCACTGGGCCGGACGCAGGGTGGTCTCCGCGCCGCAGGCCGCCTGAACGGACAGGTCCTGGCCGATGACAAGACGGTTGTAACGCCCGCCGGTGAGGCGGCTTAAGTTTTCCTGGGCCAGGGCCGTCAGCCGGGGGGCAAACCGCCGCTGAAGCTCCCGCTGAGCCTCTTCCAGGGCCTGAAGCCCCTGGTCCAGCGCCCGCTCGTAGACTTCCAGCTCCTTCAGCCTTGTCTGCTCGGTTTCCAGACGGCGAAGGATCGTCTCCTCCTCCGGCAGGGCCTCCATGCGGCCCTGGCACTGGCCCCTGCGGAGCTGAAGCTGACCCAGCCGCTCCGTCAGGGAAGCGATCCGCTCCTCGGTCTCCGGGAGGGACAGGTCCAGCTCGTCCGCCTTTTCGTCCTCCACGGCCTTCTGGGCCATGGCCACCAGGCTTTGCAGCCGGATCCGGGTCTGCTCCGCCGTCCGCCGGGCGGCTTCCAGCTCCTCCCGGAGGGCAAGCTGGCTCTGCCAGCGGGTGATGCTCCGGGTCAGCTCGGCGACGCTCTTTTCACGTTTGGCCTGTTCACTGCGCTGTTTCAGTTCCAGGCCCCGGCGGTGGTCCGCCGCCTTTCCGGCGGTGAAGCCGAAAATCAGGGCGAACAGCGCTCCGGCCAAAGCGAAGACATACTGCTTTTGAAACAGCAGGAACCCTGCCGCAATCAGCGCCAGCGCCGCCAGGACACCCCAGATCACCGCCGGCATGGCCGAGGGGGCCGGCTCCTCCGGCACATCCCGGAGCTGGTCCAGAAGCTCCTGGGCCTGGCGGAGGCGGCTGGTCAATTCGCTGCGCACCGGGATGCTCTGGCACTGCTCTTCCAATTCCTCGCAGGCGTCCCGGGCGTCCTTTGCCGCCTGAACGGCGGCCTCCGTCTGCTCCCGGTCGGCCTGGACCTCCCGGTAGGCGCAGACGTTTTTGTGACGTTCCAGGGCGGCAAGCTCCTCCCGGGCGGATTCGGCCTGGGACTGGAGCTGATCCAGCCGCTGCTGGAGGCTCTGCCGCTCGCTGAGTTGAGCCTGCAAAGCGCCGATCTGCCGCTGGGCGTCGGGGATCAGACCGCCCCGGGACGAGCGGCATTTGTTTTTCAATTCCTTCAGCTTCTTCCCCAGGAGATTGGCGCCGCCGCTTTCGTCTCCGGTGGTGACGAGGGCGTG
>JBGVDK010000034.1:0-3642 GCA_045119355.1 Faecousia sp.
CCTTAAAAATGCTTACAAGGCGGCTTGCTCGATTTTTGAAACTTTGTCAAGTGCTTTCTTTGAAATTATTAAGAAAAAATACCCCTATGCTACGTCTTCTGTAGCATAGGGGTATGTGCTAGATTAACTTAATGGTATTGATCCACTGGGATGCGCCTTTTTGAATCAGGAGGAACCTTATGAACTTTATGGAAATCGCCAGAAACCGCCAGAGCTGCCGGGCCTATGATACTGCCCGCGCCGTAGAGCCGGAGAAGCTCAATGCCGTCCTGGAAGCAGCGCGGCTTGCGCCCTCCGCCTGCAACGGCCAGCCCTACAAGCTCACCGTCTGCACCGGAGAGAAGGCCCAGGCCGCGGCCCTGGCCACCCGGGGCATGGGCGGCATGAACAAGTGGGCCGTCCAGGCTCCCGTGGTCATCGTGGTGTCCGAAGCGCCCTACGTCAAGAGCGCCGCTCTGGGCGCCAAGCTGAAAAACAACGACTATCGGTCCATCGACATCGGTATCATGACCGCCTATCTCACCGCCGAGGCCACGGCCCAGGGCCTGGATACCTGCATCCTGGGCTGGCTCAACGACGAAAAGCTCCGGGAAATTTGCTGCACCGATTCGCCCACCCGGCTGGTCATTACCCTGGGCTACGCCGCCGAGGGTGACAAGCTCCGGGAGAAGAAACGCAAAGATCTGGACGAACTGGTGAAGTTCCTGTAAAAATGCCTGCCGCGACCAAAATCGCGGCAGGCTCTATATTTATTCTTTGCCGTTCCAGCAGTAGGTGCAGACCTGGTCCTTGTCCAGGCCGATGGCTTCCAGCAGGCCGTCCAGGCTCTGGTAGCCCAGGGAGTCGAAGCCAAACTTGTCACAGATGGTCTTCAGCATGCACTGACCACGCTCGGTGTCGGCGTCGGCGTACTCGTCCAGATGCTTCTGGCCCTCGTCACCTTCCAGCTCCTGGATGGTCCGGCGGGCGATCAGCTCCATCTCAGACCGGGAAGCGGAGAAGTTGAGGTACTTGCAGCCATACATGATGGGGGGACAGGCAGAGCGCATGTGCACGGCCTTGGCGCCGCTCTCCCGGAGGAATTCCACGGTCTCCTGAAGCTGGGTGCCCCGGACGATGGAGTCGTCCACCAGCAGCAGCTTCTTGTCCTTGATCAGCTCGGGGACGGGAATCTGCTTCATCTTTGCCACATGGTTGCGCATCTCCTGATTGGGGGGCGTGAAGCTCCGGAGCCAGGTGGGGGTGTACTTGATGTAGGGCCGGGCGAAGCTCTTGTGGCTCTCGTTGGCGTAGCCGATGGCGTGGGGCAGGCCGGAATCCGGCACGCCGCAGACGTAGTCCACGTCCTGGGCGATGCCGCGCTTGGCGTCGTCCCGGGCCATGATGGCGCCGTTGCGGTAGCGCATGACCTCCACGTTCATCCCCTCGTAATTGGAGTTGGGATAGCCGTAGTAGGTCCACAGGAAGGAGCAGATCTTCATCTTGTCACCGGCGGGGGAGAGGGTCTCGTAGCCGTCCCGGGTGATCTTCACGATCTCCTTGGGGCCCAGCTCGTAGGCAATCTCATAGCCCAGCTTAGTGGCGGAGAAGGACTCGAAGCAGGCGCAGTAGCCGTTCTTGTGGTGCTTGCCGATGACCACGGGCAGACGGCCGAACTTGTCCCGGGCGGCAATCAGCTCGTTCTCGGTCATGATGAGAATGGTGGCGGAGCCCTCGATCAGCTCCTGGGCGTGGAGAATGCCGGAGACCAGATCGTCCTTCTGGTTGATCAGAGCGGACAGCAGCTCGATGGAGTTGACCTTGCCGGAGGACATTGCCATGAACTGATGATTGTGATCGGAGAAGTATTTCTCCACCAGCTCGTCCGCGTTGTTGATGATGCCCACGAAGCTGATGGCGTACAGGCCCAGATGGGACCGGACCATCAGAGGCTGGGGATCGGTGTCGGAAATGCAGCCGATGCCCATGCTGCCGTGGAAGGACCGCAGGTCCTTTTCAAACTTGGTTCT
Organism: Faecousia sp.; assembly: GCA_045119355.1. Taxonomy (GTDB): domain Bacteria; phylum Bacillota; class Clostridia; order Oscillospirales; family Oscillospiraceae; genus Faecousia. The sequence continues at coordinate 2,010 of JBGVDK010000034.1, forward strand.
GAAAGGCGTGTTCTCGATGCTGTGGATCTGGCGCTGGAAGCCGGTCTCGGGATCGTGAATGATCATACCGGCCCGGCGGGTGCCCAGATGGGAGTGGTAGTCCACACCGAAGAAAACGTCATAAGTAATGTCGCGATTGGCAATTGCACCAAAAAAACCACCCATTATTTGTACCTCCTGACAAAAATACGGGGAACATACGGAATTAATATACGTTCATTTTACCTGTTTTTCGGCCCATTGGCAATCGGCAAAGAAAACGAAAATCAGCGATGTTTGGTGGAATTTTTATCTAAATTATAGCATTGTCCACAAAAACACGAAAAAGGAGGACTTTTGTCCTCCTTTTGTGAATGGTATGTTCAGGGATTGACTACGTTCTGGGGCTTTCCGGCGAGAAATGCCCGGATGTTCTCCCGGGTGATGGTCAGGATCCGCTCCCGGCATTCCGTGGCCGCCCAGGACATATGGGGCGTGATCAGGCAGTTTGTCGCGGTGAGCAGGGGATTGTCCCCATTGATGGGCTCCTGGCTCACCACGTCCACCGCCGCGGCGGCGATCTTGCCGGAGTTCAGGGCGTCGGCCAGAGCCTGCTCGTCCACCAGACCGCCCCGGCTGTTGTTGATGAGGATCACGCCGTCCTTCATTTTGGCGATGGAGGAAGCGTTGATCATCTGCTCCGTCTCCGGGAACAGGGGACAGTGGAGACTGATGACGTCGGCGCGGGCCAGCAGGGTGTCCAGGTCCACATATTCGGCGATGGCCTTTCCCTCTTCAGTGGGACGGCTGCCGGCGGCAAGGACGGTCATGCCCAGGGCCTTTGCGATCCGGCCCACGGCGGAGCCGATGCGCCCGAAGCCGATGATGCCCATGGCCTTGCCCGCAAGCTCGATCACTGGGACCTTCCAGTAGCAGAAATCGGGACATTTTTCCCAGTCTCCCGCGTGGACGGATTCGCTGTGGAGCCAGGCGTGATGGCACAGCTCCAGAAGCAGACCAATGGCGAACTGGGCCACCATCTGGGTGCCGTAGGCGGGGACGTTGCACACTGGGATGCCCAGCTCCTTTGCCGCGGCGATGTCCACCACGTTGTAGCCGGTGGACAGGACACAGACCAGCTTCACACTGGGGCAGCTTTCCAGAATGTGCCGGGTGATGTTGGTCTTGTTGCCCAGGACGATGTCCGCGTCACCGATCCGGCGGATGACCTCCTCCTCGGATTCCGCAACATAGGGGTAGACGGTCAGCTCGCCCAGCTCCCCGATGGGGTCCCAGCTCAGGTCCCCGGGGTTCAGGCCGTGGCCGTCCAGATTCACGATTTTCATGGGATCAGCCTCCTTTTGCTCCATTGTACCGGAGATGCGGCGATTATGCAAGAATTTCCCGGGAGTTAACCGGATTTTTTCCGGAAAGCGCTGGACTTCCTCCGGGAAAGCCGTATAATAAAAGGGAAATAAAGAATTTGGAGGAGCTTCTATGAAACTCAACACCAAACGTACGGTCCTGGTGGGCTTCGCGTTCCTGGCCATCTGCGCCTTCTGGCAGATGTATGACAACCTGGTCCCCAAGATCCTCACCGAGACCTTCGGCATCGGCGAGAGCGTCTCCGGCGTCATCATGGCATCGGACAATG
>JBGVDK010000035.1:0-14908 GCA_045119355.1 Faecousia sp.
GGGAAAACACGACTCCAACCGCACCAAGCACGCATTGCCCGCGGGGGCTCCCCGCTTATTCGATGTTCTGGGTCTGCTCGCGGATCTTTTCCAACTCCGCCTTGATCTCCACCACGATCCGGGCGATCTTCACATCCGTGCACTTGGAGCCGGTGGTGTTGGCCTCCCGGTTCATCTCCTGCAGCAGGAAGTCCAGCTTCCGGCCGATGGCTCCGCCGGAGGTCAGCATGGTGTCCATCTGTTCCAGGTGGCTGCGGAGGCGAACGGTTTCCTCGTCCACCGCAACCTTGTCGGCGAAGATGGCAGCCTCGGTGAGGATGCGGCTCTCGTCGATGGACTTGCTTTCCAGGACCTCCCGCATCTTCTCCTCCAGACGCTTGCGATAATCCGCCACGGTCTGGGGGCTGGCAGCCTCCACCTGGGACACGAGATCCAGAATGGTAGCTGCCCGGTTCCGCAGGTCTGCTTCCAGGGCAGCGCCTTCCACGGCGCGCATCTGGTTGTAGTTCGCCAGGGCCTGGTTCACCACGCTCAGCAGATCCGCCTTCAGCGCGTCCTCGTCGGTCTCAGGCTTCTCCACCACGAACACGTCGCTCATTCTGGCGAGGGTGGACACGCTGATGTCGTCCTTCACGCCATACTCTTCCACCATCTGGCGCATGGCGGCCAGATACCCCTCCACCACCGGCTTGTTCAGCTTCACCTGAACATCGTCGCTGGCCTCGGAATTCATGCTGATGAACACATCCACCTTGCCCCGGGACACGGCAGCTTTGACAGCCTGCTTCACCGCGTCCTCCGCAAAGGAGATGGCTCTGGGCATCTTCACATTGCAGTCTAAGTACCGGTTGTTCACCGACCGGAGCTCCACCGTGAATTCCCGGCCGTTCACCGTTTCCACTGCCCGGCCGTAGCCGGTCATGCTCTTAACCATGATCTTGTACTCCCTTTCTTCCAGCCGGTCCCTGACCCGGGGCGTAGCCGGTAATGGTATACACCGTATTATTCTTTTTCTGAGCGATCCGGTCGCCCACCACAATGAGCGCCACGCCCAGGATAAAGCCCAGACATCCGAACAGCGCGCCGCCGACCTTCAGGCACTCGCCCAGGGCGTAGCCCCCGAAGAACAGCACCAGCGGCAGCACATACACCAGCGTTGCCATGCCCAGGATCTGCTTGGAGTCGGTCTCCACGTTGACAAAGTCCCCGGGCTTCGCGCCGATGGGATTCTCCGCCACTTCGATCATGGTCTCCGTGGCCGCGCCGCAGCCGGAGCACTTGTGGCAGTCGCCGGAGCAGGCGCTCTCCCGGATCTTGATGAATTCCGCCCTGCCGTCCGGCAGAATCCGGCGGATCCTTACGATTTGTTCCATGCTTACTCCTCTGTATCCGCCGCGGCTTCGACCTTGACGTTCACGCTGTATTTGCCCACAGCGCCCACGCCCTCGAACTCTCCGGAGAAGGTGATCTTCGCCTCCACGGCGGCGGTGTTCTCCACGCCGGTCAGGTCCACCTCAACGAAGATGTCCTCCGCGGTGAGCTTGTTCATCAGCGCCTTGGGACCCCGGACCACGATGGTCATCTGCTTGGTCAGCAGGTCGGGGACCATCCCCTCGGGCACGTTGACGGTCTTGATGTTGGTGATGGTGAATTCCTTTTTCGTCAGCTCCGGGAAGCTCACCGTGACGGCAGCCTCTTCGATGTTGCTCAGGTTGGTCACGCCCTCGGGCATGGTGATGGCATAGGTCTTTTCCAGGTCATCGGCGATGTCCGCCAAATTCAGGGTGCCCAGGACGATCTGTTCCAGATCCTTCAGGGCGCTCTCACTGCCGGAGACGTCGATGTAGGCGGGCTCGATGACGATGGAGCTGGTCTCCTCGGTGGCGCCGCCGCCCGGATTGACGGTGAGCACCAGATTCACCCGCTTGGTCTGGAACACGGGGACCTTGACCTTAACCTGTTCGATGTTGGTGGTGATCATGGCCGCGTCCACCGGGTTGCCCTCCGCGTCCTGAAGGGAGAAGCGGTAGCTCTCGGTGATGGTCTCGGTCCGGTCGGTGCAGTCCACCTGGATATAGGCCCGGGCGATCAGCTCCACGGTCTCTCTGGGACCGGTGATGGTAACTTCCTGATAGTCCAGCTCCGCCTGGGGCTTGTCCGCGATGAAGCCGTCGGCGGTATCGCCGATGTACTCCACATACACGGGAATGCTCCGGGAGATCCGCTCCGCCACCACCACGGTGACCGTACCCGGCTCCTTGTTCATCACCGTCACCGAACCGGCGGGGATGTTGCTGGGGGTCTGGACCGAGTAGCCGAGCTGGTACTCGCCGGCCTCATAAATGCCGGTGAGGTCCGCGGTCAGGGTCAGATTGCCGGAATTCAGATCGTTCAGGTTCTTACGGCTGCCCTTCAGCTCCACCCGGACGGTCAGGTCCGTGTCGGAGACGATCATCAGGTTCCGCTCCCGCAGGACGCTCTCGCCCTCCAGAACCACGGGAACATTGTTGTATGGACGCTCCTGCTCGGTGCTGACCACGGTAATCACATACAGCCACAGGCCACAGGCCACGACAAGGGAAAGCAGGATGGTGCCGATTCGATTATTCTTCATGTTTCTTTCCCTCCTTGCCCACCAGCTTCTGTACCAGGCGCAGAACCAGGTTGTCCTTCTGCTCGGACGCCTCGTCCTTCTTGCCCAGCTCCTTCTGCAGGAGCTTTTCCAGGGTCTGGGGCGCCAGATGCCGCTTGAGCATACCGCCCGCCGCCACGGAAATGGTGCCCGTCTCCTCGGAGACGATGACCACCACCGCGTCGCTGGCCTCGCTCATGCCCACGCCCGCCCGGTGCCGGGTGCCCAGGTCCGCGCTGAGCCGGTTGCTCTCGGACAAGGGCAGCACGCAGCCCGCCGCGGTCACCCGGCCGTCCCGGATGATCATGGCGCCGTCATGGAGCGCCGCCTTGGGGAAGAAGATGTTGCGGATCAGCTGCTCGGAGGCGATGCCGTCGATGACGGTGCCGGTTTTGAAATACTCGTCCAGCCGCTGCTGACGCTCGAAGACCATCAGCGCGCCGATCTTCTCCCGGCTCATCACCTCGCAGGCCAGCACGGTCTGGCTGATGACGGTATCGATCTGCTCGGTATGCTTTTCGGGGCTGAGGAGCTTGCGGATGCTGACGCTGCCCAGCTGATCCAGCATCCGGCGCAGCTCCGGCTGGAACAGGATCACCAGGGCGATGAAGCCCACCGCCAGCACCTGATCCAGCAGGAAGCTCAGGGTGTGCAGCTCCAGGATGTCGGTGGCCCAGTAGACCAGCACCACCGCCACCACCGCTTTGGCGATCCGGGTCGCGGCGGTGGAGCGGATCATCTTCAGCAGATGGTAGAAGATAAAGGCGACCAATATAATATCAAGGTAGTCCTGCCAGACCATATTGGCAAGCTGTTTCTGGATCTCTTGCAGGTAATCCATGCGCCGTACCTCGCTTTTCATCAGTAGTTGGGAGGCTCCTCCAAAAATCCGGATACCAACCCTATTATCCTTACTATTATAGCGAACAAGGCCGTCAATAGCAAGAGAAAAACTGCAAAAAAATCATTCCCGGAAGGGCTTCAAACTTGTCTGTACCGCCCTCCCCAGCTCCTCCACCTCCGCCTGCTCCGTGCCCGGCCCGAAGCTCAGGCGCACAGTCCCGGATACGATGGTCCCGGCGCTCCGGTGGGCCAGGGGCGCGCAGTGAAGCCCGGCGCGGACCGCGATGCCCTGCCGGGCCAGCTTTTCAGCGGTGTCCTCGCAATCGTCCCCGGAGCGGAAGGACAGCGTTCCCAGCTGGCTGGGGCCGGTGAAGACCTCCATCCCCAGTTCCCGGAGCTGTTCGGCGGCTTTGGCTGCCAGAGCCGCCTCGTGGCTTCCAATGTTTTCCGGTCCCAGCTTCTGGACCAGCCGGATGCCCGCTTCAAGCCCCGCGATCCCGGGCACGTTCAGCGTCCCCGCCTCCCCACGGTCCGGGAGAAAATCCGGCATGGTCTGGCGCTCGGACTCGCTTCCCGTGCCGCCCATGAGGAGGGGCTTCGGCAGCCGGCGGCAGATCAGGATCCCCGTTCCCATGGGACCCTGCAGCCCCTTGTGCCCCGGCATGGCGATGAAGTCCGCCCCCAGGGCCTCTGCGTCGATGGGCACCGCCCCGGCGGACTGGGCGGCATCGATGATGAAGGGGATCCGCCGTTTCCGGCATTCCGCCGCCATCCGCTCCACCGGCAGGATATAACCGAACACGTTGGACACATGGGTGAACACCGCCGCCCTCGCGCCCATGTCCAGTCCCCGGCGGAAGGCGCGGAAGGTATCCTCCTGGTCAAACAGCTTCCGGCCTGCCACCATCATCCTAGCCCCCAGGCCGTAAAGGGGCCTCGTCACCGCGTTGTGCTCGAACCCGGAGACCACCATCCGGTCCCCGGGGCGGACCAGGGTCCGGATGGCCATGTTCAGGCCCTGTGTGCAGTTCTGGGTGAACACCACCTGCTCCGGCTTGCAGCCGAACAGCTCCGACGCCGCCTCCCGGCAGGCGAAGATCCGCTCCGCGGCCTTATTTGCCGCCGGATGGCTGCCCCGGCCAGGGTTGGCGCACTCCACCATGGCCCGGGCCACCGCCTCGGTGACGGCCTCCGGTTTCGGGAACGAAGTTGCCCCGTGGTCAAGATAGATCATAGCGAATTTCCTCCACCTCTCCCCCGGATTTCAGCAGCCAGGTCTTCCGCCAGGGGATCCCCTGCTGCCGCAGCAGCTTCAGCCCGTCCCCCAGTTCCGCCAGTGCCACCTCCACCCCGTAGCCGCAGCCCCGCTCCTCCATCCACCGGGGCGTCCGGCGCATATGGCATTTCACCCCGGACCGGAGGAACGCCTGTTCCCCCCGCTGGGCGTAGGTGATGGAACGAAATGTGATAAAATAAGATTTCATACGGCAAAACCTCCCAGGCCAGATTATGCCGCCGAGCGCAAAGGCGTGCGTGCTTTTCGTGTCATCCTGAGCGAACGAATGTGAGTCGAAGGATCTTCGCACCAATGGCGAGGCAAGCAGTATCATACTGCGAAGAACCTTCGACTCCGCTTCGCTCCGCTCAGGATGACATACGCTGCCGGTCATGCGCCACGCTTGTTCATATTATCCAGAAATTATTTCAAATTTACAATTTCTTCTATTGAATTTGCCAGAACTCTCCGCTATAATAAACTTGTTCAACATATTAAGAGGAGGCTTCTTCCATGGAACATTACAATCCCCTGCTCACCAACAAGAGCTCTCATAAATTCATCACCATCGGCGAGATCATGCTCCGCCTGACGCCCCCCAACTACCAGAAGATCCGCATGGCCAACGAATTTGAGGCCACCTATGGCGGTTCCGAAGCCAACATCGCCCTGTCCCTGGCGAACCTGGGCATCGACTCCACCTTCTTCTCCGTGGTTCCCAACAACTCCATCGGCAAGAGCGCCATCCGGATGCTCCGCTCCAACGACGTCCACTGCACCCCCGTGATCCTCTCTACCCCCGAGGAGACCCCCACCCACCGTCTGGGCACCTACTATCTGGAAACCGGCTACGGCATCCGCTCCTCCAAAGTCACCTATGACCGGAAGCACTCCGCCATCACCGAGTACGACCTGAGCAAGGTGGACATCCATGCCCTGCTCAACGGCTACACCTGGCTCCATGTCTCCGGCATCACCCCCGCTCTTAATCAGACCTGTGCGGACTTCATTCTGAACTGCCTGAAGGTGGCCAAGGAGCTGGGCCTCACCACCAGCTTCGACGGCAACTTCCGTTCCAAGCTCTGGACCTGGGGGGAAGCGAGAGATTACTGCACCCAGTGCCTGCCCTATGTGGACGTGCTGCTGGGCATCGAGCCCTACCACCTGTGGAAGGACGAAAACGACCACGCCAAGGGCGACTGGAAGGACGGCGTGCCCCTGCAGCCCAGCTACGAGCAGCAGGACGAGGTGTTCCAGCACTTCATCGAGCGCTATCCCAACATCCAGTGCATCGCCCGTCATGTGCGCTACGCCCATTCCGGCTCCCAGAACAGCCTGAAGGCCTACATGTGGTATCAGGGCCACACCTTTGAGAGTAAGCTCTTCACCTTCAACATCCTGGACCGTGTGGGCGGCGGCGACGCCTTTGCCTCCGGCCTGATCTACGCCATGATGCGGGGCTACAAGCCCATGGACATGATCAACTTCGCGGTGGCCTCCTCCGTCATCAAGCACACCATCCACGGTGACGCCAACATCACCGACGATGCCGGCGCCATCAAGGAGATCATGAACCAGAACTTCGACATCAAGCGCTGAGCGGGGAGCCCCCGCGGGCTCTGCGTGCGCCAGTGCGGTGGAAGTCGTTATGCGAGTTAAAACCGCTCGGTATCGTTCCATTTTGCAAATCCGAATATGAAAACAGCGTCCGACCCAAATCGGACGCTGTTTTTTACAGAACGAACCCCCGGCTTGGCCGGGGGTTCCGTATTGCGCGCAATCATCTTTCCGAGCCCTAATTCCATACGCCGAGCGGAAGCTAGCGACCAGTCGGGCGGTTTTGCTCGACTTCCAGCAAGCACAATGTCTAGTCCCGCGTTGCCCGCCGGGGCTCCCGGCTTACGCTTCGGTATAATAGAGCCAGCGCTCCGCCAGAGCCTCGGGGAGCTTCCCGCCCAGGGCTTCCGCGTCCCGCTTCATCTGCTCGTTGTTGAAGTGGTAGACGGCAAATTCATTCTTCTCCTCACCGACGCCCAGATGGAACTCGATCCGCTCCGCCTTCTCATAGGGGAACACCACGGACAGCTGGACCCGGATCCGGGCGTTGAGCATCTCCGCGGTCTCGCCGCCTTCGGCGGTCTTCTCCACGATCTCGTCTTCGTGGGTGACAAACCAGTTCCAGAAGTACTCCATGGCCTTTTCAGAGGACTCGGCATGGTTCTGTTCCACAACCTTCTTCTCCTGGACTGTGACCTCCTCGAGACGGTCTTTCTTCGTGTTCAGGCCGAACATCTCATCAAAATCGGGCTCCCAGGGCATCTGAGGCGCCTCCGCCCAGTCCCGCTTGCCGGTGACGGTGAACCCCGGCTGATTGATGGCCACCTTCTTCCGGGCGTAGTCCACCACCGCCATGATCTCGCCGCCGTCCAGCAGCATGATATTCTCGCTGTAGGCCGCGCACACGAACTTGTTCTTCTTCAAAATCTCGTTGCCGCCCAGGGGGATCTCGCAGTAGATCTCGCTGCACCGCCCGTTGGTGACATAGAGGGTGATCAGGTTCTTCTCCCGCTCCACCACCATGCCGTTGTCGCCGCACTCGAAGATGTTGGTTTTCTTGACGCCCCGGATGAACCGGACTTTTCCGGCCTTGCCGATTTCCAAAATCATATGTATTTCTCCTTTTTATTCTTCCAGCAGGCACACCGCATGGCAGCTCATGCCCTCCATCGCGCCTGTAAAGCCCAGCCGCTCCTCGGTGGTGGCCTTCACGTTCACCCGGGAGGCATCGATTCCCACAGCCCGGGCGATGTTCTCCTCCATTGCCGGGATGTGGGGCCGGAGCTTGGGCTTCTGGGCGATCATGGTGACATCGATGTTGCTCACCCGGTAGCCCGCTTCCTTCACCCGCTCCGCTACGATTTCCAGCAGCTTGAGGGAATCCGCGCCCTTGTACTTCGGGTCCGTGTCCGGGAAATGCTTTCCGATGTCCCCCAGGCCCGCCGCGCCCAGCAGGGCGTCGCTCACCGCGTGGAGCAGCACGTCCGCGTCGCTGTGGCCCAGCAGCCCCAGCTCGTATTCGATCTTCACACCGCCGAGGATCAGGTCCCGACCCTCCACCAGACGGTGCACGTCATATCCATGTCCGATTCTCATTCCATTTCCTCCATCAGCATTTCCGCAAAGCGCAGGTCGATGGGCGTGGTGACCTTCAGGTTCCGCTCGTCGCCCTCCACCGTCTTGACGCTCATTCCCAGCCGCTCCACGGCGGAGCAGTCGTCGGTGATCTCCGCGCCGTCTTCCTCCGCCTTCTTCAGCGCCCCCCTGAGCAGGTCGAAGTCAAAGACCTGGGGAGTCTGCACCGCCCGGAGGGTGCTCCGGTCCGGAGTAGAAATCACGAGAGCGGAATTGGCCACCTTGATGGTATCCTTCACCGGGATCACCGGAACCGCCGCGTGGTAGGAGTTGGCCGCCCGGACCACCCGGTCGATGACCTGCCAGGTGATCAGAGGCCGGGCACCATCCTGAACCGCCGCCAGCTTACATTTGTCAGACAGGGCGTTCAGGCCCAGGCCCACGGATTCCTGACGGCTCTTTCCGCCTTTCACCACCGCCTTCACCTTGTCCATGCCGTGGCACAGGTCCGCGATGGGGACGATCAGGTCCTCCCGGGTGACGATGACGATTTCCTTGATGGCGACGCAGTTCTGGAACGCCCGGACGGTATGGACGATCATGGGCTCACCCTTCAGGGGAGCCATCACCTTGTCGATGCCGCCCATCCGGCTGGCGGAACCTGCGGCCACGATCACCGCGCCGCAGTAGCGCAGGGGGATGACCTTCCGGGCGGGCTTGGTAAATTTCGTAATATCCATCGTTACAGCTCCTGTACCAATTTCTTGAAATATCTGCCCCGGACCATGAAGTTCTTGAACTTGTCAAAGGCCGCGCAGGCAGGGCTGAGGAGCACCACGTCCCCCTCCTCCGCGGAAGCCGCGGCGGCGTGGACGGTCTCGGTGAAGTCCTCGATCATAATGATCTCTGGCTTGCCTTCGGCATAGTCCGGGCAGGAGACCACCGCGTCGTAGATCTTCTGGGCCGTAGCACCGGTGAGGTACAGCCGCTTCACGTGCTCGCAGACCTCCGGACCCAGCACCTCGAAGGGGATGTGCTTGTCGTATCCACCAGCAATGAGGATGACCTTCTCTTTGAAGCTCCGCAGGCCCGCAATGGTCCGGCTGGGAGAGGAGGCGATGGAGTCGTTGTAATAACGGACCCCGTCCTTCACCCGGACCAGCTCGATCCGGTGCTCCACGCCGCCGAAGGTTTCGGCAACGTGCCGGATGCTCTCGTCGGACACCAGGCCGTCGGTGACGGCGATGGCAGTCATGTAGTTTTCAATGTTGTGCACGCCGGGGAGGAGGATCAGGCTGGCATCCATGACCTTCTCGGCCTTGCCGTTCTTCGCCCGGTAAATGACACCATCTTCCAGATAGACGCCGTTGTCCAGTTTCTTCTGCCGGGAGAAATACCGGGTCTCGCCGTTGCCATGCATCGGCGCGGTGATGGCGTTGTCCGCGTTCACGATCAGCAGACCGTCCTTCCCCTGGAAGTTGAACACGTTGGTCTTGGCCTGGATGTACTCCTCCATATCCTTGTGGACGTCCAGATGGTTGGGGGCCAGGTTGGTGATGACGGCCCGCTGGGCGCTGCGCTCCATGTCCATCAGCTGGAAGGAGCTGAGCTCCACCACGGCGTAGTCCTCCTCCCCCATCTCGGGGACGCTGGACAGCAGCGGCGTGCCGATGTTGCCGCCCAGCCAGACGGTCTTCCCCTCGGCTTTCAGCAGCTCGCTGACCAGGGTGGTAGTGGTCGTCTTGCCATCAGAACCGGTGACCGCAATGGTATGACAGGGACACAGCTCGAAGAAAACCTCCATCTCGGAGGTGATCTTGGCCCCGGCCTCCCGCAGCTTCACGATTGCGGGGTTGCCCGGGTGCATACCGGGGGTCCGGAACACCACATCGGCGGCGATGCCGTCCAGGTAAGTATCCCCCAGGCTGAGCTTGCAGCCCTTCGCTTCCAGCTCCAGCACCTCGTCCTCCAGCTTTTCTCTGGGGGTCCGGTCACAGCCGGTGACGTCACAGCCAAAGCTCAGCAGCAGCCGCACCAGAGGCCGGTTGCTGACGCCCAGGCCCAGGACCGCTACGCGCTTGCCCCGCAGGGAAGCAAAATATTGTTCAAATGCGCTCTGCATTTCCAAATCCCTCCAAAATCAAAATCTTCACTCTGTATAGTATAGCCTGTCAGAAAAGAATTTGCAAGATATTTGACAATCCGGGGTAAATGGAGTAAAATACAAACGCGACCAGGTCGGACAGCCGCGGCTGGACGCTGAAAAGCGCCAGGTGAGGAAAGTCCGGGCTCCACAGGGCAAGGATAACGGGTAACGCCCGCCGAGGGTGACCTCAGGACAAGTGCAACAGAGATATTCAGCCGGCATTTTGCCGGTCATGGTGAAAAGGTGGGGTAAGAGCCCACCCGGCCCATGGAGACATGGGTTTTACGCTGTAAACTCTATCCGGAGCAACGCCGTGGAGGAACACAAAGGTCTGCCCGACCGTTCCGAGGAGGCGGCTGGATCCCGTGAGCAATTGCGGGACTAGATAGATGGCTGTCAAGACAGAACCCGGCTTACAGACCCGGTAGCACCAAAAAGCACCGCTCACACGAGCGGTGCTTTTTTTCATTTGTTTCTTTGCATCAATTAGCGCCGTTACCTTCTGTCTGTCAGCCTATGGCAAGACCAAAAAAGAACATCAGGACACCAGGAACGACAAACAGCAGGATCAACGCAGCTGCAAGCCCCATTTCATCCTCGTTCTTATAGTGAATAGCCAGACCGCCACCCAATGCCGCAGTCGCGATTCCAGCAACGACCAGAATCGTTCCCCATGGCAATCCTAAAAGAACGACCAACGCAACAATGAAAAAAACGATTGGTATATAAAAAATCATTATTTCACCTCCCTATAAGATAATTTGATTTTACCGCATTTTGCGGTATTTGTCAATACAACACTTTGCGGTGTGGTATCCTACTGGCGAGGTGATTGGATGTATCGTCGGATTCGGGATTTGCGGGAAGATAAGGACCTGAAACAGCGCCAGATTGCGGAATATCTCAATTGTTCCCAGCAGGTATACAGCAACTACGAGTTGGGCCAGCGGGATATCCCCACCGATGTTCTGATCAAACTCTCCAACTACTACAATGTCTCCGTGGACTACCTGCTGGGACTGACCAATAACCCTTTGAGAAACAAGTAAGCACCGCCCAGACGAGCGGTGCTTTTCTGTATTCACAAACACGGTAAAACAGCCACTCCCCTCCCTGTCATCCTGAGCAAGCGAAGCGCGTCGAAGGATCTTCGCACCAACTTAACTGCAAACAACATCTTAGTGTGAAGATTCTTCGACTCCGCTGCGCTCCGCTCAGAATGACAACACCTCTTCAACATCAAAAGGCCCCGACCTTCCCGGTCGGGGCCAATCTCATTATTCGGCTTCCTTCGCCTTTTTCTCTTCCTGCTGGACCAGGCCGGCCACATCCGACACCGGCAGCGCAAAGGCGATGCCCTGGGCCTTCTTTGCCATGCCCATTTCCTTATAGATGGCGTTGAGCACCGTGTCCCGGAGCTCCCGCTCCACCACCATCATCAGAATTTCCTTCTCCGCATGGAGGGTGATGCCGAAGAACGCGGCGGCCTCCTCCTTCGCGACGCCCCGGGCGGTCAGGATGGTGCCGCCCCGGACACCCAGGTCCCGGGCCACGTCCATCACGTCCTCGGCGTAGCCGGAATTCACGATGGCAAAAATTACCTCATGGTTGTTGGTCGTCATTATTTCTCCCTCCCCAAACGGTTGTTGCTCATAAACTGATAGAGATTCACGCCGATGATGCTACTGAGCGGCACGGCGAAGGCGATGCCCTTGCCATTTTTGATGGTGCGGAACTTGTCCTCCAGGGTGTCCATGATGGTATCCACCATGTCCTCCCGGACCACGCTGAGGATCACCGCCTTGTGGGGGTTCAGTCCCAGCAGGTCCACCAGCTCCGACGCCGCGGTGCCCATGCCGGACACCACCATCTGGCAGTTCACCTCGAACTGGCTGATCACGTCTAAGTAAAACTCGCCCTTGGGGCGGTCCACCACCGTAAACAGGAGCTTCAGCTTCTTGATCGCGGAGTCATTGACCGTATTCTGCATCTTCGCTCCTCCTTACATAAAATTGATGATCTGCTGATCGTCCGCATCCAGGATCCGCTTCATAGCCCGGCGCTCCGCCATCCGGTCGGCGATGATGCCCCGGAAGCCCAGGAGCTGGATGGTGATCAGGGGGGTCATAGCGACCAGGGCCACCACGCCGAAGGCGTCCCGGAGCACCGCGTCTCCGCCCTGAAGGGCCACGCAGGCGCCGATGGCGAAGGGCAGGATGAAGCCGGAGGTCATGGGACCGCTGGCCACGCCGCCGGAGTCAAAGGCGATGGCGGTGTACACAGGAGGCACGAACAGGCTCAGAGCCAGGGCAATGAAATAGCCCGGAATGATGTAGTAAACCAGAGAGAAGTCGAAGACGATCCGGATCATGCTCAGGGCGATGGACGCGCCGACGCCCACGCACAGGCCGATCATCATGGACTTCTTGGTGACCACGCCGCCGGTGACATCCTCGACCTGCTGGTTGAGCACATGGATGGCAGGCTCCGCCAGCACCACCAGCACGCCGGTGATCAGGCCGAAGATGATCAGGAAGGTATCGCTGCCCGCGCTGGCAAGGCTGTAGCCCAGCTTATATCCGATGGGCATGAAGCCTACGTTGACGCCGGTGAGGAACATCACCAGACCGATGTAGGTCAGGATAACACCCAGGCCGATCTTCTGGAGCCGCTTCTTGGACAGCTTCAGGAAGGCGAACTGGCAGATCAGGAAGAAGATCACGATCAGCCCCAGGGCGATCAGAACCTCTTTGGCGGTATGCACGGCGGTATGGGCGAAGCTTCCCAGAATATCAGAACTGACGGTATAGTCAGGGATCTGATAGGTCAGCTCATTTCTGGAGAAAATGCCCAGAATCAGAACAGCCATGATCGGGCCGACGCTGCACAGGGACACCAGACCGAAGCTGTTGTCCTTGCTCCGGGGATCGCCCAGCACGCTGGAAATACCGACGCCCAGTGCCATGATGAAGGGCACCGTAATGGGACCGGTGGTGACGCCGCCGGAGTCGAAGGCCAGAGGCAGCAGCGCCTCGTTGCCATTGACCACCAGCATCAGCGCCAGGGCGAACAGCAGCATATAGAACAGCATCAGAATGTTCGCCAGGCTCTTCCGGAACACAATCTTCAGCACCGCGATCACCAGAAACAACCCGACGCCGATGCCAACGGCATAAATCAGCACCGTGCCGTTCATCACCGCGCTGACCTGATTGGCAAGCACCGTCAGATCCGGCTCCGCGATGGTGATCAGCATGCCCAGCACAAAGCACACGAAGGTCAACAGCCCCAGCTTCTTCTGCTTCGACAGACCGGAACCCACCTGACTTCCCATGGGAGTCATGGCAAGGTCCGCGCCCAAATTGAACAGGCCGATGCCCAGGATCAGCAGCACCGCGCCGATGGTAAACGTGATCATCTCAACCTTGGTAAAGTCGAAGCTGGGCAGCGGCGACATCAGGTACACGATCAGCGTGATCGGCAGGGCGGAGATCAGGGCTTCTTTGATCTTATCTTTCAGTTCCCTCAATTCCATCACCTTTCATTCGCCTTGGAACAGGCACATTTTGTGAATATTGTAACAGATGATCCCGCCTTTGCCAACCCAAATCAGCAAATTGCTAAAAATTATTTTCATTTCCTTAACCGTTTCTTTGCCCAGCCCGAAAATTTCCTCCATAACGTACAAAAAGCCCCGGCCTTTCGGCCGGGGCTGGATGTGTTATCTAAGGGTTGTCCTTAAGATCGCAGATTACTCGTAGATCTCGGTGACGACGCCGGAACCGACGGTACGGCCACCCTCACGGATAGCGAAACGCAGGCCCTTCTCGATAGCGATGGGGGTGATCAGCTCAACGGACATAACAACGTTGTCGCCGGGCATGCACATCTCAGTGCCCTCGGGCAGGGTGATGATGCCGGTAACGTCGGTGGTACGGAAGTAGAACTGGGGACGATAGTTGTTGAAGAAAGGAGTGTGACGGCCGCCTTCTTCCTTGGACAGGACGTAAACCTGGCCCTGGAACTTGGTCAGGGGGTGGATGGAGTTGGGCTTGCACAGAACCTGGCCTCTCTCGATCTCCTTCTTGTCAACACCACGCAGCAGAGCGCCGATGTTGTCGCCGGCCTCAGCGTAGTCCAGCAGCTTGTGGAACATCTCGATGTCGGTAACGACGGTAGCCTTCTTGTCCTCGCGCAGACCAACGATCTCGACCTGCTCGTTCTTCTTGATCTGGCCACGCTCGACACGACCGGTAGCAACGGTGCCACGGCCGGAGATGGTGAAGACGTCCTCAACGGGCATCAGGAAGGGCTGGTCAGCCTTACGGTCGGGAGTGGGGATATACTCGTCGACAGCGTCCATCAGAGCCTTGATGCAGGCGTACTCGGGAGCGTTGGGATCGTTGGACTCGGAGATCAGAGCGTTCAGAGCGGAACCCTGGATGACGGGGATGTCGTCGCCGGGGAACTCGTAGAAGGACAGGGTCTCACGGATCTCCATCTCGACCAGCTCCAGCAGCTCCTCGTCGTCGACCAGGTCAGCCTTGTTCATGAAGACAACGATGGCGGGAACGCCGACCTGACGGGCCAGCAGCAGGTGCTCCTTGGTCTGAGCCATGGGGCCGTCGGTAGCAGCGATGACCAGGATAGCGCCGTCCATCTGAGCAGCACCGGTGATCATGTTCTTGATGTAGTCGGCGTGGCCGGGGCAGTCGACGTGAGCATAGTGACGAGCGTCAGTCTGATACTCAACGTGAGCGGTGTTGATCGTGATACCACGAGCCTTCTCCTCGGGAGCCTTGTCGATGGAAGCGTAGTCCTCGAACTCAGCGTAGCCCTTCATGGCCAGGTACTTGGTGATAGCGGCGGTCAGAGTGGT
>JBGVDK010000036.1:0-19517 GCA_045119355.1 Faecousia sp.
GTACCAAACTTTCAGTATCCACAATTTCAAAGATTCCACGTTCCATTTTCCCACGTTCCAGCATTTTTCATCACCCGGAACCATTATACCATAGATAAACGAAAAAGCCCAGCATAGCTGGACTTTTTCGACAGTCTGAAAGCACTTGCTTATTGCAAGTGCTTTTTTCTTATCCCAAATCCCGGGAACAGCAAAAATACCCCACTTTCTTTACCCAGAGTTTAATGGAAATATGCTATAGTATTCAGCGGCTTTGCCTCAAAACCACATACTCGGTTTTATATGTACTATAATTGTGTAAATCTGGAAAGGAGAATGATTGTTATGCTGATACTTACCGCCGCGGTTCAGGACACACAGCCGGACTTCGTGGCACTGGCAATGGTCCTGGCCCTGGCACTGATCGTTGCCGTCATGGCCATCCGGAAACGGATGTCTGCCGGAAAGAAGGAGGAACCGGTTTCCGCTCCGGCCCCGGCTCCGGTTCCTGTGAAAGCGCCCCCGAAGCCCGCTGCCCCCGGCTCCGCCGGTCAGGTGAAGCTCCACGGCGTGCCGCCCAAAACCGCCGCCATGCTGATGGCCATCGTTGCCGACAAAATGGGCAAACCCCTGAACGAACTGCGTTTTATTTCCATTAAGGAGGTCAAATAACCATGAAATACGAATTATCTCTCAACGGCCGCACCTACGAAGTGGAGGTGGAGCTGGCAAAGCCCATGCTGATGTCGGAATTCCAGGCCTATGCCCCGGCGCCTGCCGCGGCTGCCGTCCCCGAAGCCGAGGCCGTCCCCGAAGCCGCTCCCGCGGCAGCGCCTGCCGTCACCGGCGACGGGGAGCGTGTGGACGCCCCCATGCCCGGCAACATCCTCCAGGTCAAGGTGGCCGCCGGCCAGGCGGTAAAGGAGGGCGAAGTTCTGGTCGTCCTGGAGGCTATGAAAATGGAAAACGAAATCATGGCCCCCAGAAGCGGCACCGTGAAGCAGGTGCTGGTGTCCAGAGGCTCCACCGTGGATACCGGCGCGCCTCTGGTGGTCATCGGCTAAGGAGGACCCGTTATGGACATTCTTTACAAAAACCTTCTGGCCTTTGACCGGTATGACCTGATCATGATCATGATCGGCTGTCTGCTGATCTATCTGGCCATCGCCAAGGAAATGGAGCCCTCCCTGCTGCTGCCCATGGGCTTCGGCACCATCCTGGTGAACATCCCCTTCTCCGACGCCCTCACCGGCCCCATCATGGAGCTGTACAACGCCGGTATCGCCAACGAGCTGTTCCCCCTGCTGCTGTTCATCGGCATCGGCGCCATGATCGATTTCGGACCCCTGCTGTCCAATCCCAAGCTGATGCTCTTCGGTGCGGCGGCCCAGTTCGGCATTTTCTTCACCCTGTGTATGGCAAGCATGTTCTTCCCCGATTTCCGGGACTATTTCTCCATCGCCATCATCGGCGCGGCGGACGGCCCCACTTCCATCGCCGTGGCCAACAAGCTGGGCAGCCAGTATGTGGGCGCTATCACCGTGGCGGCCTACAGCTATATGGCTCTGGTCCCCGTGATCCAGCCCCCGGTCATCAAGCTGCTGACCACCAAGAAAGAGCGGCTGATCCGGATGCCCTACGAGCAGAAGTCCGTTTCCAAGCTGACCCGGGTCATGTTCCCCATCATCATCACCATCGTGGCCTCCGCCATCATCCCCCAGGCCACGGCCCTGATCGGTTTCCTGATGTTCGGCAATCTGATCCGGGAGTGCGGCGTTCTGAACTCTCTGTCTGACACCGCACAGAATGTGCTGGCAAATCTCATCACCATTTTCCTGGGCATCTCCGTTGCCTTCAACATGACCGCGGACAAGTTCCTGCAGGTGGACACCCTGCTGATCATGGGCCTGGGCCTCATCGCCTTTATCGTGGACACCGCCGGCGGCGTCCTGTTTGCCAAGCTGCTGAATCTGTTCTCCAAGAAGAAGGTCAACCCCATGATCGGAGCCGCGGGCATCTCCGCCTTCCCCATGTCCGGCCGGATCGTCCACAAGATGGCCCTGGAGGAGGATCCTCAGAATTTCCTGCTGATGCACTCCATCGGCGTCAACGTTTCCGGACAGATTGCGTCCGTTATCGCCGGCGGCATCATTCTGAACATCGCCGCCAAACTGATGGGAGGTTAAGACCATGATGTTTCTGACAAGCACCGCTGTGAATCTGGATTTCAATCCCATGGCTTTTGTGGAGAACCTGCAGTATATGGGCGTCGGGATGCTGGTGATCTTTGTGGTCATCGGGATCATCATCCTGGCCACCAAGCTGGTCAATTACCTGTTTTCGGAATAATTCCTGCGGGAAGTTCCAGAGGTCTGGCATCCACGCTGGAAGGATTTGTGGGTTGCGAAATGGTTACAAATCGGTTACAACACATCCCGTCCTCGCGAGACAAATTCTGATAAGGAGGTCGGCAAGATGTTCTTCTTCACCTGCAACACCGCCTGCTGCGACACCGATTGCGGCTCCATCTGGCAGATTCTCAGCCGGATCTGCGGCTTCGGCTGCTAAATAAAAGCTTACGGCCCTGCTTCCCGCAGGGCCGTTTTTTCGTTCTGTTCACAGGAAAGGTGCTTCCACCAGATAGCCCTTTGCGTCGGTGAAGGTTTTTCCTGCCCGGAGGAAGGCTTTCAGCTTCCGCTGGAGGCTGGTGTCCTCCGGATAATCTTCCAGGGGCAGGTTCGGATTTTTGAAGACCCATTGCAGGTAACCGGTGCTCCCGTTTTCCAGTGGGGTGATGTGGAAGGACCGCTGGAACCGGAGGATGTTGGAGGTCTCCGGGAGCAGCTCCCGGAGCGTCGGGGACAGGAGCCAGGAATGGCAGTACATGGGCGCGCCGGCGTATTCCGGGAAAGCCCGGTTCAGGAGGGTTCGGGCTTCCATATACGAGGAGCGGAGCTCCCCAGTGTGAAACACCGCGTCCGTGGGAATGTGGAGGCTGATGACGGGCTTACCTTCAATCCGGATCAGCTCGTATTCCAGCGCACCGATGCGGAAGAGCTTGCAGGAGACCTGCCGCACCGTCCAGAAGCCCCGGTCGAAGCCGTAGGTTCCATAGCTCTCCATGTGCTCGCCCACGAACCGGCTGAAGCAGGCCATGGTGTCATAATAAACCGCTTCCGAAAAGCCCAGTTTCCCGAAGGTCTCCCGGGCGGCCAGGGCACACCGGAGCATACAGGCCAGCTCCCTGAAGCCCAGCGGGTCCTCGCCAAGCTGCTGTTTCAGGGCTTTCCGGCCCTCGGCCCAGTCCTCCTCCCGGGTCAGGGCGGTGACGTCCAGGTCGTGGGGGATGGAGCGGTCCGCTTCCAGGACGCGCTTGGTGGCTTCCTCAGGCATATGGATGGCTTCACAAAGCGCTCTCATTCCTGGACCTCCTCCCGGAAGGGGGCGAAAATCCGCTCAAGCACCTTGATGTCATACAGGGCAATGAGGGTGAAGCCGCAGAGCAGCCACACAAAGCCCGTCAGGATGAACACCTGGGGCAGCAGAATCGCCAGGGCCACGGGCATCAGGTTCATGGCCGTCACCAGCAGCATTTTCGGCAGATGGGCGATGCTCAGCAGCACCGCGTTGATCAGGGTGTCCTTCATCCCCATGGGGAACTGGGACAGCAGGGGGAACACCATCCCCGAGAAGAACACCAGGGCGAAGGCCACGAAGAAGATCAGTCCGATCACCGCCATCCGGCCGGGGAAATCCATGTAGGCTACAATATAATAATCCGCCGCCAGCATGGCGCCGAAGACCAGGATACCCAGCCACAGGCCCGTGGCCCTGCCAAAGCAGCTTTTGAAGGAGCGGAAGAACACCTTTCCGCCGCAGGGCTCGTTATCCTTCCAGGCGTAGAGGCAGGTGAGCATGGCGGTGGTTCCGGCTCCGGCGGTGACCAGGGGCAGGCAGCACAGGAGCCACAGGAGGTTGATCTTCACCAGCTCCACCAGCCGGGAGCAGAAGACGAAAAATTTGGAATCGGGAGAAAATTTCATGGGATCACCAGTTTCTAATGGATTATGGGAAATGTTCCGACCTTCCTGTCATTGCCACGGGCCTGCGGCCCTCGCAATGACAACGTAATTTTACACGTTCCGGATGGACGGTTTATGAATATGGGTTTTGGAGAGCTGTTCCAGGGACTGCTCGTAGGCTTCATTGGCCAGGGCGGTATAGAGGATATCCACAATGTTCAGCTGGGACATTCTGGACGAGATGGCCCCGCTGCGGAAGAGGGATTCGTTGGCGGCGGTATAGAGCTTCTGGTCCGCCAGCTCCGACACCGGAGACTGGACGCAGCGGGTGATGGCGATGATGGGGGTCTTATTCTCCTTCAGGGCCTTCATGCACTCGATGATTTCCACCGTGGCCCCGGAATAGGAGATCACCAGGGCCAGGTCCTCCGGCCCCGCGTTCCGGGCCATGAGAAGCTGGGAGTGCCAGTCCTCGTTGATGATGCACAGCTTGTTCAGCCGGAGGAATTTCAGGTAAGCGTCCTTGGCCGCGCACAGCGACGCTCCCAGGCCGAAGAGGTAGATCACCCTCGCGTCCCGGATCAGGTCCACGCATTTACGCAGGACCTGGACATCCAGCAGCTCCTTGGTCTCCTCCAGGGAGCTGATATTTAAATAGGTGATCTTGTCGATGATGTCCTCGATGGAGTCGGTGCGCTCGATCTCCTTCTGCTCATCCCGGCGGGACTGCTCCTTCTGGGCCAGCTCGTAGGTCAGGGCCTTGCGGAATTCCTTGTAGCCGGAGTAGCCGGTGTGGGCGCAGAGCCGGACGATGGTGGAGGCCGAGGAGAAGGTATGCTTCGCCAGCTCGTGGATGGACATATCCACCACCATCTGGGGATTTGCCAGGATCTTACCCGCCACCTCCCGCTCGGTGCTGGAAAAGCTCTTCGACCGCTCCCGCAGCCGCAGCAAAGCGTTGGACACCGCGTTTCTCCCCTTTCCAAAGCAGACTTGTCTCTATTGTAGCGTTTCGGGGCAGCAAAGGCCATTCGCTTTGTGGCCAAAATATTTTGAAACATTTTGTGCATTTTGTCTATTTTTGTTTTTCCATTCCCTGGATTATTTCATCAAAACTGCCGAAAACAGGCGTTTTGAACCAGGGTTTGAAACTTTATTTCTTTGTTTCGTCTTTTCGTTGACACAAAATACTTTTCCGGATACTATGATGGTAACGCCCGGTTCACAGTTCGTTCACAGTTGATACCGGCATTTCGGATCCGGCTTTTGCGGCGTACGCCGTCGAGCATAGAAATTTTTAGGAGGAACAAAAATGAAGAAGATCATTGCACTGCTGCTGGCTCTGGTAATGGTTATGGGCCTGTTCGCAGGCTGCGGCGAGACCGAGGAAACTCAGCCCCAGCAGAACGACACCCAGACCACCCCCGTGGAGAATCAGGGCGAAGTCGAGGTTTCCGCAACCCCCGACACCATCGTTATCATGGCTCCCCCCGTCACCGGCTCCTATCTGGAGAACCTGAAGACCTGGGCCGCCGACTTCAACGCCATCTACCCCCATCTGACCGTCGAGATCATCGAGACCTCCTGGGGCGATCATTCCGACAAGCTGTCCACCATGGCTCAGGCCGGTGAGGCTCCCGACATCGCTGAGATCTCCTCCGGCGCCCTGGGCACCTACGTGGAGATGGGCGTCGCCATCGACATCGCTCAGTACATGAGCGCCGAGCGCCTGGCTGACTACGACGCCAACGCCCTGGAGTACATGTCCCTGGAGGGCACCACCTACGGCCTGCCCCTGTACCTGACCATCCAGTCCATCGGCGCCAACAAGACCCTGATGGAAGAGCTGGGCATCGACGTTGCCAAGATCCAGAACGAAGGCTGGACCTATGAGGAGTTCCTGGACGTCATCAAGCTGGGCACCACCGACACCCGCTACGGCTTCGTCTTCGCCAACTCCGGCGTCACCGCTTCCGATATGCTGAACATCTTCGGCGCTGGCGTGGGCCTGTCCAACAACTTCACCGAGGACCTGAAGTACACCTTCACCTCCGAGAACATGCTGATCCTGCTGCAGGCCATCGAGGAGATGACCAAGTCCGGCTACATGCCCAACTACGGCGTCGAGGCCGGCCAGCGTATGGTCATGTGCCAGACCGGCAACGCCATGATCTTCGGCAAGGCTATGCCCCTGTTCGAGTCCAACTTCATCAAGAACAACGC
Organism: Faecousia sp.; assembly: GCA_045119355.1. Classification (GTDB taxonomy): domain Bacteria; phylum Bacillota; class Clostridia; order Oscillospirales; family Oscillospiraceae; genus Faecousia. Next base: position 6,225 of record JBGVDK010000036.1, read on the forward strand.
CGCTCTGGAAGCAAACGACGGCACCGCCGTTGAGAACTCCCTGCCCATGGAGTACGCCTTCCTGCCCGTGCCCACCATGGCCGGCTGCGCCGAAAGCTGCTACGGCACTGTCGACGGCCTGATCGCCATGCGCAACAAGAACACCACCGACGAGCACCTGGCCAACGTCCTGCTGTTCATGGACTACATCTGCTCCGGCGACCGCATCGCCTCCTGCATGAACGAGCTGTACCTGGATCCCGTCTGCCAGTCCGGCCGTGACGCCCTGGTCCTGGAAGAGGGCCGCGACGCCAACAACCTGGCCACTGCTGGCCGCTGCATCTCCATGGTCGAGGCTCCTCCCGCCGGCATCACCGCCGAGATGACCTCCACCGCCAAGCAGCTGATGGACGAGCAGATCGTTCCCAAGTTCCAGCTGCTGCTGGCCGGCGAAGCCACCGCTCAGGAAGTCTACGACCACATCTGCGAGGCTGCCTACGCCGCCTTCGGCCAGGAGAACTGCGCTCAGGGTATGCTGGGCTAAGCTCCCCCGTCGTCACCGCGTCCTGACTGCGTAACTTATTCACCCACCCCACCTCGGTGGGGTGGGTAATTTCATCCAAGGAGGCCCGAAATGAACGATACCAAAGCGCCCCGGCTGCAAGCCCGCCGGAAATTCCGGTTCACCAACGACGACCTGTGGGGCTACATCTTTATTGCCGCCGCCATGATCGTCTTCGGCGTGTTCACCCTGTACCCCGTGTTCAACGCCATCTACACCAGCTTCTTCAACTACAAGCCCTTCGGCTCCGAGTTCGTGGGCCTGCAGAACTACATCGACACCCTGAAGTATTCCAAGTTCAACCTGTTCTACAAGGCCGCCTGGAATACCCTGGTCTACACCGCCATCGTGGTGCCCCTGAGCCTGCTGATCTCCTTCAGCGTGGCCGTCATGATCCTGCCCTTCCAGAAGAAGATCCAGTCCGTGTTCAAGGCCATGTACTACCTCCCCGGCGTCGCTTCCGGCGTGGCCCTGTCCGTGGTCTGGCTGTGGCTGTATGACTCCTCCCCCGACGGCATCTTCAACTCCCTGCTGGGCTTCTTCGGCATCCCCGCCCAGAACTGGCTCTCCTCCACCAAGACCTCTATGCTCTCGCTGATCATCATGGCCCTGCTGTCCAGCCACGGCACCCAGATCATCACCTACATCGCCGCGTTGCTTGGCATCGACAACAGCTATTTCGAGGCCGCGGAGCTGGACGGCGCGGGCTTCATGCAGAAGGTCCGCTACATCGTCTGGCCCCTGGTCAAGCCCACCACTTTGTTCCTGCTGGTCACCGGCGTCATCGGTTCCTTCCAGGTGTTCATGAACGCCTACATGATGACCGGCGGCGGTCCCGACAACTCCACCACCATGATCGGCCTGCTGATCTACAACAACGCATTCGAGTACGGCAAGTACGGCCTGGCCTGTGCCCAGGCGATCATCCTGGCCATCGTCATCGCCATCATGTCCATGTTCCAGTTCAAGCTCATGGGCGTGGACGTCGAGTATTAAGGAGGGAATGCCATGGCTACTGGTCTTTACTCCCAGCACCTGCACAACAAAAAGGTGCTCTACCTCAGAAACACCGTCATCACCATCGTCCTGGTGGCCTTCGCCGCCGCGACGCTGTTCCCCATCGTCTACATGATCATGTCCGCCTTCGGCCCCAACGTGGCAACCACGGGCAATATGCGCTCCATCTTCCCCTCCCGGTGGACTTTGGAGAGCTTCCAGGCCTTCTTTGACTTCAGCGACTACTCCCTGCGCTGGATCTGGAACTCCTTCGTGGTGTCCGCCGGAACCGTCATCGGCAACGTGATCTTCGCCTCCATGGCGGGCTACGCCTTCGCCAAGATCAAGTTCAAGGGCAGCAACATCCTCTTCGGCATGATCCTGGTCGCCATGATGATCCCCTATCAGGTCACCCAGGTCCCCCTGTACATCCTGATGGTCCAGAAATTCCAGATGACCAACACCTACGCCGCCATGATCCTGCCCAGCCTCTGCACGGCGTACAACATCTTCCTGTGCAAGCAGTTCTTCGCCGGACTGCCCACTCCCCTGATCGAGAGTGCCAAGATCGAGGGCTGCAACCAGTTCCAGATCTTCACCATGATCATCCTGCCCCTGGCAAAGACCGTTCTGGCGGTCATGGCCATCAACACCTTCATGTCCAGCTGGAACAACTTCTTCTGGCCCTTCCTGGTCACCAACGACCCCGCCATGTACACCATCCAGGTGGGTCTGAAGCAGTTCAAGTTCGCAAACGAGACCCTGTTCGCGCCCATGATGGCCGGTGCGACCATCTCCGCACTGCCCATGTTCATCATGTTCTTCGCTCTGCAGAAGTATTTCATGGAAGGCGTTACCATCGGCGCCGTCAAGGGCTGATCTGTCACCAATGCAGCCCCCACAATCGGTGGGGGCTGCTCATTTTTGGAGGAATCCAACATGATCCGAAATTATGGAAAAACCGATAAGGACGCGCTGTTTCAGCTTTGGAACACCGTGGGCGTGGCTATGGGCTACGCACCCCTGGATGAGGGGAAATTCGACCAACTTCTGATGAAGCATCCGGACTTTTCCCCGGAATACACCTTCGTTCTGGAGGAAAACGGGAAGGTCCTGGGCTTCGTCAACGGCTGCACCGGGGACCACATTCCGAGGGGTAAGGAACGGGGCTATCTTTCCTGCCTGCTCCTGGCTCCCGAAGCGGACACCGACGAGAACACCCGGGCGTTGCTTTCCGCCTTGGAGGACGCCTTCCGGAAGGCCGGGCGAATCCACAGCGCCGTCACCTTCTTCAATCCCATCCGCCTGCCCTGGATCATCCCGGGGACGGAAAACCACCAGCACAACAACGCCCCGGGCGTGGCAACGGACCTGGCGCTGAACAGCCGGATGAAGGATTTCGGCTACCGGGAGGCCACAAAGGAATGCGCCATGTATATGCCCCTGGCGGATTTCCAGGTTCCGGCATGGATCGAGGAAAAGGCCGCCCGGATGGCGGCGGAGGGCTACACCGTGGTCCGGTATGATCCCGCAGTCCACGAGGGACTGGAAGAAATGGTGGACGCCCTGAACAACGCCATGTGGTCCGCCGAAATTCCCGAGGCCGGGCGCACCGGCATGGACCTGCTGGTGGGGCTCTACGGAAACACCTGCGCCGGATTCACCGGGCCGGTTTATCCCGAGGAGACTGGCCGGGGCTACTTCGCCGGAATCGGCGTCGCCCCCCAATATGAGCGCCACGGCTTGGGCAAGCTGCTGTTCTACCGCCTGCTGCAGCGGGAGAAGGAAGTGGGCTCCAAGTACATGTCGCTGTTCACCGGAGAGGAAAATCCCGCCCGGTTCATCTATCTGGAAGCCGGATTCCGGATCGTGAGAACCTTTTCGGTCATGCTGAAGGAGCTGTAAGAACATGGAACACAAGAAACACACCGTCCTCGCCATCGGCGCCCACATCGGCGACGCGGAGCTGACCGCAGGCGCGCTGCTGGCGAGCGCCGCCGTCCACGGCGGCAAGGCCGTAACCCTGGCCCTGACCGCAGGAGAGAAGGGCGCCCCCGCCGGGGCGGACATCGCCGAATACCGGCGGAACAAGATCAAGGAGGCGGAGGCCTTCGCCGCTGAGCTGGGCGGAGAAGCAATCGTTCTGGATTATCAGGACGGCCTGCTCCCGGACAACGACGAGATCCGCTTTGCGGTCTGTGACGTGATCCGGAAAGTGAAGCCCGACATCATCGTCACCCATCACGAGAAGAGCATGCACAAGGACCACGAGGCCTGCCACCGGATCGTGGTGGACGCCTGGTTCTACGCCGCCATCGAGGGCTTTGAGCGTCAGGAGTCGAAGCATTTCGCCCGGCATCTCTACTTCGCGGAAAACTGGGAGGACGCGCCCGGGTTCCAGCCCTACGTCTACCTGGATGTGACCGACGGCTTCGAGCTGTGGGAAAAGGCCATCGAGCACCACTGGTTCGCGGTCCATTCCACATCCTTCCCCTACAAAGAATACTATTCTCACTTAAAGCGCCTGCGGGGCATCCAGGGCCGGAAGGGCTACTGCGAATGCTTCATGATCCCCCCGGAGCAGGTCAAGATTGTACATACACTGGAGGAGATTTGACATGGTAGAACTGAAAAAGATCGCCACCGAACAGCGCAACCCCAACACCATGAACATCGACACCCTGTCCACCCTGGACATGGTGAAGCTGATCAATCAGGAGGATCACCACGTTGCCGAGGCCGTCAGCCTGGTCACGGATAAGATCGCCCAGGCCATTGACGTCATCGCGGACCGGCTTTCCAAAGGCGGCCGCCTGATCTACTGCGGCGCGGGCACCTCCGGCCGTCTCGGCATTCTGGACGCCGTGGAGTGTCCCCCCACCTATTCCACCGAGCCCGAGATGGTCCAGGCCCTGATGGCCGGCGGCTATCCCGCCATCTTCAAGGCCGTGGAAGGTGCCGAGGACAGCAAGGAGCTGGGCGTCAGCGACATGAAGGGCATCAACTTCACCTCCGGCGACGTGCTGGTGGGCATTGCGGCCTCCGGCCGGACGCCTTATGTGCTGGGCTGCATGGAGTACGCCAAGGAGCTGGGCGCGCCCACCGTCTCTGTCACCTGCTGCCCCGGCAGCGTGCTGGACAAGTTTGCCGACATCGGCATCGCTCCCGCGCCTGGTCCCGAGGTGGTCACCGGCTCCACCCGGATGAAGTCCGGCACCGCCCAGAAAATGGTGCTGAACATGCTCTCCACCGGCACCATGATCAAGCTGGGCAAGGTCTACGGCAACCTGATGGTGGACGTGAAGCCCTCCAACGAGAAGCTGATCCGCCGGTGCGTCACCATCGTCTGCGCCGCCACGGAATGCTCCGAGAAGGTCGCCACCGCGGCCCTGGAGGCCTGCGGCTACCGGCCCAAGGTTGCCATCGTCATGGTCCTCTGCGGCGTCACCGCCGACGAAGCGAGAGAACTGCTGAACAAGGCCGACGGCCGGGTGGCCAAGGTCCTGGAGAAGTAACATGGCACTGCTTCGTGTGGAATATTCCTCCAAGGCGTTGGAGATGAACACGTCGTTCCAGGTCTTCCTCCCGGATGAGGGGGATTTGAAAGACGTGAAGGTCGTCTACCTGCTCCACGGGCTGACGGACAACTGCACCGGCTGGACCCGGTATTCCTCCTGCGAGCGCTACGCCCGGGAGAAGGGTGTGGCCCTGGTGATCCCGGAGGTCCAGCGGAGCTTCTACATCGACGGGGTGTATGGGCTGAACTATTTCACCTACGTTTCTCAGGAGCTGCCCAAGGTCTGCCAGCGGATGTTCGGCCTCAGCGCTGATCGGGAGAAGAACTACGTCATGGGCCTGTCCATGGGCGGCTACGGCGCGCTGAAATGCGCCCTGACCTTCCCGGAGCGGTACAAAGGCTGCGGCAGCTTCTCCGGGGTCACGGACCTGCGAGCCTTCATGGGCCGTCAGGCGCTGCCCATGCACAAGCGGGAATTCACCGCACTGCTGGGTCCTGACCATGTGGTTGGGCCGGAGAACGACCTGTTCGCCCTGGCGAAGCAGGTGAAGAACGCCCCTGACATCTACATCTCCTGCGGCGAGCAGGATGTCCATTATCCTATGAACTGCGCTTTTGATGCCCTGCTCACGGAGCTGGGACTGAAGCACCGGTACGACCACCGGAAGGGCTGTCACAGCTGGGATTTCTGGGACCGGTCCATTCAGGACTGCTTTGATTATCTGAAGCTATGAAAAAGGGAGGGCCGTTGGCCCTCCCGTCAATGCAACATCTAACGTCTTGTCATCCTGAGCGAGTGAAACGAGTCGAAGGATCTTCGCACCGATTTTACTGCAAATATGACCGAAAGTGCGAAGATCCTTCGACTCCGCTTGCGCTCCGCTCAGGATGACAGCATCGATAGATTGTTCCAAATTATAAGTTGATCCGGCCCATGACCACGCCGTGTTTGGCGCCTGTGGCCGAGGGAGCGTTATTGCACACCCCGAACAGGGCCTCGTTTGCCAGGATCGCAAAGGCCACCGCTTCTTTCGCGTCGCTGTCCAGGCCCAGGTCCTCCTGGATCTGGACCTTGCAGTCCGGCAGGGCCTCCTGCAAAAAGCGGAGCAGCGTGGGGTTCCGGCTGCCGCCGCCCGCCACCACCAGTCTTGCGGGCATTCTGGGGGAAAACCGCCGGAGGCTCAGGGCGATGGACTCCGCCGTGAAGGCGGCGGCTGTGGTCAGCACGTCCACAAGGGGGTAATCCCCGAAGGACAAGAGCTTTTCCACATATTCCTTGCCGTAGTATTCCCGGCCTGTGGTCTTGGGCGGCTGTTTGGCGAGGTAGGGGTCCTTCAGCATCCATTCCAGGAGCTCCGGAATGACCTTTCCGGAGGCCGCCAGTCTGCCGCCATCGTCGTAGCTCTGCTTTCCCCCGGTCAGGCGGCTGACCAGAGCGTCCATGACCATGTTGCCCGGGCCGGTGTCGAAGGCGGTGACTTCATCCAGTTCACACCCGGCGGGGAGCAGCGTCACGTTGCCAATGCCGCCGATATTTTGCAGGGCCACGTCCTCCGTTTCACTGCGGTACAGCAGAAACTCGGTATAGGGCACCAGCGGCGCACCCAGGCCTCCCGCGGCCATGTCCCGGATTCGGAAGTCGCTGACCACCGGACAGCCGAACTCCTCGGCAAGGTACGACGGATCGCCGATCTGCAGCGTTCCCCGGTGGGTAGTCCCTAGATACGGAGTGTCCTCCGGGATGTGCCAGACAGTCTGGCCGTGGTTGCCAATGAGGTCGATACGGTCAACGCCGGTTTCCCGGAGCAATTCCCGGACCGCCTGGGCGTAGAGCTTACCGAGGTGCGTGCCCAGCAGGCAGATTTCCTTCGTGCCGCCGAAGTCTCCTCCGGCAACCGCGAGAATACGGTTCCGGGTGGCCTCGTCGAAAGGCAGGAAGTAAAAGCCCAGCTGTTCCACTTTCGTAGTAAGGCCGTACCCCGTGATTCGGGTGAGCACGGCGTCGATGCCGTCGGCGGAGGTGCCGCTCATCAGGCCCACCACCAGCCGGGAGGGCTTCGCCCACAGGTTCAGAAATGGATGCTCCATTGAAAATTCCCCCTTTTTCTTTCAGTTTACCCTTGGTTTCTTCCATTGTCAAGGAACTGATGTTCCAGTTTTGGTTTCACAAGTTTCATCCAGGGAGGTAATCCTTATGGTACGTTTTGGGGCTGACCGGGTTTCGGAATTCAGCCATCTTTTCACCGGGCGGGTAGCGCTGCTCACCGCGCCCTCCGGCCGGACCGGGGACAACCGGTCCACCATCGAAGTATTGAAAGAAGTCTGCGATCTGCGGCTGCTCCTGGCTCCCGAGCACGGCGTCCGGGGCGACAAAGCCGCCGGAGCCCTCTTCGCCGACGAGATCGACGAGGAAAGCGGCCTGCCGGTGCGGAGCCTCTACACCAAAGATTCCAAGCGGCTCTCCGCCGAGACGTTGAGCAAATTCGACACCCTGGTCTACGACATCGCCGACGTGGGCTGCCGGTACTACACCTTCATCTCCACCCTCCGCTACTGCGTCGAGGACTGCGCCCAGGCGGGCAAGCGGCTGGTGGTTCTGGACCGGCCCAATCCCCTGGGGGACCGGGTGGAAGGAGGTCTCCTCCGGGAGGAGGCCATGAGCTTCGTGGGGTGCTACCCCATCCCGGTGCGCTACGGCCTGACCTGCGGCGAGCTGGCAGGGATGATGAACGCCGAATTAGGCGCGAACTGCGACCTGCAAATCGTCCCCTGCGACGGTTTGACCCGGAGCATGACCTTCCGGGAGTGGGGCAGCTACTGGGTGATGCCCAGTCTCGGCATTCCCCGGTTTGAGACGGCGCTCCTCTACCCGGGCACCTGCCTGATCGAGGGGACCAACCTCTCCGAGGGCCGGGGCACCGCTGATCCCTTCGCCATTATCGGCGCGCCCTTCATCAAGGCGGAGGACTTCTGCCGGAGCTTTAACAACCTGAATCTCCCCGGGGTCATCGCAACCCCCGTTTACTTCACCCCCACCACCTCGAAGCATCAGGGCGTCCTCTGCGGCGGCATCCATCTGCACATCCTGGACGAAAAGGCCCTTCGGCCTGTGGAGCTGGGCGTTCGGCTTCTGGACCTGGTAAGGACCATGTATCCCGACAACTTCCGGTTCCTGGAGCCCTTCCGGGAGGGGGGCAAGCCCTTCATCTCCCTGCTCGCCGGGCATCGGGAATTTGAGGACCCGGCCTGGGACGCTGACGCGATCCTTAGTCGGTACGCCCAGGAAAGCGAAGCCTTCCGGGCACGGAAAGCACCCTACGAAATCTATCCCAAGGAGTGACACAACATGAACATGACGGTCAAACAGATGCTGGGCCAGAAGCTGATCTTCGGCTTCCATGGGGCCGAGCTGTCTGAGGAATTCATCTCCCTGATCAGGGAATACAAAATCGGCAACGTGATCCTGTTCCTGCGGAACGTCAAAAGCGCGGAGCAGCTGAGAAAGCTCTGTGCCCAGGTCCAGGAGCTGATCCTGACGGAGACGGGGTATCCCGCCTTCATCGTCATCGACCAGGAGGGCGGCATGGTCACCCGGCTCCCTCAGGACGCGGTGAACGTGCCCTGCGCTATGTCCCTGGGCGCGACGAACGACCCGAAGAACGCCGCCAAGGCTTCCGAGATCACCATCCGTCAGCTCCGGGGCCTGGGTCCCAACTTCAACATGGCTCCCGTGCTGGACGTGAACAACAACCCCAAGAACCCGGTCATCGGCATCCGGAGCTTCGGCGACGACCCGGAGACCGTGGCCGCCTTCGGCGTATCTTCCGCCAAGCCCTATGAAGGGAGCGGCATTCTCTGCTGCGGCAAGCACTTCCCCGGTCACGGCGACACCGCTGTGGACAGCCATCTGGGCATTCCCCGGGTGGACAAGACCGTGGAGGAGCTGGAACAGGTGGAGCTGGTCCCCTTCCGCCGGGCGGTTGCCGCGGGCATCCCCGCCATTATGATCAGCCATGTGATGTTCCCCAAGATCGAGCCGGAGCAGGTTCCCTGCACCATGTCCCGGCGAATCGTCACGGGCCTGCTGAAGGAAAAGCTGGGCTTCCAGGGTCTGGTCCTCACCGACTGCATGGAGATGCTTGCCATCCAGGACCACTACGGCACCCCCGAGGGCGCTGTTGCCGCCATCAAGGCCGGCGTGGATCTGGCGGAGATCTCCAGCACCATCGCCCTGGAATGGGGTGCGGCCAAGGCGGTGAACGAAGCCGCCGAACGCGGGGAATTCGACATGGAGGAGATTCGCGCCTCTGTGGAAAAGATCCTGGAATACAAGAAAAAGATCTGCTATGAAATTGACCCCAGCCTCTGCAATCATGAAGAGGACCGGGCCGCCGTTCGGGAGATGACAAGAACCGCCATCACCTGCTGCGCGGGCTCCCCCTTCCGGGCGGGCGGGGACACCTTCTTCTGCGGCTGCGAGGACTACCGTGCCTCCGGCGCGGGCAACGAGGACGGCAGCGCCGGTCCCTTCCCGGTGTACATGGCCGAGGCCTTCTCCGCGCCCTATGCCATCACCTCCAAGGACCCGGATGAGGAAGAGATCCAGCGCGTCGCCGCCCAGGCTTCTGCATATGGCAAGATCGTCCTCTCCACCTGCAACGGCCATCTGTTCCGGGGTCAGATCGCCCTGGCGGAGGCGCTGGCGAAGACCGGAAAGCCCCTGACCGTGGTAGCTCTGCGGAATCCCTATGACATCCCCCTTCTGCCGGAGTGCGCCTGCAAGATTGCCGCCTACGACTACACCACCCCCGCCTTCCAGGCGCTGGAGGAGGTTTTCCGGGGAGGCGAGATGGTGGGCGTCTCCCCGGTGAAGCTGTGAGGTGAAGCCTATGTTCATTGCGGGAATCGACGGCGGCGGCACCCACACCCGGCTGGAAATTCGGGATGAAGGAAACCGCCTGATCCGCCGGGAAGAATTCGGACCCTTCAACTTAAACTCCATCGGCGAAACGGCCTTCCGGAGCCTTCTGCGGGAGGTCTTCGCCGCCTGCGGCGGAATGAAAGCGTGCGCAAAAATCTGCTTCGGCGCGGCTGGCATTTCCAATCCCAGGGTGAGGGAAATTCTCAACCAGGAGCTGGAAAACGCCGGATTTACCGGGAAATGGACCCTCTGCGGCGATCAGGAGATCGCCCTCCGGGGCGCCATGGACGAGCCCGGGGTGGCGGTCATCGCGGGCACCGGCTCCATCTGCTTCGGCAAAAACGCCGCAGGGGAAACCGCCCGGAGCGGCGGCTACGGCCACCTCATCGACGACGGCGGCAGCGGCTACGCTCTGGGCCGGGATGTGCTCAGCGGAGCGGTGCGGCAGTTCGACGGCCGGAGCCGGGGAACCGCCCTTCTGGACGCCGTTTACGAAAAGCTGGGGGGAAGCACCCCCTCGGACATCATCTCCTTCGTCTACAGCCCGGAAACGGACAAATCCGCCATCGCCAAGTTCTCCCACATCGCCCTGGCCCGGGCGGCTGAGGGGGATGAAGAAGCTTTGGAGATTCTGAACCGGGGCGCGTCGGAGCTGGCCGCTCTGGTTGGGGCGGTTCAGGAGAAGCTGGGGCTGCAGGGCTGTCCCATCGCCCTGCTGGGCGGGCTGATCAGCGAGGACAATCCCTACCGCCGGGTGGTGGTGGATGCGCTGTCCAAACTGGGACGGCCCATCGCACCGGCCCACGACGCCCTCTGGGGCGCTGCCCAAATGGCCTTGGAAATGGAATAATTTGAACGTAAAAAGCCGCCGGATCTGGTTGATTCGGCGGTATTTCTTATTTTTGAAGTGATTATCAATTTCAGCCAACTTGGCTCTCCCTCTGGGAGAGCTGGCACGGCTGCAAGCCGTGACTGAGAGGGGAAAACGCCCTCTCCGCCCCTCCGGGGCACCTCTCCCAGAGGGAGAGGAAAGTGCGTATCCAAAGGGTTGGCTTATTTTCTCCGGTACTGCATCGGCGCGCAGCCCTTGATTTCCCGGAAGGTTTTCGTGAAGTAGCTCACGTCCCCGAAGCCGCAGCGCTCGGCGATGTCCGCGATCCGGTCGTCGGTGGTGGTGAGGAGCTGGGCCGCCTGGGAGATCCGGTACTGGCGGACGTACTGGATGGGCGTGGTGCCGATGGCGGAGCGGAAGCAGCGGAGGCACTCGCTCTCGCTGAGGCTGGCGCTGGCGGCGATGGACCGGGTGTCCAGGGGCTCGGCGCAGTGGTCGTGGATGTATTGAAGCATGGTCTTGATCCGCTCCCCGTCCCGGATGGCCTTGGGGCTGAGCACCTGGCGGGACCGGGACACATTGCCGGTGAGGAGCAGCACCAGCTCCGACAGGCAGCTCCGCATCCGGAATTCGTAGCCGAAGGGTTCGCTCACCCCCGCCTGCCAGGTGTCCTCGATGGCTTGCAGCGCTTCTTTCTGCCAGGAAATTCCAGGGGTCAGGTGGATGCCCTCCAATTGGTGGTTCTCCGTCAGGGGCAGGATGTAATTCTGATAGAACACGCTGTCCAGGCTCCCGCCCACCAGCCTCGGGTGGAACACCAGGGAGTGGAACCGGCAGCCGGAGCCATCCAGGTCCCAGCAGCCGTGGAGGATGCCGGAATTGACGAAGAACCCTTCCCCCGCCCGGACCAGGAACTTCTCCTTGCCCGCCGCCACGGTACAGCAGCCGGAGGCCACCACCACCGCTTCCAGCTCCTCGTGCCAGTGCCAGGGGACCTCCTCTTTTCCCAGGTCGTCGTGGTAGCAGGCGATGGGGAACGCGGTGGTGCCGTGCTCCACCAGCTCACGGTTGGTGTGGTCCACGGTGGTGTTGCAGGGGGCCAGGGCCATAAGAACTCCTCCTTGACGGTTTTGTCATAGTTTTTGGCTGGTTTCGTCCTAACGATACCGTCTTCTTGCTGGTATAATCATAGCAAATCCAAAGGAGGAAATCAATATGCTCCACTTGCTTCTTGCCATCATCTATCTGTCCTTCATCTCCCTGGGACTGCCGGACGGCCTATTGGGCGCGGCCTGGCCCACCATGTATCCGGAGCTGGGGGTCTCCATCTCCCTCGCCGGCGGCATCGCCATGATCATCTCCCTGGGCACGGTGGTGTCCAGCCTGATGAGCGACCGGCTGACCTTGAAGCTGGGCACCGGCAAAGTCACCGCCATCAGCGTGGGGCTGACGGCCCTGGCCCTGTTTGGCTTCTCCACCTGCGACAGCTACTGGCAGCTCTGCCTCTGGGCCATCCCCTACGGCCTGGGCGCGGGCAGCGTGGACGCGTCCTTAAACAACTACGTGGCCCTCCACTACACCAGCCGCCACATGAGCTGGCTCCACTGCATGTGGGGCATCGGCGCGGCCACCGGCCCCTACATCATGGGCTACGTCCTCTCCGGGGGCAGCCATTGGAGCGGCGGCTACCGGGTGGTCAGCGTCATCCAGATCGTCCTGACGGTGATCCTGTTCCTGAGCCTGCCCATGTGGAAGCGCCGCCCCGGCGAAGCTAGCTCCGACGCCCCCGCCGAGGCCAAGCCTCTGACCCTCATGCAGGTCCTCGCCATCCCCGGGGCCAAGGAGATCATGGTCACCTTCTTCTGCTACTGCGCGCTGGAACAGACCACGGCGCTGTGGGCCAGCTCCTATCTCGCCCTCTACAAGGGCGTTCCGGCGGAGACGGCGGCATTTTACGCCAGCATGTTCTTCATCGGCATCACCGTGGGCCGGGGCTTCAACGGCTTCCTCACCATGCGGTTCAACGACAACCAGCTGATCCGCATGGGCCTGGTGGTAATTTTCATCGGCATTGCGGCCATGTTCCTGCCCATGGGCGAGGCGGTGTCCATCGCCGGGCTGATCCTCATCGGCCTGGGCTGCGCCCCCATCTATCCCTGCGTCATCCACTCCACCCCGGAGCATTTCGGCGCGGAGCACTCCCAGGCGCTGATCGGCGTCCAGATGGCCAGCGCCAACTCCGGCACCCTGCTGATGCCGCCCCTGTTCGGGCTGATCGCCAATCACATTAACGTCAGCCTGCTGCCGGTGTATCTGCTGGTGATCCTGGTGGTGATGGCGGTGATGCACGAGCGGATGCTCCGGCGCTGCGGAGCGGTCAGCCGTTAACCGGAATCGATATGTAGGGACCGGCGTCCTCGACGGTCCGTCGTGAAAATGGCACATTTTCACGAAAATACCCCCTGCATTGCCGCTTCGCGGAGCGG
>JBGVDK010000037.1:0-16549 GCA_045119355.1 Faecousia sp.
GAAGGAAAACGGCGCGATTTTCAGCCATCCCAATCCCTGGGCCTGGTGCGCCGAGGCGATTCTGGGCAGAGGAACCCGGGCGATGAAGTTCTACAACGCCCTGTGTCCTGCCTTGCAGAATGATAAGATCGAGGTCCGGCAGGCGGAGCCTTATACCTACTGTCAGTTCGTGGTCGGTAAATCGCACACGGCCTTTGGACGGGCACGGCATCCGTTCATGACCGGCTCCTCCGGCTGGGCCTATTACGCGGCCACCCAGTACCTGCTGGGCGTCCGGCCGGGTTTCGACGGGATGGTCGTCGATCCCTGCATCCCCGCTGATTGGAAGGAATTTTCTGTGGTCCGGAAATGGCGGGGCGCGGAGTACCGGATCCATGTGACGAATCCCAAGGGCGTGGAAAAGGGCGTCGCCTCCATGACGCTGGACGGCGAGGAAGTGAAGGTCCTTCCCATCCTGCCGGAGGGCAGTGTGTGCCATGTGGAAGTGACCATGGGTTAACGAGAGAAAGAGGGGAGAAGTATGGTCAAATTCGGAACCGGCGGCTGGCGGGCCGTCATCGCCGATGAATTTACGAAGGAAAATATCCGTCTGGTGGTCGCCGGACTGTGCCGTCTGATGGAGATTGAAGGCCATTCCGGCGCGACCATCTGCGTGGGCTACGACCGGCGCTTTTTGTCCAAGGAATCCGCCCACTGGGCCGCGGAGGTCCTGGCGGGTTATGGGTTCAAACCGCTGGTGGTCAACCGTTCCTCTCCCACGCCGCTGGTCATGTTCACGGTGAAGCAGATGGCGCTGCCCTACGGCATGGCAATCACTGCCAGCCACAATCCGGCCATCTACAACGGAATCAAGGTCTTCACCTACGGCGGCCGGGACGCGGACCAGACCGTCACCGGGAAGATCGAGGAGCAGATCGCGAAGATCAAACGGGAGGACATCCGGAGCATGGACTACGACGAAGCCCTTGCCGCCGGGATCGTCCAGGAGGTCTATCCCTTCAACGACTACATCGACAGCATCCTTCAGGTGGTGGATGTGAAGCAGATCAAGCGCTCCCGGCTGCGCATCGCCATCGACCCCATGTACGGCGTCAGTCAGAGCAGCCTGCGGACGATCCTGCTGACCTGCCGGTGCGACGTGGACGTGATCCACGAGCAGCACGACACCCTCTTCGGCGGGAAGATGCCTGCCCCCAGCGCGGATACGCTGAAACTGCTGTCCAATTACGTGGTGGACAACCGGTGCAATCTGGGCATCGCCACCGACGGCGACGCGGACCGGCTGGGCGTCATCGATGAGAACGGCAATTATCTCCATCCCAACACCCTGCTGGTGCTGTTGTATTATTACCTGCTGAAATACCGGGGCTGGACCGGTCCCTGCGTCCGGAACAACTCCACCACCCATCTGCTGGACCGGGTGGCAAAGGACCTGGGCGAAGAATGCTACGAGGTTCCCGTGGGCTTCAAGCATATCTCCGCGAAAATGGCCGAGACCAACGCCATCATCGGCGGCGAGTCCTCCGGCGGCATGGCGGTCCGGGGCCACATCGCGGGCAAGGACGGCATCTATGCCGCGGCGCTGCTGGTGGAGATGCTGGCGGTGACGGGGAAATCTGTTGCCCAGCTCTACCGGGAGATCACCGGGAAGTACGGCGAGCTTTACTATGAGGACGCGGCCTTCACCATGACCCCGGCCCGGAAGGCGGAGCTGAAGGAACTGCTGTTTACCTACCATCAGCTTCCGGACTTCGGCGTGATGCCGGAGAAGGTCAGCCGGGAGGACGGCTGCAAGGTCTATTTCCCCGATGGGAGCTGGATCATCTGCCGGTTCTCCGGCACCGAACCGCTGCTCCGGATGGCCGCCGAGGGCAATACCCCGGACCAGGCGAAGCGGTATATTCAAGTTTGGCGGGAGGCGCTGGGACTTTAAGCGAAAAAATTGGGTCTGCCCGGGTGGGCAGACCCCTTTGCGCATTTCCTTTTTCGGGGAAATGTGCTATAATGAATGAAAGACGAAAGCGGGTGAATGCTGTGAAGAAATCCAAGAGTTCCCTGAAGCTGGGCCTGATGACCACCATCGTGGCCTGCTGGCTGGTGCCCATCATCATCGTGGTGGCGCTGGCTGGTGTATTATTGGAGAGCAGCTATCGCCAGAGCGTCCAGCAGGAGCTGACCGTCACCGCCGAGAACGCAGTGGGCCAGGTCAAGATGCGGCTCCAGGACGCCATCGACAGCTCCAAGGCCGTGTCCTACGACGGCATCGTCCGCAGCGCCTACCGGGAATACCAGAGCGAGGGCCACAGCGTGCAGCTCTACCGCACGGTCAATGATTATTTGAGCCAGCAGTTTTCCCGGGACGAGATGTACAAGGCGGTGTTCATCCGCTTCTGGGCCGACGGGATTCCCCAGCCCTACGTCCTGTGCAGCGACGCGGCGGGGCTGCGGATCACCCAGACCATCCAGAACCATTCCGACGCCATCCTGGAAACCATGCGGGATGTGGACACGGAGATCCGGTTCCTGATGCTGGACGGGGAGCTGTACATGGCCCGGAACCTGCTGTCCAGCAGCTTCATTTCCTACGCAACGGTGGTGATGATGTTCGACGCGGAGCAGGTCTTCGGCCCGCTGGATGCCCTGAACATGGTCAGTGACGTGCAGATCACCGTGGACGACTGCCGGTTCCAGCTGGACGAGCAGGGGAGTCTGGTGACCCCGGAGGACCAGGAAAACGACGGCAATGTGCTGGAATACGCCGTGGAGGTCAGCGGCTATTCCCTGGGCGTCACCGCCCGGACTGAGGAATATGACATCTGGGCGGACAATCCCTGGCTTCGCTGGGCCATCGCCGGCGTGGCGCTGATGGTGCTGCCGGTGCTGGTGATCACCATCGCCCTGTTTACCCACCATGTTTCCCGGCCCATCCAGACCCTGGCCCAGGCGAACCTCCAGGTCCAGTCCGGTGACCGGGGCTACCAGATCACGGCGAAGCCCCCCAACGAGGAGTTCGGGAAGCTGTATCAGCATTTCAACACCATGTCCGAGGAGCTGCAAAACCAGTTCGAGCGGTCTTACTTAGAACAGCAGGCCTCCCAGCGGGCCCAGATCAAGGCCCTGCAATCCCAGATCAATCCTCATTTCCTGAACAACACCCTGGAAATCATCAACTGGGAGGCGCGGCTCGCGGACAACCAGCGGGTCAGCGCCATGATCGAGGCCCTGTCCACCATGCTCACCGCCGCCCTGGACCGGGACGGCCGGACCCAGATCCTGCTGAAGGAGGAGCTGGGGTATGTGGACGCCTACCTTTATATCATCAGCGAGCGGCTGGGAGAAAACTTCCATGTGTTTAAGGAGATCGACCCCGCTACCCTGGAACAGCCCATTCCCCGGCTGATTTTACAGCCCATCGTGGAGAATGCGGTGGAGCACGATATGACCGCCCGGCACGGCGGCAATCTCTGGGTTCGGACCTATCGGAGAGGAGAGAAGCTGGTACTGGAAGTGGAGCACGACGGAAAGATGACCGACGCCGACCGGGAGCGGATCCGGATACTCCTCAGCGGTGAGAGCTCCGACGGCAGCCAGGTGGGCCTGCGGAACGTGAACCAGCGGCTGCGGCTGATCTATGGCAGCCTGGCTTCTTTGCGCGTGGAGGAGACGGCTTCCGGCACCATCCTGGCCCGGATCGAATTCCCGGCGGAGCGGGCTTGAGAGAGGAGAGAGGAAGATGAGAAAGTTCATTTCATTATCTTTGGCGGTTTTGCTTTGCCTGAGCCTGGTGGGCTGCGGCCCGGAGGAGCCGGGGGAGACCACCACCGAGCCAAAGACCTCGGTGACCCTGAACGTGGTCACCTCCTACGGCGGGACGACGGCAACCGGAAGAATTACGAGGCCGCGGTGGCTTCCTACGAAGCTGCCTCCGGCAACCGGGTCAGCGACGGCTCCGCCATCTCCAACGAGGAGTGGAAGAATAAAATTCTCACGGACTTCATGACCGGCTCTGAGCCGGACGTGCTGTTCTACTTCACCAACGCTGACGCGGACCCCTTCATCAACGCGGGGAAGGTGGTCTCCATCGAGGAGATCCGGGAGGAATACCCGGACTACGCCACCAATATGAAGGAATCCATGATGGCGGTGGCCTCTGACGGGCTGCACTACGCGGTGCCCTCCACCGGCTTCTGGGAGACCATGTTCGTGAACAAGGCGGTATTGGATGCCTGTGGTGTCCGTGTTCCTGGTCCCGACTACACCTGGGACCAGTTCCTCGCGGACTGCGAGACCATCAAAAACGCCGGGTTCACCCCCATCGCCTGCTCCCTCTATGAGATCCCTCACTACTGGTTTGAGTTCGCGGTGATGAACAACGGCTCCCTTGCCGATCACCTTCAGGTCCCGACGGTGGACGAAAACGGGAAGCTGATGGACGACACCGTTTCCCGGAAGTGGATCGCCGCCCTGGAGGACATCAAGGATCTCTATGAGGCGGGCTATTTCCCCGGGAATACCCTGACGGCCACCGACGCCATGACCGTGGCTATGTTCGCCGAGGGGGAGGCGGCTTTCCTCATCGACGGCTCCTGGAAGCTGGGCTATTTCACCCAGAACTATCTGGATACCCTGGAAAATTACGTGGTATCCTACGTCCCCGGCAAGGGGGAGCGGCTGGCCTCCGACGCCATCGGCGGCATCTCCATGGGCTACTTTATCACCCGCAAGGCCTGGGAGGACCCGGAGAAACGGGAGGCCGCTGTGGAATTTGTGTTCCATATGACCTCCGAGGAGGTGCTCAGCACCTTCGTCACCACGGAGGTGACGGCCCTGGTCAACGGCGCGACCCCGGCGGGCTTGAACACCATCCAGCAGTCCGCCGCCGACGCCAATGTGAACATCACCGGCGTGGTGGGCGCGGTCCAGGACGCCATTTCCAGTGAGGCAAAGAGCGACCTGTTCGCCAACATCCAGAAGGTGGTCACCGGACAGATGACTTCCGAGGAAGCGGTTCAGAGTGCCATGCGCCTGAACTGACCGGAAAAAGAAGGGGAGAGAGAAATGTATCGTGTGATCCTGATCGATGATGAAAAGCGGATCGTGGAGGGTCTGCGGAAGGTGGTCAAATGGGCGGACTACAACTGCGAAGTGGTGGGCACCGCCTGCGACGCGGAAGAGGGTTCCGAGTTGATCCGGCAGCTCCGGCCCCACATCCTGTTCACCGACATCCGGATGCCGGGACGGGACGGCCTGTCCATGGTGGCAGGCCTGCGCAGCGAGTTTCCGGATATGCAGGTTGCCATCCTCACCGGCTACCGGGACTTTGCCTTCGCCCAGGAGGCCATCCGGCTGGGCGTCACCCGGTTTCTGCTGAAGCCCTCGAAGATGGACGAGATCAACGAGGCCCTGAAGGTGATGGTGGACCGGCTGGATAAGAGTGTGAATCCCGAGGAAGAAGAGGAGCAGAAGGAAACCGCAGGCAGCTTCATCGTCAACCAGGCCATGAGCTACATGGAGAAGCACTATCAGCAGAAGCTGACATTACAGGCGGTGGCCGACTGCTGCTACGTGTCCCAGTGGCACCTGTCGAAGCTTCTCAACCGCTACGCCGGGAAGAGCTTCTACGACATCCTCAACGCCATCCGGATCAACAAGGCCAAGGAGCTGCTGGCGGACCCGAAGCTGAAAATCGGCGAGATCAGCGAGCTGGTGGGCTACGCCGACACAGCTCATTTCGCCCGGACCTTCAAAAAGCTCGCGGGAATGAGCGCCAACGAATACCGCAATTCCCTCTATTGAATAGAATAGGGATAGACCTCCTGCCCTCCGGGACCCCGGCGGGCAGGTTCTTTTTGTACAGTTTTGCCCGGAAAAGGCAAATCGCACAAGCAGATGCAAGAAACGACAATGCGGAGTCGTGACATTTGACGGGAAGGTTGGTAAAATATAGCCAAAGAGAGATGAAAAACTACGCCTCGATTCGTCAAAAATGAATATATGGAAAGCTGGTGGGAATGAATGGCAAGAAAACCGAAGACGGTCAGCAAGGAGAGCTTTCTGACCTCCAACCGATTCGCAAAGCATAAGAAAACCCTGGTGCTGCTGACCATGGTGGCACCTGCCGCCATATGGCTGCTGCTTCTGCGGTATCTGCCCATGGGCGGCATCGTCCTGGCCTTCAAGGATTACAAGATCAATCCCCGGAACCCCTCCTTCATCAGCAACCTCATTAACAGTGAATGGGTGGGTCTGGAGAACTTCCAGTTCCTGTTCATGACCAACGACGCCTGGGTCATGTTCCGGAACACCCTGGCGTACAACATCGTATTCATTATATTGGGCGTGATCATCCCGGTGGCCTTCGCCATCATGCTCAACGAGATCACCAAGAAATTCGTGGCCAAGGCGTACCAGACCATGATGTTCTTCCCTTACTTCCTGTCATGGGTGGTGGTCAGCTACTTCCTGAACGCCTTCCTGGACGGGCAGTACGGTATGCTTACCTCCATGCAGAAGGCGGCGGGGGAGACACCGACTTCGTGGTACACCACCGTCGAACCCTGGCCCTACATCCTGGTCTTTGCCAACCTCTGGAAGAATGTGGGCTACTCCACGGTGCTGTACCTGTCCGCCATCACCGGCATCGACTCCAACCAATATGAGGCCGCGGCCATCGACGGCGCGTCCAAATGGCAGCAGGTGATCTACGTTACGATTCCCCATCTGAAGACCATGATCGCCATCCTGTTCATCATGAACGTGGGCAAGATCTTCAACGCGGACTTCGGTCTGTTCTACAACGTGCCCATGCAGAACGGCGCACTGTTCCCGGTGACCCAGGTCATCGATACCTACGTCTACCGGGCGCTGATGGTCACGGGAGATATTTCAATGAGCTCGGCGGCGGGCCTGCTGCAAAACGTTCTGGGCTTCATCTGCATCGTCACTGCCAATACCATCGTGAAGAAGATCGATGCGGAAAGCAGTATGTTCTAAGGAGGGAAGCGCTATGGCTAAGAAGAAAAACCTCCGCTTGAATTCCGTCAGCCTGGGGACCGAGGTCATCATCCATATCATCATCGGCCTGTTCTCTATCTGCTGCATCATTCCCTTTATCTTCGTCATCATCATCGCTTTCTCGTCCGAGGCCTCCATCCGGGAGATCGGTTATTCCTTCTTCCCCTTGGAGTGGAGCACCGACGCTTTCAGCTACGCCTTCGCGAAGCTGCCCCAGATCTGGCGGTCCTACTTCAACAGTATATTCATTACGGTTGTCGGTACGGTTTTGAGCACCCTGATGTGTATGCTCTATTCCTACGCCCTCTACCGGCCGGACTTCAAGTTCCGCGGCTTCTTCAACTTCCTCAGCTTCTTCACCATGATTTTCGGCGGCGGCCTGGTCCCCACCTACATCGTGTGCACCCAGGTGCTGGGGCTGAGCGAGAATTACGCGGCGCTGATCGTGCCCATGCTGGTGAGTCCCTACAATATCATCATCATGCGTACCTTCTTCAAAAGTTCCGTGCCCATGGAGCTGATCGAGGCGGCGACGATCGACGGCAGCGGCGAGTATTCCACCCTCTTCCGGGTGGTGGTCCCAATCGCCAAGCCCGGCATCGCCACCGTGGCGCTGCTGAATGCTCTGGCCTTCTGGAATGAGTGGTATCTGTCCCTGCTCTACATCAAGCGGAACAAGGTCCTGCAGCCCCTGCAGGCGCTGCTGATGGAGCTGCAGAACAATGTGCAGTACCTGAATCAGATGTCCGGCCAGCTGGGCGCGGCTGCCATCAACGAGGCCGCCAAGATGCCCTCCCAGTCCCTGAGAATGGTGCTGGTGGTGCTGATCGTGGTGCCCATCGCCTGCGCGTATCCCTTCTTCCAGCGCTACATCGTCGCTGGCCTGTCCGTCGGCTCTGTAAAGGGCTAAAATCCTGGCTCAAACAGCAAATCACGCTGTCTGGCAATAAATTTTCAAAAAATGGAGGAGAAATTATGAAAAAGTTCCTGGCATTGCTGCTTGCTCTGGTTATGATCCTGAGCATGGCCGCCTGCGGCGAGACCGACACCCCTGAGACCACCACCGGTAATCAGGTCAGCAACAACGACCCCGTTTCCACCGAGCCTGTGGAAGAGACCCTGGAGCCCGTGACCATCCGCATCTGGTTCCATGGCAGCAGCGTTACCCCCGATGCTTCCGCCAAGGTTATGGAGGAAGTCAACGCCTATCTGAAGGATAAGATCAATGTCACCATCGAGCCCATCTGGGGCACCTGGGGCGATTTCGACTCCGCTACCGTTACCGCTCTGGCTGGCGGCGATGATGTGGACATCTACTTCACCTGCAACTGGTCCGCGAACGAGTATAACAAGTACGCCCGTGACGGCTACTGGGTCAAGCTGGACGACATGCTGGAAACCTACGGCGCCGACCTGCTGGAAACCATCCCCGAAGGCATCTGGTCCTGCGCGGTCACCGACGGCTACGACGGCATGGGCATCTACGCCGTTCCCGCTCTGAAGGACACCGCCACCCAGAACTGCTGGGATGTCAACGGCACCCTGCTCGCCGAGCTGGGCTATGACGTGGACGCTGTCTGTGCTGCCGGCCTGGACTACTACTCCGACGAGTTCGAAGCGATGCTGAAGGCTGCCAAGGAATACATGGGCGGCGACTTCTATCCCTTGGTGGTTGAGCCCGTGGTTCTGGAAAGAATGGTCACCCATACCTCCATCGTCACCGGCGACCTGAGCGGCTGCAACGTCCTGTCCTACTACTACGACGCAGAGCATCCCTCCACCGACATCGGCAGCACCATCGTCAACAAGTACGCCACCGAGGAGTTCGCCAAGTACGCAGCCCGTACCTACTACTTCGCACAGCAGGGCTACATCTCCCCCAGCACCATGAATGTGGCCACCTCCAACGACTACCTGTCCGCCTGCCAGAAGGAAGGCAAGTACCTGATCGGCACCCAGTCCTACGCCTTTGGCTGCGAGCTGGACTTCTCCAAGGCCCGTGGCATTGACGTCCGCATGGTTCCCGAGACCGCAGCCTTCATGGACTGCACCTCCGGCCAGGGCGCGATGATGGCTATCTCCGCCACCTCCAAGAACCCCGAGCGGGCTCTGATGTTCCTGAACCTGCTGAACACTGATCCCACCCTGATGACCATGATGAACTACGGTATCGAGGGATACACCTACAACTCCAACGACGACGGCACCATCACCTTCGTGGACGAGGTCCGCGCAACCTACAGCCCCTGGACCAACGGCATGGGCAACGTCCGTATCCTGCCTCCCACCGACGCACAGGGCGCCGACTTCTGGGATCGCTTCTCCGCTTACTACGACGCGGCTGAGGCTCTGCCCTACGGCGGCTTCATCTTCGATTCCTCCGCTCTGGAGAAGGAAGGCGCAGCCATCGCCAACGTCTATGCCCAGTACGGCTTCAACCTGATGTCCGGCGCGGTGGATCCCGAAACCGTTCTGCCTGAGTATCTGGCAAAGCTGGAAGAGGCCGGCATGAGCGCCTTCGTCGCCGAGGCACAGGCCCAGCTGGCAGCCTACATGGGCGGCTAAGCGCAAGCGGCACAGCGAAATAGTTTCTAACTAGCACAAGGCCCCGCACCGGAAGGTGCGGGGCCTTTGACGTGCGTATCAGAAAAAGTCCACGATCATCATGGGCTTGCGGTAGAAGACCTGGGAGAAGGGCGCTTGCGGATTCCGGATCTCGATCCCGTCCATCCAGTTCCTTGCGTCATCGAAGTTGCAGACGCCTGCGATCAGAGCGGAGAAGAGGTTGATGGGAAGGGTGAGGTCCGGTTCGGCTTTGGTACGCTGGACGGAAACCGCCTGTCCGTTCCGGAATTCCAGAGCAAAGACACCGTCGTTTTCAGGGATGATGGGGTCGTGAATTTGCAGCGTAAGCCGTCCAGTGCCGACGTACCGAGTTTTTTTCAGGACCTCCACCGCATTGACAACCCGGACCATTCCGGCGTTGGCAAGGACGCTCCATTTCGCCGCGCCAAGGGACCATTCCGGCATCAGATATTGAAGTCCGGCGTCAGCGGGGGTCTGGAATTTCACGAAGGCATGGTCCGAGGACATGGCCTTGAACAGGCTGAGCAGCCCATAGAAACCTTCCTTATCCGCGAAGCAGAAGCGGCTGCAAATCAGATTTCTCCCGGAGGATTCCGCAACGGTCCGGAAGGTGGTGCAGCCCTTCGCCGTGCCGTCGGAAGCGGAATAGACATAGGTAAATTCCTGCTTCACAGCGGGATCCGTTTCGGTAAGCCACTTGTAGTCCTCCGAAGTGTGCAGGACCATCATGTTGTATTTCCGCTCCCAAAGGGCGTCAAGAGCCATGACGGCATCCAGAAGGGCGTCTCCACCCTCCGCAAGCCGGAGCGTTCCGGCGACTTTTGGAAGGTTCAGCAGGGACAGATCCAATTCCCAGCTCAGCTTCTGGACGCAGGTCTCGTAGCCGAACTTCCGGTAATAGGCGGTGGAGAAGGGATAGAGGTAGGAAAAGTCGTACCCCTGGGCGTAGAGGTCGGGAAGTGAAGCCTGGAAGCAAGCCCGGATGCCGCCGTTCCTTCGGTACTGGGGAAGGGTAGCCACGCCGCCGACGCCTGCCATCCGGCATTCCTTCCCGTCGAAATTCATCCGGTAGTCGTTGATGGTCAGGGTGCTCATCATCTCACCGCCGTCCGTATAGGCGGCCCAGTGGTGAACCTTGGGATTGGACGGATCCGCCGGACAGTTTTGAAGGGGCATCTCAAAGGCGATGGCGAAGAGCTGGTTCACCCGCAGGGCTTCTTCGGGTCGGGTCTTACGGACGATCATTCGGATTCCTCCTCATTTTCTCCCAGGTAGGGCGCGAAAACCTTCTTCAGCAGGAGCGAGTTCAGATAGGCCGCCGCGGAGAAATACAGCGCCGCCCACAAAAACGCCGCCTGAAGGAAGGTATAGAAGTCCAGAACCATCAGTGCAAAGGGAAACACGTTCAGCGCCGCGATCAGGATGGACCGGGGCAGATAGCCCAGGCTGAAGATCAGGGCGTTTTTCAGCGTGGAGCGGTTGTCGTTGTCAAACTGACTGAGCAGGGGAAAGGCATAGGCCCCCACCAGCAGCACCAGAACGAACAGAATAGCAAAGAGCACAAAAGCGTAATGCAGAACCCCAGACATGGAATAGAACAGACAGGCGTTGAACCCGGCGGTTGCGCCGCATAGCAGGATCACCAGCCAAAGCACCGTCGCCTGCCTGAAATTCTCCCGGAAGGCCCGGAAGTAGCTCCGGACCACCCCGGCCTCCCGCTCCGAGCCGAAGCGGAAGCAGACGGTGTACATGGCCGTGGACGCCGCGCCGATGGTCACAATGGGCACGCAGGTCAGCAGAAAGAACAGATTCAGCAGAAGCAGGTCGGCAATGCGGCTCATGGCCTGCATGAATTTGGAATCCGGGGAAAACAATGCTTGCATAAGATCACTCCTTGTTGATATGAGGGGCAGGGGAGCCGCAGCTCTCCCGCAGGACCAGCTCCGGCCGATAAGTGAGGATTACGTCCTCCTTCACGCCCCGGATAGCCCCCAGCAGGGCGTTGATGATGAAACGGCCGAACAGCTCGTTGTGCTGATCCACGCTGGTAAGCCGGGGAACCAGATAATCCGCCGTGTAAAATTGGTCGCAGCTGATGATGGAAACGTCCTCCGGGATCCGCAGGCCCGCGTCCGCCAGGGCCCGGTAGGCGCGGATGGCCACATTGTCGTTCATGGCGAGGATGGCGGTGAAGGGCGTTCCGCTGTCGATCAGCTCCTTGGCGGCCTGGTAGCCGTCGGGGGTGTAATAATCGGAAAGCCGTACAAGATTCGGGTCATTGTCCAGCCGGAGGGTGATCAGGGCGTCCCGGTAGGCCCGGAGCCGGGCAGAGGTGATGCCGACGCCATCCTCACCGCCCAGAAAGGCGATCCGCCGGTGGCCCAGAGAGGAAAGGTAATTGACCGCGGAGAACACGCCCTGCCCGCGCTCCCGCTGGATGAACTGGCAGTCCACCCCTTCGATGGGACTTCCCAGCACCACCACGGGGACAGACGCAGCAAGCTGACGCAGGGCCTCCCGGTATTCCTCCCGGACCTCCATCAGGTCCGCCTGACCTCCGGCGACGACGACGCCGTCCACGTTTTTGTCCAGCATCATCCGGAAATAGTCGATCTCCCGGAGGGTCTTGGCCCGGGTCTCAGAGGAAGAGAAAGAGGTGTTGCACAGCAGCACCGAGTAGTTGGCTTCGTGGGCCGCCCGCTCGAACTCCGTGAACATGGCGGAGAAATAGGGGTTGGCGATGTCCGGGATCAGAATGCCGATGGTCATGCTCCTCCGGTTGCTCAGGCTCCGGGCGAAGGCGTTGGGTGTGTAGCGGTGCCGGGCGATGGCTTCCCTGACCTTCTCCCGGGTGGCTTCGGCCACGGGGGCGGTGCCGTTCATCACCCGGGATACGGTGGCGATGGAAACGCCGCACTCCCGGGCGATCTGCTTGATGGTGACGCTCCTGTCCATGGCGGGACCTCCTGACCTTCGTTTTGCCCATTATACCGTGAAAAGGAAGGGTTTTCAATGAATTTGCCAAGGAAAGAGGGAAGATTGGTGGAATCCACAATTTTGTCCGGGAGAAATCGGCAGTTTTGACCGCTTGAAATGAAAACGTTTTCATAATACCATGAAATCAGAAACAAGAAAGGGAGGCTGATTTTCATGCGTGAGGAATTTGCCCGGGAGCTGCGGGAGAGCCTGTATATCCACCGTCCGCTTCCGCTCCATCGGGAGCGTTCTTTGGAGGCGAGGTTTCCGAAGAAGAAGGTGACGGCATCCAAAGTGATCTTCGACGGCACCACGGAGGCGAAGGTTTCTGTCGGAGGCGTGGCGACCCTGAAGCGGGAAGGGAACGTTCTGTCCGTCCACGCGCCGCTGCGGGCGAGCTTTTGGCCGGTGGGCGCGGCACCTGACGGAGACTACTCCAACTTCGGCACCGCACGGCTGGACTTCGATTTTGCGCCCCAGGACTGGCGGGGGTATAACCGGCTCCGCTTCTGGGTCCGGCCCAGGATCCGGGGTGCGCGGATCTTGCACCTGAACGTGGCCGTGGTCAACAAGGGCGAAGTGCCCATCCCCGATCCCTATTTCCGGGAGGGTGCCACGGTCTTCGATCTGAAAAACGAGGAATGGCAGGAGTGCATCTGGGAATTCGACACCATGGCCCGGGACGCAATCTCCAATCTCTGCTTCTATGTCTTTTGCAGCGGCAATGACATCTGCGCCGGGCCGGACCTTCAGTACGACTTTCGGGACATCACCCTGGAACGGGTAGAGGACCCGGAGCACGAGCACGGCTGGGTGGATCAGCGGCCCTGCATCCATCTGTCCACCGTGGGCTACTGGCCCAATGGCAGAAAGACCGCCGTGGGCACCATCCCGGCGGACCGTTTCTCGGTAATCGACGCCAAAACCAAAGGGGAAGTCTACTCCGGCGAGGTCCGGCATCTGGAAAATGAACGGGGAGCTTTCGATGTGCTGGATTTCAGCGCCGTCACCGTTCCCGGCGAATACTATCTGAAAGCGGGAGAATTGAAAAGCTGCGTCTTTGAAATTGCCCCTGATCTGGCGGATGAAAGCCTCTGGAAGGTGGTCAATTTCTTCCTCTGCGAGCGCTGCGGCTTCCCGGTGCCGGGAAAGCACGGCACCTGCCATCAGGACATCCTTGCCAACCACAAGGGGGAGACCATCTCCTTCGCCGGAGGCTGGCACGACGCGGGCGACGTCTCCCAGCAGGCGGCCCAGACTGGCGAGGTGGTGCAGGCGCTGTTTGAGAACGCCCGGAACTGCGGGGACCGGATGCTCTACCTCCGATTGATGGAGGAGGCCCAGTGGGGCCTGGATTTCATCCTCCGGACCCGGTTCGGGGACGGCTTCCGTGCCACCTCCGCCGGAGCCACCAGGTTTACCGACAATCTGATGGGCAACTTCGATGACGTCCAGGCGAGAGTCCACGACCACGCCTACGAGAATTTCCTCTTCGCGGGGGTGGAGGCCTATGCCGCCCGGACCCTGAAGGGCTATGACGACGAGCTTGCCTCCAACGCCCTCCGGGCGGCAAAGGAGGATTTCCGCTTCGCTGAGCGGAAGTTCGCCGAGACTGGCGTTGATCCAGCCCATATGTTTGAGCACACCTACAACAGCGGCCTGTCCCAGTATTACGCGGTGATCGTCTGGGCGGCAAGCTGCCTCTATGAAGCCTCCGGTGAGGAGGATTACGCCGCCACCGCCCGTGAGTATGCCGGGAAGCTGATTGCCTGTCAGGAGACGGGAGTGCATGCGCCCATCGGCGGCTTTTTCTACCGGGACGAGAGTCACAAGGCCATCGTCCACTTCAACCACCAGTCCCGGGAGCACCAGTTCATGCAGGCACTGGAAGCCCTCTGCCGGACTCAGCCCGAGGCGACGGAAAAGGCCGAATGGGAGCGGTCCATGAAGCTCTACGGCGGCTATCTGAAGGCCATCGCCGGGAATACAGCACCCTACGGGATGCTCCCGGCGGGCGTCCACAGACTGGATGAACCGGAGGACGCCGAGACCTTCCAGTGGCTCCATGAGGCCTGCACCTACGAACAGGAAAAGGAAAACTACCGCCAGCAGCTGGCCTCCGGCAAGGACCTGGGGGATGGCTTCGTGCTCCGGAATTTTCCGGTGTGGTTCTCCTTCCGGGGGAATACGGCGGTGATGCTCTCCATGGGCAAGGCCGCGGCGGCCCTGGGCCGTTACTTCGACGACGAGGAGCTGCTGGAAATTGCCCGGGAGCAGATGTACTGGATGTGGGGCAAGAATCCCTTCGGCCAGTCTCTGGTATACGGCGCGGGATCCGATTACTGCCGCCAGTACGCGGTGCTCTGCGGCGAATGCGTGGGCGAGGTCCCGGTGGGCATCGAAACCTACGGCAACGAGGACGTGCCCTACTGGCCCCAGAACAACAACGCCACCTTCCGGGAGGTGTGGATCGGCGCGGCCAGCCGGTGGCTCCTGCTCTGCGCGGACTGTCTGAGGTGAGGCTATGGATAAGAAAACTTACATCGGCGTCGATCTGGGGGGAACCAAGCTCCTGATCGGCGAAATGGACGGGGATGGAAACATCCTCCGGACAAAGAAATATCCCTCCGGCCGTTTAAGCCAGAGGGAGGCGCTGGAACTGATCGTAAATTCCCTGGAAGATTTCCTGGGAGACGGTCCGGTGACGGCCCGGGCCATCGGCATCGGCATGGTGGGCCGGATCGACAGCCGGAAAGGCCTCTGGCACGAGATCTCCCCGGACCGAAAAGAGTCGCTCCCCATCGCCCAAATCATCTCGGAGCGGTTCGGGGTGCCCTGCTTCGTGGACAACGACGTCCGCAGCGCCACCAGGGCGGAGCTGCGCTTCGGACGCGGACGGGATTCACGAGATCTGATTTACCTGAACATCGGCACCGGCATCGCCGCTGGCTTTGTCAGCGACGGTCGGATCATCCGGGGCGGCCACTTCAACGCAGGCGAGGTGGGCCACACGGCCTCCGGCATCGATCTGAAGGTCCCCTGCGAATGTGGAAGAAACGACTGCGTGGAGCCGGTGGCCTCCGGCATGGGCATCGACCAGTGCGCGAGGCTCCTGGCGAAGGATTATCCGGACACGGCCCTTGCCCTTCCGGAGGAAGGGAGAGTCAGCGCCCGGGAGGTCTTCGACCTCAGCGGTTCGGACCCGCTGTGCGCTTATTTGACGGAGAACGGCGCCCAGGCCATCGCCAACTTGATCATGAACCTGGTCCGGTTCAACGACCCGGACACCATCGTCCTGGGCGGCGGCGTGGTGGCCGACGGCTTTCTCTTCGGGAAGATCAAGGAGAAGCTGAACCCCTATACGATTCGATTTGTCACAGGCGGCGTGGTGCTCACCGGGCTGGACCCCAATCTCATTGGCCTGCTGGGCGCCGGATGCAACGCCATCAACGGAATGGAGGAAACGGAATGAAGATCACAGTCTGCAAGGACGAACGGGAATTTGACATCACCGCCGCATGGCGGATCATCGGCCAGATGATGAAGAAGCCGGATTCGGTCATCGGCCTCTCCACCGGCCAGACCACCAAGAATATGCACGCCATCGTCAGCGACATCTACAGCCAGTATCCCTTCGACACCAGCCGTGTGACGCTGTTCAACGTGGACGAGCTGACCAACCTGCCCCGGAGCTACGCCGGATGCTGCTACACCATGATCCAGGAGCAGATCGCCGGACCCCTGAATATCCCCGAGGAGCGGTTCATCATGCCCCGGACCATTTCCGACGACTACGAAAAGGAATGCCGGGACTTCCAGAAGGCCCTGGAGGACCGGGGCGGCATCGACCTTCAAATGCTGGGCCTGGGCTACAACGGCCACATCGGCATCAACCAGCCGGGCACCCCCTTCGGCAGCGAGACCTGGGTGTCTCCTATGGATCCCATCTTTGAGGCACGGGTCCGCCGGGAGA
>JBGVDK010000038.1:0-3110 GCA_045119355.1 Faecousia sp.
AGGAACTGGCAGATGATGCCCGGTATACGCCGATCTACCAACGGATGTACAAGGCGAGAAAAGAAACGATAGAGCGTGTCTTCGCGGATGCAAAGGAAAAGCACGGGATGCGCTACACCAGATATACAGGCTTGGCTCAGGTAAGGAATTGGGTCAAGCTCAAATTTGCTGTCATGAACTTGAAAAAGTTCGCAAAATGGACTTGGAGGGACAGAAGCCACCATCTTCCCTCTTGCATTATTACCTTTATACTGCAGAAATTCGTAAGAAACCCCAGTCTTGCTTAATGCAAAACTGGGGTTTCTCGACAATCTGAAGGCCCCCTCTTTTGAGGGGGCCTTGAAATATTTTGATTAAGAATTCGTATTAGTCGTCGTTCTGAGCGTCGGCGATGATCTTAGCCTGATTCTGCTTGGGCACTTCCTCGTAGCGCTCGAAGGTCAGGGTGTAGGAACCGCGGGCCTGGGTCATAGCGCGCAGGTCGATGGCGTAGGAGCTCATCTCAGCCATGGGAACCTCAGCCTCCACGATGGTGTTGCCCTCATGGTCGGGGTTCATGCCCATAACACGGCCGCGGCGCTTGTTCAGGTCGCCGATGATGTCGCCCATGTAGCTATCGGGGATG
This sequence comes from Faecousia sp., assembly GCA_045119355.1. Classification (GTDB taxonomy): domain Bacteria; phylum Bacillota; class Clostridia; order Oscillospirales; family Oscillospiraceae; genus Faecousia. The sequence goes on from JBGVDK010000038.1 coordinate 626, forward strand.
GTGACGGCCAGGGAACCGACAGGCTCCAGCAGAGTGGGCATGGCCTTGGGCATGGCTTCCTTGAAGGCCAGAATGGCGGCCAGCTTGAATGCCATTTCGTTGGAGTCAACGGGGTGGTAGGAGCCATCGTACAGGACGGCCTTCAGGTTGACCATGGGGTAACCGGCCAGGGGGCCCTTCTGGATGGCTTCCTGGATGCCCTTTTCAACAGCGGGGTTGAAGTTCTTGGGCACGGCGCCGCCGACGACTTCCACGTCGAAGATCAGCTCGTCCTGCTCCTCCTGGGGCTCGAAGCGGACCCAGACATCACCGAACTGGCCGGAACCGCCGGTCTGCTTCTTGTGACGGCCGTGGGCCTGGACGGTCTTCTTGATCTTCTCACGGTAAGCGACCTTGGCGGGGCTCAGGACGGCGTCCACGCCGAAGCGGGTCTTCAGCTTGGAAACCAGCACATCCAGCTGCTGATCGCCGGAGCCGGACAGGACCAGCTGACGGGTCTCGGCGTTGTTGACCAGCTTGAAGGAGGGATCTTCCTCGTTCAGGCGGTTCAGGCCAGTGCCGACCTTCTCTTCCTGACCCTTGGTCTTGGGAGCGATGGCCATGGAGTAGCAGGGCTGTGCGTAGGGGATCTGCTTCAGGGAGACGACCTTTCTGGGATCGCAGAGGGTGTCGCCGGTCTTGACCTTGTCCATCTTGCCGATGGCGCCGATGTCGCCGCAGGACAGGACCTTGACCTCGGTGTTCTTCTTGCCGCACATGACGTACATACGGCCCAGCTTCTCGGTCTCGCCGGTACGGGCGTTGACCAGAGTGGTGTCGGGAGTGATCTCACCGGACAGGACCTTGATGTAGGAATACTTGCCGTACTGGTCGGAGACGGTCTTCCACACGAAGGCGGAGGGCACGCCGCCGGCGGAGACCACGAACTCCTCGGTCTCGCCATCGGCATTGGTAGCCTTGTGGTAGTTGCCCTGCTCGGGGTTGGGGAGCAGGTTGATGATCTGGTCCATCAGCATCAGGCTGCCCAGGCAGGTGACGCCGGAGCCGCAGAGCACGGGGAACAGGCTCAGCTCCTTGACACCGGTGTGCAGGCCGTCCAGCATCTCGCGGTAGGTGAACTCGTCACCCTCGAAGAACCGGTCCATCAGCTCCTCGTCGGTCTCGGCGACGGCTTCCTTCAGGGCGTCGTAGAACTCCTCGATGACGGATTCCTTGTCCTCGGGGACCTGGATCTCCACTCTCTTCAGCTTCTGCATCTCGTAGGCGCGCTTGTTCAGCACGTCGATGATGCCGGTGACCTTCTTGGAGGAGTCCCAGATGGGCACGACGACGGGAGCGATCTTGTTGCCATATTTTTCACGCAGAGCCTCGAAGGTTGCGTTGTAATCGGAGTTATCCTCGTCCACCTTGGAGATGTAGACGAAGCGGGGCATATTGCGCTCTTCGCAGTACTTCCAGGCCTTCTCGAATCCGACGGTGATGCCGTCCTTGGCGGAGCAGACCAGAATGGCGGCGTCGGCGGCTCTCAGAGCCTCCATGACAGCGCCGGAGAAGTCGAAGGCACCGGGGGTGTCCAGAACGTTGATCTTATGGTTCTTGTACTCCAGGGGAACCACGGAGGTGGAGATGGAGATATTGCGGCGGATCTCCTCGGGATCGTAGTCGCAAACGGTGTTGCCGTCGGCGTTCTTGCCCATACGGTCGATGGCACCGGTCATGTAAAGCAGACTCTCAGCCAGCGCAGTCTTGCCGCTGCCGCTGTGGCCGAGCAGAACGATGTTACGAATGGAATTAACAGTGTACATGGTGGTTCATTCTCCTTTCGGAAAGGCCAATTGCCTCCCGGAATTCTAGACGTTGGGTACAAGCACCGCAACAAGGTCATTATACACGAGCCAAGGAAGAATTTCAATGTTTATTTTGTATATTTTGCAAATCCCTTGCCGGTTCTGATAAAGCCAAAATCCTTTTTGGTAAGTTTTCACAATCCAGGATATGTAAATATGTGTATATCCTACAAAGCCAACTGTGCTCCCACTATGGAACGCCCTGAAATAAAAGAAATTGTGCTTATCGGCTTCAATCCACTTGGCTCTCCCTCTGGGAGAGCTGGCACGGCCGCAGGCCGTGACTTGAGCGCCCGCAGGCGCCATGCAAGCGAGCAACCAGGCGAAGCCTGGCTCTTGGCGAGTCGCAGAGAGGGGAAAACGCCCTCTCCGCCCCTCCGGGGCACCTCTCCCAGAGGGAGAGGCAAGGCCGCTGCGTCCCGAACCCCACTAATTTTCAATTATCAATTGTCAATTATTCATTAAAAAGGACCTGCCGAAGCAGATCCTTTTTTCAAAGTCTTCTGGTCCACTCGGTGATCAGCAGTCCGGGCAGCGCCCAGATCAGCTCCAGGATCAGCAGGTTCGCAGGGGTCAGCAGCGCGCCGCCCTCCACGATGGTCAGCAGCAGCACCACGATCATACCCACGACGCCTCCC
>JBGVDK010000039.1:0-29997 GCA_045119355.1 Faecousia sp.
ATTCAGGGCGTCTACCCCCGGGGGGAAGTCCTCACGGAGCTGAAGCTGGTGGAGCGCCTGGGCGTCAGCCGGACCCCCATCCGGGAGGCCTTGCGGCGGCTGGAAAATGAGCGGCTCATCGCCGACGCCGGCAAGGGCAGCGTGGTGCTGGGCATCACGGAAGACGACATCCTGGACATCATGAACATCCGCCAGCAGATCGAGGGCCTGGCTACCTACTACGCCACGGTGAACATGACCGACGAGGGTCGGGCGGAGCTGTCCCACATCGTGGACCTTCAGGAATTTTACTATCAGAAGCGGGACCTGGAGCATCTGCGTCAGGTGGACGACGAATTCCACGACGCCATCTGCCGCCTGTCCCGGCGGACGGTGATCTATGACACCTTAAGCCCCCTGCTGCGCAAGACCCGGCGCTACCGCCGGATGAGCATGCAGGACGAGGAGCGGGTCGGCAAGACCATGAAGGAACACCGCCAGATTTACGACGCCATCATGGCGGGGAACGCGGATCTGGCCCGGGAGCTGGCAACCCGGCACATTGAAAACGCCAAAAAACATATGTTGGGAGTAGATTAAGTATGGGTAAGACGATTGCACAGAAAATCATTGCCGGACATCTGATCTCCGGCGACATGACCGTGGGCAGCGAGATCGCCCTGCGGATCGACCAGACCCTGACCCAGGACGCCACCGGCACCATGGCCTATCTGGAATTTGAGACCATGGGCATCCCCAGAGTCAAGACCGAGCTGAGCGTGGCCTATGTGGACCACAACACCCTTCAGTGCGGCTTTGAGAACGCCGACGACCACCGGTATTTGCAGACCGTGGCGGCCAAGCACGGCGTTTATTTCTCCCGTCCCGGCAACGGCATCTGCCACCAAGTCCATTTGGAGCGGTTCGGAAAGCCCGGAAAGACCCTGATCGGCTCCGACTCCCACACCCCCACCGGCGGCGGCATCGGCATGCTGGCCTTCGGCGCGGGCGGCATGGACGTTGCTGTGGCCATGGGCGGCGGCGCGTACTATATTAATATGCCCAAGATGTTCAAGGTGGAGCTGACCGGCTCTTTGAAGCCCTACGTCACCGCTAAGGACGTCTCTTTGGAGCTGCTGCGCATCCTCTCCGTCAAGGGCGGCGTGGGCGCGATCATCGAGTGGGGCGGTCCCGGCATCGCGGGCCTCTCCGTTCCCGAGCGGGCCACCATCACCAACATGGGCACCGACCTGGGCGCCACCACCTCCATTTTCCCCTCTGACGAGGTCACCCACGCCTTCCTGAAGGCCCAGGGCAGGGAAGAAGACTATGTGCCCCTCTGCTCCGACCCCGACGCGGAGTATGACCGGATCATCCACATCGATCTGGACACCCTGGAGCCTATGATCGCCTGTCCCCACAGTCCGGACAACGTGGTGAAGGTCTCCTCCCTGAAGAACGTGAAGGTGGATCAGGTCTGCATCGGCTCCTGCACCAATTCCTCCCTGTACGATATGCTGAAGGTCGCCGCCATGCTCAAGGGCAAGACCGTGGCTCCCGGGGTCAGCCTGTCCATTTCCCCCGGCTCCCGGCAGGTGCTGACCATGCTGGCCGACTGCGGCGCGCTGACGGACATCCTGGCCTCCGGCGCGCGGGTGCTGGAATGCGCCTGCGGCCCCTGCATCGGCATGGGCTTCAGCCCCAGCTCCGGCGGCGTAAGCCTTCGGACCTTCAACCGGAACTTCCTGGGCCGCTCCGGCACCAAGGACGGTCAGGTGTACCTGGTCTCTCCCGAGACTGCCGTGGCCTCCGCCCTCACCGGTTACATCACCGACCCCACCACCTCCGGCGAGGCTGTGGCGGTGACCATGCCTGAAACCTTCAAGGTCAATGACTCCGCGGTGCTGGCCCCTCTGAGCGTGGAGGAGGCAGCTTCCGCCGAAGTCCTCCGGGGTCCCAACATCAAGGAGTTCCCCAAGAGCAAGCCCTTCGCTGATTCCCTCTCCGCACAGCTGGTGCTCAAAGTCGGCGATAACATCACCACCGACCACATCATGCCCGCAGGCGCCAAGATCCTGCCCTACCGGTCCAACATTCCCCATCTGAGCCAGTTCTGCTTCGAGGTCTGCGACCCCAGCTTCCCCCAGCGGGCCAAGGCCGCGGGAGACGGCGTCATCGTGGGCGGCAGCAACTACGGCCAGGGCTCTTCCAGAGAGCACGCCGCGCTGGTTCCCATGTACCTGGGCATCCGCTGCGTCATTGCCAAGTCCTTCGCCAGAATCCACGTTGCCAACCTGATCAACGCGGGTATCCTGCCCCTGACCTTCGGGGATCCGGCGGACTATGACGCCCTGACCCAGGACGCCAAGCTCTGCATCCGGGGCATCGAAGAGGGCATGAAGTCCGGCAGCATCACCGTCACCGACGAGACCACCGGCCATGACTTCACCGTCAGCTGCGACCTGACCGACCGGCAGAGAGCCATCGTCCTGGCCGGCGGCCTGCTGAACTACACCAAGGAGGGCGGACTGTAATGAACGAACTGAACCAGGCCTGCGAGGCCTTCCGAATCCTGCTGGAGGAACAGCTGAAGCGGATCGAGAACATGAACAGCGAGAAGAAGGACTTCTCCACCCAGAAGGTCGTCACCATCGGCATCGTGGATGGCGACGGCATCGGCCCCATCATCACGAAGCAGGCGACCCGGGTGCTGGAAAAGCTCCTGGCCGATGAGATCGCCGCTGGTTCCATCGTCCTGAAGCCCATCGAGGGCCTGACCATCGAGAACCGGCTGGCGAAGAATCAGCCCATCCCCGACGACGTGCTGGCCCAGATCAAAACCTGCGACGTGATCCTGAAAGGTCCCACCGAAACCCCCATGGGCGGCAAGATGGAGTCCGCCAACGTGGCTATGCGCCGGGCGCTGGACCTCTACGCCAACACCCGTCCCGTGTCCATCCCCGAGAAGAACATCGACTGGATCTTCTTCCGGGAGAACACCGAGGGCGAGTACGTCCTGGGCAGCCGTGGCGTGGAGCTTCCCGGTATGGCGGTGGACTTCAAGATCACCACGGACCTGGGCACCCGCCGGATCGCGAGAGCGGCCTTTGACTACGCCCGGAACAACGGCAAGACCCACGTCTCCATCGTCACCAAGGCCAACATCATGAAGAAGACCGACGGCAAATTCACCGCCATCGCCCACGAGATCGCCGCGGAATACCCCGAGATCACCGTGGAGGACTACTACATCGACATCATGACCGCGAACCTGCTGAAGGAGCCCCTCCGGGAGAAATTCCAGGTGGTCCTCCTGCCCAACCTCTACGGCGACATCATCACCGACGAGGCCGCCCAGATCCAGGGCGGCGTGGGCACCGCAGGCTCCGCTAACATCGGCGACCGGTACGCCATGTTCGAGGCCATCCACGGCTCCGCGCCCCGGATGATCCAGCGGGGCATGGGCGACTACGCCAACCCCGCCAGCATCATCAAGGCGGCGGCCATGCTCCTGCGGCACATCTGCCGTGGGGAAGCGGCGGCGAAGCTGGAAAACGCCCTGGCGGTCTGCCCCGTGGAGGTGGACGCCGAAAAGGGCGTCACCGCCGCGGCCTACGCCGACGAGCTGATGAAGCTGCTGTAAAATGAAAAGAAGCCCTGTTTTGGAACCGCAATGCTCCGAAACAGGGCTTTTTCGGATTTGGGCGCAAAAAAACCCGGAGGACGGACCCTCCGGGGAAGATATCCTCACATATAGTTTCTTCTCAGATGGGTTTTCAGCATGGAAGAGAGGATCATGATGATGGCGATGCCGGAGACACCGGCGGCGGTCTGGAAAAATTCTGCGAATGTCATACAAATCGTCCTCCTTAAAGTAAGATCAGTCCCAAAGAACTGTTGGTTTTGAATGGCAGTTAGCTTTAACTAACTTGCACTATTATCATAAACGTGGACAGCCCATTTGTCAAGTCCTTTTTTCGTTTTTGTTCACAAAAAATCCGGGGAAGAGCGGGGAAAATCTGACAGGAAAAATCTTCCTCGGGGGGCTTGACAAATGGGGAAGGGAGGGCTATGATATAGGCGTGGTTAGGGAATCCTAATCGATTTCAAACCCCATCGGTTAATCCCATCTAACCGCAATCGAAACTATGAATCAGGTGACAGATATGACTTTGTTGAACGCACAGGAAGGCAAGGAATACATCATTCAGCGGATCGAGACCGACGACGAGGAGCTGGACGCGTTCCTGTTCTCCCTGGGCTGCTACAGCGGCGAACCCATCACCGTGGTTTCCCGCCGGAGAGGCAGCTGCGTGGTTTCCGTCAAGGACGGAAGATACAGCATCGATAATCAGCTGGCCGACGCCATCGTGGTCTGAGAATCACCGGCGAAAGACGATCAGCTGATTGTCTTTCGGACAATGGTTAACCAAAACTAACCAACAAAAGCATCATTTACCCTGAAGAATTTAAGAGGAGGAACCAAGAAAATGAGAATTGCTTTCGCGGGCAATCCCAACAGCGGCAAGACCACCATGTACAACGCCCTCACCGGCCGGAACGAGAAGGTGGGCAACTGGGCTGGCGTCACTGTTGACAAGAAAGAAGCCCTGATCAAGAAAGCCTACGCAAATGGCCGGGAGCTGATCGCCGTGGACCTGCCCGGCGCGTACTCCATGTCTCCCTTCACGTCCGAAGAGAGCGTCACCAGCTCCTACGTGAAGAACGAGAACCCCGATGTCATCGTCAACATCGTGGATGCCACCAATCTGAGCCGCAGCCTGTTCTTCACCACCCAGCTTCTGGAACTGGGCATCCCCGTGGTCGTGGCCCTGAATAAGTCCGACATCAACCAGAAGAAGGAAACGGTCATCGATGTAAAGGCCCTGTCCGAGACGCTGGGCTGCCCGGTTGTGGAGACCGTCTCCACCTCCTCCGGCCATGAGGGCCTGGCGGAAGTGGTTGCCGCCGCCGTTGCGCTGGTGGGCAAGGGCCAGAAGGCTCCCTATTCCCAGGGGAATGTGGATCTGACGAGCCGCGAGGCTGTCGCCGCCGCCGACCGTGCCCGGTTCGCCTTCGTCAACAAGCTGGTGAAGAAGGTTGAAAAGCGGAAGGTTCTGACCCGCAACCGGAACGTCCAGGACAAGATCGACGACATCCTGACCAACAAGTGGTTCGGCGTCCCCATTTTCGCGGTGGTCATGTTCCTGGTCTTCGGCATTTCCCAGGCCTGGGTGGGTCCCTGGATCGCGGATACCCTGGTGGCCTGGCTGGAGACCTTCCAGGAGATGATCGGAGAGCTGTTTTCCGGCGCCGCGCCCATTCTCCAGGCGCTGCTGGTGGACGGCGTCATCGGCGGCGTCATCGCGGTCATCGGCTTCCTGCCCCTGGTCATGGTCATGTACTTTCTGATCTCCCTGTTGGAGGACTGCGGTTACATGGCCCGGGCCACCATCGTTCTGGACCCCATCTTCAAGAAGGTGGGCCTGAGCGGAAAGTCCGTCATTCCCTTTGTGGTGGGCACCGGCTGTGCCATCCCCGGCATCATGGCCTGCCGCACCATCCGCAACGAGCGGGAGCGCAGAGCCACCGCCATGCTGACTCCCTTCATGCCCTGCGGCGCGAAGCTGCCCGTCATCTCCCTGTTTGCGGGCGCCTTCTTCTCTGACGCTCCCTGGGTGGGCACTCTGATGTATTTCGTGGGCATCCTGCTGATTCTGCTGGGCGCCCTGCTGGTGAACAAGATCACCGGCCACAAGGCCAAGAAGTCCTACTTCATCATGGAGCTGCCCGAGTACAAGGTCCCCAGCCTGAAGCGGGCTGTGAAGGATATGTGCTCCCGGGGCTGGTCCTTCATCGTCAAGGCCATGACCATCATCCTGCTGTGCAACACCGTGGTCCAGGTCATGCAGACCTTCACCTGGAGCTTCACTGTGGCGGAGAGCGCCGGTGACTCCATCCTGGCCTCCATCGCCAAGCCCGTTTCCTACCTGCTGGTGCCCATCGTGGGCGTGGTCTCCTGGCAGCTGGCCGCCGCCGCTGTCACCGGCTTCATCGCCAAGGAGAACGTGGTCGGCACCCTGGCCGTCTGCTTCGTGGGTCTGGAGAACCTGATCGACACCGAGGAGCTGGCTATGATGGAAGGCGCGGGCACCGAGGTCGCCGGTATCATGGCAATCACCAAGGTTGCCGCCCTGGCTTACATGATGTTCAACCTGTTCTCGCCTCCCTGCTTCGCGGCTCTGGGCGCCATGCGCTCCGAGATCGACGATCAGAAGTGGTTCTGGGGCGGCGTTGCCCTGCAGTTCGCCACCGGCTATACGGTCGCTTACCTGGTCTACCAGATCGGCACCCTGATCACCACCGGCTCTGTGGGCGTGGGCTTTGTGCCCGGCCTGATCGCCGTGGGCGCCATCGTGGCCGTTGTCGCCTGGCTGTGCGTCAAGGGCGACAAGGAGGCCAAGGCCCCCGTCAAGAAGTAAGAACGGCAGAGAAAGGAGCGGTTCTATGGAAAACCTCATCATCCTCGCCATCGTGGGCATCATCGTCGGCCTGGCCGGCGGCTATGTCTACAGAGCAAAGAAGCGGGGCGTCAAGTGCGTCGGCTGTCCCAGCGGCTGCTCCTGCTCCAAGGGCAGCTGCGGCGGGAACTGCGGCGGCTGCGGCGGGAACTGCGGCGGCTGCGGCGAAGCCTGAATCCCATACATCCAGAGCCGGCCTTCGGGCCGGCTCTTTCGCGTTGACCGGAGAATCGAAAAAAGCAAAGAAACCGAGGAATCCTGCGGATTGGGGCGGATAAGCTCTTGCAAATAAAATGGGACGGTTTTATATTAAAATGCAAAGAATTTGAATCCGTTCCATTGCCGGACCTTTTTTGGGAAATCAAGGAGGGGCTTTGGATGGGACGTTTACAAAAGGAGCGGCAAATTGAAGGAACAAACCCATCAGATGCTGGGCGTCATCGGTGGTCTGGGACCTGTGGCCACTGCTCATTTTATGGAGCTGGTGATCCGCATGACCCGGGCGGAGAAGGACCAGGAGCATCTGGATATGATCATCTATAACATTCCCTCCATCCCGGACCGAACGGCTTATATCCTGGACCATTCGAAGGAAAGCCCGCTGCCCCGGATGATCCAGCTGGGAAAAGAGCTTCGCCGCCAGGGGGCGGCCTGTATCGCCATTCCCTGCTTCACGGCACACTATTTTTATGAGGAGCTGAGTCAGAGCATCGATCTGCCCATCATCAACGCCCTCCGGGAGACGGCGCTGTACCTGAAAGAGCACGGCGTCCGCACCGTCGGCGTTATGGCCACCGACGGCACCATCCGTTCCCGGCTTTTCCACCGGGAGCTGGAGGCGCTGGATATCCGGGTGGAGGAGCCTTCGCCGGAGCGGCAGAAGGACGTGATGGCGCTGATCTATGACGACATCAAGCAGAACCGTCCCGCGGACATGGACCGGTTTCGCCGGGTCCGGGAGGAGCTTCAGAATTTTGGCGCGGAGGTCATCATCCTGGGCTGCACGGAGCTGTCGCTGATCAAGCGGGACAACGAGATCGGTCCGGGCTTCATCGACGCCATGGAGGTGCTGGCAAAAACCGCGGTGGAGCGGTGCGGCGGCAGCCTGAGCGAAACGGCCTGCCGATTGATCACAGGGGAAAGAGAAGGGGCGATTTTATGACAGAAAAGACAAAGCGCCGTCTGAGTCTGACCGTGACGGTCCTGGTGGAGGCGGTGCTGATCTCCATGCTGCTGTGGTGGGTCCTGTTTGTGAATAACATTGCCCAGGAGATGGTGGTGGAGGCGGGAGCAGAGCCGGATCCAGCGGCGCTGCTGCTCCGGGATGTGGACATTCCCGCTGAATTCGAGACCGGGCTGACGGAGGAGCAGCTCCATACCCCCGGCGACTATCCGGCCACGGTGCGCTATTACGGCCGGAGCCACGACGTGACCATCCGGGTCCGGGATACCATCGCCCCGGCGGCGGAGACCCGGGACCTTACGGTTTTCGCCACCCAAATGCCGGAGGCCGCGGACTTCATCACGGAGGTGCAGGATGCCACTACGGTTGACATAACGTATAAAACGGGGCCGGATATGACCTTTGAGGGCGTCCAGACTGTTGTTATTCAGCTCACCGACCTGGGCGGAAACACCGCCGAGGTTACGGCTGGGCTGACGGTGATTTTCGACGTTACAGCGCCGGAAATCTCCGGTGTGGAGGAGCTTCGGAACTACCTGGGCCAGGAAATCGACTATCTGGCGGGGGTCACCGTCACGGACGATCTGGATGAAAATGTGACGCTGACGGTGGACGACTCCGCCGTGGATCTCACCACGCCCGGCGTCTACGAGCTGACCTACACCGCCGAGGACGTCTGCCACAACGTCACCACGGTGGGGACCACCGTCACGGTGATCCTGGATACCACGCCCCCGGAGATTTTGGGCATCACCGCCCGGTCCCTGTTCGTGGGCAGCAGCATCGCCTACCGCGGCGGCATCATCCTCCGGGATGACTACGACGAGGCCCCCAGGCTGACGGTGGACAGCAGCGCCGTGGATCTGAGCACTCCCGGCACCTATCCGCTGATCTACAAGGCCGTGGACGCCGCCGGCAACGAAGCCGTTGCGGAGACCACGGTAACCGTCTGGGAAAAGCGGGCGAGCTATGTGGAGGAGTCCGTGATTTACGAGGAAGTGGACCGGGTCATCGCCCGGATCATCACCGAGGATATGACTGTCAAGGAGCAGGTGGAGGCCATCTATGACTGGGCGAGATATTCCTTCTGGTATTCCGGGTACGCGGAGAAGATGGACTGGAAGCAGGCGGGCTACAAGCTGATGGTCAACGGCTATGGCGACTGTTTCAGCTTCTTCGGGGCGACCAAGCTGCTGTTCGAACGGCTGGGGATCCCCAATATCGATGTTCGGAGAGTGAAGGTCTACTCCTGCAGCACCGATCATTATTGGAGCATGGTCAGCATAGATGGGGGAGAAACCTACTATTATTTTGACGCGACGCCCTATTCGGGATCGTACATTGAGTTCTGCCTGGCAACGGACGCGGAGCTGGACTGGTTCTCCTATACCCACAACTACTATTTCAACCGGGACCGGAGCATCCTTCCTGCCACACCGCAGGAAAGACCCGACTGACGGGGAGAGGGGAGCGTATGAAAAAGAGCTGGAAGCGGATCCTTCCGCTGGCGGTGCTGCTCCTGGCGCTCACCGGAGCCATCCTCTGGTGGGTGATCGTGGTGGACAACATCGCGGAGGAAGTGGTCATCGAGGCCGGAGAAACGCCTCAGGCGTCGGATTATCTGATCCGGGAGCTGGACATTCCCGTGGAATTCCAGACGGATCTGACCGAGCTGGACCTGACCGTCCCCGGAACCTATCCGGTGGAGCTGCGCTATTACGGGCGGACCTATGAAGCGCGGCTTGTGGTCCGGGATACCGTCCCGCCGGAGGCGGAGACGAAGGACCTGACGCGCTTCGCCACCCAGACCCCGGAGCCCGGGGACTTCATCGAATTGGTCCGGGATGTTACACAGGTTGACATAACCTATCAGACCCCGCCGGATATGACCATCGAGGGGACCCAGACGGTCCAGCTCCTGCTCACCGACCAGGGCGGCAACACCGCCGTGGCGGAGGCTGCTCTGACGCTGATCTTCGACCGTACCGCACCGGAAATTCAGGGCGCCCGGGACATCCGTTTTTACATCGGCCATGAGATCGATTACCTCGGCGGCATCACGGTCACCGATGATTTGGATGAGAATGTGACCCTGACCGTGGACGACTCCCGGGTGGATCTCACCGTCCCCGGGACCTACGAGCTGATCTACGCCGCCGAGGACGCCAGCTTTAACAGGGCCTCGGTGATCGTCACCGTAACGGTCATCGACGATACCCAGCCCCCGGAGATCCTGGGCGTCAGCCCCAGATCCCTGTATGTGGGCAGCACCATCGCCTACCGCAGCGGCATCGTCCTCCGGGACGACTATGACGAAGCGCCCAGGCTGACAGTGGATAGCTCCGCCGTGGATCTGAGCACCCCCGGCACCTATCCGCTGATTTACAAAGCGGTGGACGAGGCCGGCAACGAGGCGGTCAGGGAGACCACCGTTACAGTCCATCAGAAGCGGTCCTGGTTTGTGGAGGAATCGGTGATCGACGCCGAAGCGGACCGGATCATTGCCCGGATCATCGACGAAGATATGACGGCCCGGGAGCAGGTGGAGACCATCTACCGCTGGATCCAGCGGTCCTACGGCTATTCCGGCTCCTCGGACAAGACCGACTGGAAGCAGAGCGCCTATGACATGATCGTCACCGGCAAGGGCGACTGCTACAGCTTCTTCGCCCTGTCCAAGCTGCTCTTCGAACGGCTGGGGATCCCCAACATCGACGTAAAGCGGGTCCGGACCGAGGAGCATCGGGGGGACCATTACTGGAACATGGTCAGCGTGGACGGGGGAGAGACCTGGTATTATTACGACTCCACCCCCTTCGTCACCGTGCCGGAGGAATTCTGCCTGGTGACGGACGCCTACCTGGATGCCTTTTCCGCGGAACATTGGAATTACTATAACAGAGACCGGGAATCCCTCCCCGGGACGCCCCTGGAGTGAAAACGGTCAAAGGAGTTATTATGCAGACAAATATTCTGGAATATCTGGAGCACACCGTCACCCGGGTGCCGGAGAAAACCGCTTTTGCCAATGAGCAGGGGGGGCTCACCATCCGGCGGGTCTATGACCAGGCCCGGGCGGTGGGCAGCTTCCTGCACAGCCAGGGGTTGTACAAAAAGCCCGTGGTGGTGTTCATGCAGAAGCAGCCCAAGACCCTGGCGGCCTTCTTCGGTGTGATCTACGGCGGATGCTACTATGTGCCCCTGGACGACGAGATGCCCCGGCACCGGATCGACCTGATCATGCAGACCCTGGACCCCAGCGCCGTCATCTGCGACGCTGTCACCGCGCCGCTGGTGGAGGGGTTCAGCTTCCACGGCGAAACTTGGCTCTATGACGAGATCGCGTCTTCCCTTGTGGACGAGGCCGCGCTTGCGGAGATCCGGGACCGGCAGATCGACACCGACCCCATCTACATCGTCTTTACCTCCGGCTCCACCGGCGTGCCCAAGGGCGTCACCGCTTGCCACCGGAGCGTCATCGACTACATCGAGCAGCTCTGCGATGTGCTGAAGTTCGACGAGAACACCGTCTTCGGCAACCAGACGCCCCTGTACTTCGACGCCTGGCTGAAGGAGGGCATCCCCACCCTGAAATACGGCGCCACCACCATCCTGATCCCCAAGCAGCTGTTCATGTTCCCCATCAAGCTGGTGGAGTTTTTGAACGAGCATCAGATCAACACCGTCTGCTGGGTGGTGTCGGCGTTGACCATGATCTCCTCCTTCCGGACCTTCGAGAAGGTGAAGCCGGAGTACCTGCGCACTGTGGCCTTCGCCAGAGAGGTGTTCCCCATCAAGCAGTTCAACCTCTGGCGCTCTGCCTTGCCCGAGGCCCGGTTCATCAACCTCTACGGCCCCACCGAGACCACCGGCATCTGCTGCTATTACGAGGTGGACCGGGAGTTTAGCCTGGACGAGACCCTGCCCATCGGCCGACCCTTCCGGAACACGGAGATTCTGCTCCTCAACGAGAAGGACGAGCTGGCAGCCCCCGGGGAACAGGGCGAGATCTGCGTCCGGGGCACCCGGCTGACCCTGGGCTATTACAATAACCCTGAGGTCACCGCCAAGGCCTTTGTCCAGAACCCCCTGAACAAGCTGTACCCGGAGCTGATCTACCGCACCGGCGACCTGGGCCGGTACAACAGCCGGGGCGAGCTGGAATTCGCCGGACGGAAGGACTACCAGATCAAGCACATGGGCCACCGGATCGAGCTGGGAGAGATCGAGGTCATCACCAATATGCACGAGGGCGTGAAGACCGCCTGCTGCATCTTCGAGCCGGAGAAAAAGAAGATCGTCCTGTACTATGTGGGCGAAGCGGCTCCCGCCGAACTCACCGCCTACATCAAGGGCAAGCTGCCCCGGTACATGGTCCCCCATGTGGTGAAGCAGCTTGCGGAAATGCCCTACGCGGCGGTGACCAAGCGGGAGGGACCCATGAGCGTTTCTGCCATGATGGACCTGCGGGTCCACTGCAAGGACGGCACCTCCGAGGGCCTGGCCAATATGTCCGGCGTCCTGACCACCACGTTGGAAGCGGGTACGGGGGTGTCCTTTGCTGAGGACCTGTCCGCCATCGCGGCCCAGACCCGGGCGGCCAAGGAGGATCCCCTGGCGGGCCTGGACGGGATCCCCATGATCCATGCGGCCACCAAAACCGCCCCCATGTGGCTGCTGCTCCAGGTGTCCGACATCGTCTACAGCAATATGTCTCTGAGCCTGACGAACCTGGGCAATATCCCCTGCGCCAGCTTGGAAATGGGCGGCAGAAAGCCCACCGAGGGCGTGTTCGTGGGTCCCCTGAAGCGCAAGCCCTCGGTCCAGGTGGGCGCGGCCAGCTTTGACGGCACCGCCGAGCTCACCGTGGCCGGTGACTTCGTGACCGGGGACCTAAGCTCGATCCAGGCGCTCCTGGACGGAATGAAAACAGAAATCGAAACCTATCTGGAGGAAACGAAATGTATCTGATCTATCTGATCGCCGGTCTCGCCGGCGGCGTGCTCATCGGCATGGCGGGCCTCACCGCCGCCATGGTCCTGACGCCTATTTTGTCCGGGGCCTGCGGCTGGGCGGGCTATGACGCGGTGACCATGTCCCTGATCGCCAACGTCCCCTCAGCCATCGTCACGGCCTATACTTACTACAAAAACGGCAACGTGGATATGAAACGGGGCGGTTCAGTGTCCATCTCCGCTTTCGCGGGCGCTGTGGTGGGAAGCTGGCTGGGCTATCTGTTCAGCCAGGTGTCCGAGAACGGCGTCAGCTATCTGGTCATCGTCGGCAACCTGTTCATGGCCGTGAAATTCTTCCTGCCCGCCAAGCCCAAGGCGGAGGAGAACACCCTGACCGCCGCCGAAGAGGCGAAGGCCAAGCGCAAGATCCTGCTTGCCCTGGTCCTCAGCTTCCTGATCGGCGTGGAGTGCGGATTCATGGGCTCCGCGGGCGGCGTGATGATGCTGATGGTGCTGACTCTGGTGCTGGGCATGGACACCAAGATGGCGGTGGGCACCAGCTCCATCGTCATGGCCCTGGTGGCCCTCACCGGCGCGGTGAGCCATCTGATGATGGGTGCGCAGGTGGAACCGCTGCCCGGGATCGTGATCACCCTGGCCTGCACCGTGGGCGCGGTGGGCTCCTCCCAGTTCGCCAACCGGGTGAACGAGAAGGTGATGAACCGCTGCGCGGGCGCGGTGCTGATCCTGGTGAGCGTGGCCTCCCTGGTGCTGGGCGGCTGACCGAAAGGAAAGAAAAAGAGCGAACTGATTTTTGAAGTCAGTTCGCTCTTTTTGATCAGGGAATGTCCTCCATCACCGCCGCCGGAGGGGTATCCAGGACCTCCGGATGGGCCAGCAGCCGCAGGAAATGCTTGATGACCCCGGCGTAGTAATAGCCGTCGCAGATCCGTTCGTCCAGGTTGAATTTCAGGTCCACATATTTGCGCTGGACGATCTCGCCGTCCACGATCTCCGTGGCCCGGCGCTTCCGGCCGAAGGCGCAGAACACCGGGATGGTGCCGAAGTCGTACAGGTGATGGTAAACAGGCTTGATGCCGAGGGATCCCATGGAGGTGAAATAAGCGCTGCCGTGGAAGGGGCTGACCTCCAACAGGAACGCGGGGATCAGGCCGAAATAATCCATCACCCGCAGCAGCCACACCACGAATTTCAGCACCAGTCCGGGGATCAGCGTCAAAATTCCGGCGGTGTTGTCCACCCCGGAGTCCAGGGGTGTGCGCTTGGCCTCCTCCACCTGGGCGCTGAACTTGCGGAACACGTCCTCGGCGGTGTCCCAGGGGCTGAAATGGGCCTTGATGACCGTATCCGGAGAGGAGGCGGTCATCTCCTTTTTCACCGTCATGCACAGGGTGATGTCCTCTCCGTGGGAATAGACCTTCTGCCCGGCGATGAACCGGTTCAGTGCTGGGTATTTCGCCACCGTCCGGACGTAGGCGGCGATGATCACGTGACTCATGCCGAAGCCCGTCAGGCCCTCCTTCCGCTTCCGGCGGACGTAGCGTTCCAGCTCGGTGATCTCCGCGGACTCGGAGAACAGGTTGTTGGCCCCGTTCCGGTTGACCATGATGTAGGGGGACACCTGATCCAGCGCCGGGATGGACCGGACCCGCCGCCCGTCCAGCCGGTCGCCCCAGGTGGGATGATACCGGCCGTCGGTGTGGACCTTCAGGCCGAACAGGAGCACGGTCATGCCCAGCACCATCAGAAGCTCCGGCAGGATGAACCGGAAGTCGTTCTGAAGCAGCTTGCCGATGTACCACACCGCCGCCAGGGCCGCCAGGTACAGGGGAAGAAGCAGCCAGGGCCACCGGAGCTGGCCTCCCGCGATGGCGGAGTAGGTCACGCAGAAAAACAGGATGCAGGTGCAGACCATGCCGTAGAGCAGGGGATGGGTCTCCATCATGCCATGAAGCTGCAGCGCGTAGCTCAGCCCCGACAGCCAGACGGCCACAGCGGTCTTATAAAACTGTTCCTCCCCGGCGAGGAGGGCAATCAGCCCATACAGCACCGCCGCCAGGGCGGGCAGAAGGATCTGCCGCCAGAGGAGGACGTTTTCCAGAGAGGAAAACACGGCGATGCGGACCGCTGCCGAAGCGGCCATGCACAGCGCCATCAGCCAGGGGGCGAAATGCTTCCGGCTGACATACAAATGAATGCTCTTTTCCATGATGATACGCTCTTTTCTCTTTTTTGCGGCGGGCCGTCAGGCTTCGGTTTTGGATTTCTTCTTCCGGAAGAACACGAACCATTCGGCAAACAGGCACATGGGGACCGCCGCGAAGATATCCGCCACAGAGTGCTGCTTGACGAAGGCAACGGACAGACAGATCAGAATGGTCAGCACCGCGATGAAGGCCTTCCAGGCTTTGCCCGCGGACTTCTCCCGCATCCATGTGGAGCAGATGCCGAGAGAATAGGCCACATGGAGCGACGGACACACGCCGGTGTTGGTGTCGACGGAATAGATCAGGCCGATGAGGGCGGTCAGAGCGTTGTCCCGGGGGAAGACCTCCGGCCGCAGGTCCTGCCGGTTGGGGAAGAGGATGTAGACGGCCATGGCCACGATCTGGGTAATGATGATGTAGGTCTGCATTTTCTTGAAGCCGTCCACGTTGTACAGCAGGAAATAGCCGAGAGAGCCGATGATCAGCAGATACCAGCTCACATAGGGGATGATGAACCACTCGCAGAAGGGGACCACATCGTCCAGCCAGCAGTGGATGGGAGTGCAGGCCTCCGCCGGGATCAGGTTCTCCGTCAGGGCGTACAGCGCCAGATAGCCCACCCAGCCCAGCAGCAGCTTCAGGTGGGAAAATTGGGGGCCGTTGACCTTCGACAGCCGGAACTGGCGGTAGTCAACCTCGGGTGTTCTCATTTGGATTCCTCCTTTGGAATGTTGGATACGTATTCCCGCTTGGGAACATTGTTGTAGGGCACCACGGTGTGCTCCGGCAGCGCACAGGCGATGGCTGTGATCTCGTCCATCAGATAGGCGCAGATCCGCTTCCGCTCCTCCTCCGCCGGGTTGGCGGCGCAGTATTGGATGGGCTTGCCGAAGTACATCTTCTTCAGCGCCGGGGCGATGTACAGGGGGACGAAGGAAAGCTCCCTGCCGGTGCGTTTGTAATAGAGCTTTGCCACGTCCACGAATTTGTCCTGGAAGTCGCAGAGAATGTGGTTGTGGGGAACGTCGTGCTCCGGGAAAATGACGATGTTGGCCCCCTCCTGAAGCCGGGCCACGGTCTGCTTGAAGGTGGAGAGGATCCGGGTGTCATGATAGACGCCGATGGTGTTGGCCTCGTTGAACACCACCACCGACAGCGGCGCGATGGCGTAGGACAGCAGCTTATAGAACCACTTGCTCCATTTGGGCTTCCGGGACCAGAAGTCCTGGTAGGCGTAGGGGGGCACGTCCTTCAGGTGCATCATCTGTCCGGCGCACCAGGTGTAGTGGGTCCCGGGGCAGTAGAGCTCCGCGGCGATGGGGCCGTTCATCTGGGTGTGGTTGCCCACAATGATGGCGTCCCGGTCCGGCAGGTTCTCGCCGCCCACCACCTCGATTCGGGGGTAGAAAAACCGGACCAGCCCCTTGATGACCCGGAATAGGGGGGATGTTTGCTTTTGGTTCATGGAAGATCAGCCTTTCGTAAGGGATTCCGGATTTTACCAATATACACGAACACCGGACCCTGTGTCAAATATATTTCATTATAACTTGGAAAAACTGGAAAGTCACCGGACAAAAAAGAAAAAACGTCTGAAAAAGCAGAGCTGACCGGCAGGATGATTTCAGGGTTGACTTAACGCGGTGTTTGTGCTATATGATTCGGGAAAAGGGTGGAACAGAGGGGGCGCTGAAATCTCACGGAGAGAAGACAAAAAGGAGATCCCGCGATGAAAAAATACAGAAAAATACTGCCCGCGATCCTGTGTCTGGCGCTGCTATCCGGCTGCGCCCGTCAGACGGAGCTCAGCCAGGAGCAGCGGCTCCTGGCCCGGTGCGAGGAGATCGCCGCGGCTTGTGAGGGACTGGGACAGCGCACCGTCGATGAAATGGAGGAGGCGCTGGAGGAGGCCGGATTTGACGTGATGGATTCCAGTGAAGCCTGCCCCGCCTACCTGACGACAGCGGACCGGTTCCGGGATTTCTGGGAACGGGTCCAGCAGGAAGCGCCAGCGGAACAGGAGGTCATTTCCATCGATGGAGCCGGTGCGCTGGATTACCGGCTGTTTTCTTATCAGGATGGAACGGCTTATGTTTTCAATATGCGCTATCCGCTGGACGGGATCGGCGGCCGTTACTGGGAGGCCCATGAGATCCTGGACTGGGAGCTGACGGACCGGGGGAATTTTTATTACCAGGTCTATCCGGCGGACCGGCATTATCCGGACTACACCCTGATCCGGCTGGAACCGCCGGACCTGGAATTGTGGGAGCTGAATGAGAAATACGTTATGTCCGGCGGATACATCGCCACGAACCTGTTCCTCACGGACTGGACGGAAGAGGACTTCGGGACGCTGAGCTTTAACGACGCCTGGGAGGACCTTTACTTCGACTATTACGGCCAGGCGTTTTACCCCGACGGATATGCCGAAGCCGGGCCGCACCGCTATCAGCTCCCAGCGGAGAAATTTGAAACGGTCATGCTGTCCTATTTCCGCGTAGACCTTGAGACCCTTCGGGAGCTGGCCCATTATCAGGCGGAGGGGGACTATTATCCCTGGCGGCAGGTCCAGACCAATGACTTCGGTTTTTTGGCTTATGAAATGATCGAGCCGGAGGTGACGGCATACCGGGTCAATGGGGATGGGACTCTGACCCTGACGGTGGAGCTTCTTTCTACGGACCAGAAGCTGGACTGTCTCTTTGCCCATGAGGTTACGGTCCGGCCGTTGGAGGACGGCGGGTTCCAGTTCGTCGGGAACAGGGTGACGAGCCAGACGGAACTGGGGCTGCCCTTCTGTGAGCCCCGGCTGACCTGGGATGGAGGGGCGTGAAGGATTTCTTTTTCCGGTGCCGTTGCATAGAGCCCTGATTTGGTGTAAAATAACCCCATGGAGGCGAATAAAATGGATGAAATGATCGGAAAGGTCCGGTCGGCGCTGTTCGACGGCATGGGCCCGGAGGAGCGGAAGGCGGTGCTGGGCTGCGTGGGCTATCACGTGGGTACCTTCCAAAAGGGGCAGACCGTGGCTTTTGAGGAGGAGAACATCCGGCACATCGGTATTCTGCTCTCCGGCGCGGTGGATATGGTCAAGGAGGACCTGTGGGGAAATAAGACCATGCTGGTCCGGATGCACCGGGACGAGGTCTTCGGCGAGACCTTCGCCTGCGGCGCGGACAGTCTGGCGGTGGTGTCCTTTGTGGTGTCCCAGGACGCGGAGATTTTGTTCCTGCCCTTCGACCGGGTGATGAACAGCTGCACCATGGCCTGCGCGTTCCACCACCGGCTCATTGAGAACATGGTCCGGATCATCGCCGCCAAGAACCGGGACCTGATGCGCAAGGTGGAGGTGGTCTCCAAGCGGACCCTCCGGGAGAAGATTTTGGCGTACCTGTCCATCCAGGCCCAGAGCCAGAATAAGCGGTATTTTGAAATCCCCCTGGGCCGGGTGGAGCTGGCGGAGTACCTCTGCGCGGACCGGAGCGCCCTGACCCGGGAACTTGCCAAAATGAAGGACGAAGGCCTGATCGACTTCGACAAAAACTGCTTCCGGATTTTGTGAATATTTTCGAATGATTTCCCCGACTGATGTGACCTGCGCAACATCAGCCGGGGGCTTTCTTTTGTATAATCAAAGAAAAAAAGGAGGAACGAATATGATCCGAAGAATCATTACCATCGACGAAGCAAAATGCAACGGCTGCGGCCTCTGTGCCAAGGCCTGCCACGAGGGGGCCATCGGCATGGCGGACGGCAAAGCGAAGCTCCTGCGGGAGGACTACTGCGACGGCCTGGGGGACTGCCTCCCCGCCTGCCCCATGAACGCCATTTCCTTTGAGGAGCGGGAGGCACCCGCTTATAACGAGGCCGCTGTCCTGGCAGCGAAAAAGGCCAAGGAAGCCCAGCCCAGCGGATGCCCCGGCTCCGCCTGCCGGACCATCCAGCATTCTGAGGCAGACGCTCCGGTCCGGGTGCCCAGCCGCCTGCGGAATTTCCCGGTGCAGATCAAGCTGGCGCCGGTCAATGCGGCTTATTTCGACGGAGCCGACCTGCTGATCGCCGCGGACTGCACCGCCTACGCCTATGGCAATTTCCACCAGGAATTCATGGCGGACCGGGTGACGCTGATCGGCTGCCCCAAACTGGACGGGGTGAACTACGCCGAGAAGCTGACCCAGATTTTGGCGGGCAACAACATCCGCAGTGTCACCGTCACCCGGATGACCGTGCCCTGCTGCGGCGGCCTGAGCTTCGCGGTGAAGACCGCTGTGGAGAACTGCGGCAAGGATATTCCGCTGACCATTGTGACCATCAGCCCCGACGGGCAGATCATTCGATAAAGGGAGGAACGAGAAATGTTTTGTTTTCAGTGTGAACAGACTGCAAAATGCGGAGGGTGCGCCGGAAAAGCTGGCGTCTGCGGCAAACAGGCGGACACCGCCGAGCTTCAGGACAAGCTGACCGGAGCGCTGATTGGCCTGGCCCGGTCCACCGAGGGGAACGAGCACCTGCTCACCGATTCCACTGCCGAGATCGTGGTGGAGGGCTTGTTCGCCACCCTGACCAATGTGAATTTCGACAACGACGCGCTTTTAGCGCTCCTCGCCCGGGTGGACGGGGAGAAGCGGAAGCTGGTGCCCATGTGCTACGAATGCGTCTCCTCCTGCGGCCGGAACAACGACTACGACATGAACCGGCTGTGGAACGCCGGCGAGGACATCCGCAGCCTGAAATCCCTGATCCTTTTCGGCATCCGGGGCGTGGCCGCCTATGCCTACCACGCCGCTGTGCTGGGCTACAAGGACGAGACCATCCATCGCTTTCTGTACAAGGCCCTGATTGCCATCGACATGGAGGACTGGGGGATGGAGGAGCTGCTGCCCATCGTGATGGAGGTAGGTGAGGTGAACCTGACCTGCATGGCCCTGCTGGACAAGGCCAATACCGAGACCTTCGGCCATCCCCAGCCCACGGAGGTCTCCCTGACCGTGGAGAAGGGACCTTTCATCGTCATCACCGGCCACGACCTGTACGACCTGAAGCTGCTCCTGGACCAGACCGCGGGGAAGGGCATCAACGTCTACACCCACGGCGAAATGCTCCCCGCCCACGCTTACCCGGAGCTGAAGAAGTATCCCCACCTGAAGGGCAATTTCGGCACCGCCTGGCAGAATCAGCAGAAGGAATTTGCGGACCTCCCCGCGCCCATCCTCTTCACCACCAACTGCCTGATGCCGCCGAAGGGCGGCTACGCCGACCGGGTCTTCACCACCGAGGTGGTGGGCTATCCCGGGATGCGCCACATCGGCAGAGACAAGGACTTCACCCCCGTCATCGAAAAAGCCCTGGAGCTGGGCGGCTTCCGGGAGGACACCACCTTCCCCGGCATCAACGGCGGCGAGACGGTGCTGACCGGCTTTGCCCGGAACACGGTGCTGAACGTGGCGGGCACGGTGGTCGATGCGGTGAAGTCCGGCGCCATCCGGCATTTCTTCCTGGTGGGAGGCTGTGACGGCGCGCGGCCTGGACGGAACTACTACACCGAGTTCGTGAAACAGACCCCCGCCGATACGGTGGTGCTGACCCTGGCCTGCGGCAAGTACCGGTTCAACGACCTGGATTTGGGGACCATCGGCGGCCTGCCCCGGCTGATGGACATCGGCCAGTGCAACGACGCCTACTCCGCCATCCGGATCGCCCTGGCCCTGGCCGAGGCCTTCGGCTGCGGGGTCAACGATCTGCCGCTCTCCATGGTCCTGAGCTGGTATGAGCAGAAGGCGGTGTGCATCCTGCTGACCCTGCTGCACCTGGGGATCCGGAACATCCGGCTGGGTCCCACGCTTCCGGCGTTCCTTTCGCCCAATGTGCTGAATTTCCTGGTGGAGAAGTACGGCATCGCCCCCATCACCACCCCCGAGGAGGATCTGAAAGCGATCCTGAACTAAACGAACAAAAGCCGCTGCTTCAGGCAGCGGCTTTTGCGTGGTATGGCGCGGTTATTCCACAGGCATGACCCGGGAGATGGTTTCAAAGAACTGCTCCTCGTCCAGCGGGATGCCCGCTTTCGTATAGCGGAACAGGGCGTTGGTGATGCCGCCGGCGTAAAAGGCGGC
This sequence comes from Faecousia sp., assembly GCA_045119355.1. Lineage (GTDB taxonomy): Bacteria > Bacillota > Clostridia > Oscillospirales > Oscillospiraceae > Faecousia. Next base: position 20,983 of record JBGVDK010000039.1, read on the forward strand.
CACGTCCTCGATTTGCTGGCGGTCCATGGCGTCCTGTTTGGTCCGGCGCAGGACCATGGTGACGTCGGAACTGATCTGGTCCAGCATGATGCTCAGCAGCATGGGGAACACGCTGCTGTTTTTCACATTCTCCACCAGCCGCTGGTGCTGTTTCATGAACCGCACCATTTCCCGGCTCATGTGCAGGAGGTAGGCCCCGGCCTCCTCCTCCCGGACGCCAGGGGCAAGCTGCTCCTGAAAGGCGGCCACGATTTCCCGGATGTAGAAGGCGAAGTATTCGTACTTGTCCGCGAAATGCTTGTAGAAGGTGGTGCGGCGGATCATGGCCCGGTCGCAGAGCTGGTTGACGGTGATCTCCTCAAAGCGCTTCTCTTCCAGCAGGGAACTGAATGCGCTGTGCAGGGCCAGATAGGTCTTTCGGATGCGCAGGTCCATTTTTTCTTCCATAACATACCCTCCTGGTTCGGAAACAGTCCCATGGCGCTTATCAGCTTAATTGTGCGGGGGGGGAAGCTGTCTCCTGTGGTTTATCTGGAAAAAGCATATCACTTTAACGTACGAATGTCAATTAAAATGCATATGCGCATAGAGGGCGGTTTCGGCGAAGAGGATGCGTTTCCCTCAGATACCCAGCTCCTTGGACCGGGCGATGAGGTCCAGGGCCGCCTGCCTGGGGTCCGGGGCCTTCATGATGGCGGAGACCACGCAGATGCCCGAGATGGGGATGCCCCGGAGCACGTCGATGTTCTCCCGGTTCAGCCCGCCGATGGCGTTGACGGGGATGGGCACCGCCTGGCAGATGTCCCGGAGGGTGTCCGTGGAGGTGAGGATGGTCTTCACCTTCGAGGTGGTGGGGAAGATGGCCCCGACGCCCAGATAGTCCGCGCCCTGGGCGTAAGCCTCCTCCGCCTGCGGCACGGTTTTGGCGGTGGCGCCGATGATCTTATCCGGGCCCAGGAGCCTCCGGGCGATGAACACCGGCAGATCGCTCTGGCCCAGGTGGACGCCCTCGGCATCCACCGCCATGGCGATGTCCAGCCGGTCGTCGATGATCAGGGGCACGCTGTAGCGCTTCGTCAGCGCATGGACCTTTTCAGCCAGGTGCAGATACTCCCGGGTGGAGCGGTCCTTCTCCCGGAGCTGAAGGATGGTCGCCCCGCCCTGAAGGGCTGCCTCCGTCCGGCGGAGGAATTCCTCCTCGGTAAAGTTGGTGCTGTCGGTGATGAAATACAGGCTGGTGTCAAGGTGTTTCAAGGGTCATTTCCTCCAGATTCAGATATTGTTCCAGGTCCGCTTCCGATAGGGTCGAGAGGGCGTCCATGAGATTTCGCTGGAAGCTGCCGCTGCCTTGGTCGGTCTCAGCGACCTGGCCGCAGACACCCAGCATGGCGCAGGCGGTGACGGCGGCGTCCAGTCCCGGGCTGACGGCGAGATAGGCCGCGCACAGCGCTCCCTGCATACAGCCGGTGCCGGTGACGGTGGAGAGCTGGGCGGTGCCGTTGTGGATGTGGACCAGCCGGGTCCCGTCGGTGACGATGTCCACCTTCCCGCTGGCGAGGACCACGCACCCGTACCGCTTTGCCAGCTCCGCCGCCGCGGCGTCCAGGGCTTCCACGCTTAGAGCCGCGTCCGCGTCCACGCCGGAGGAATGATAGGCTTCCTGGCACAGGGCGTTGATCTCGGAATAGTTGCCCTTGATAACGGTGGGTGTGGCGGTCCGGAGCAGCTCCCGGATGTATTCCCGCCGGAGTGTGGAACAGGCGACGCCCACCGCGTCCAGCAGAATGGGGATGCCCTTCTCCGCGGCGGTTCGGGCGGAGAGCAGCATGGATTCCATCCGGGCGTCGGTGATGTTCCCCAGATTCAGCATCAGGGCGTCGGCGGTGCGGGTAATCTCCCGGATCTCTTTGGGGTGCTCCGCCATGATGGGCCTGGCACCCACAGCCAGCACCGCGTTGGCGCACTGGTTGATGGAGATGGGGTTGGTGATGCAGTGGATCAGGGGCCGGGTTTCCCGGACCCGTCGACGGATCTCATTTGTCGGATTCATGGGGCGTTTTCACCTTCTTGAGAAGATAGTAAATTCCCGCGGCCGCGGCGCAGACCGCCAGGGAGATGTAGGACAGCTTGTCCCAATGGGGGGAGCTGAGGCTGAAGACATCCCCGGCGATCTCGATGACCACGAACAGGATGCCGCCGAAGGCCCCGATGGAAAGGGCGTTGGAGAGGATGCTGCCCTCGTCGTTGTAGATCCGGGAGCCCAGCTGCCCCTGGATCCGGGCCAGCATTCCGTTGGAGGTGAGCTTGCGCAGGAACAGATAGGCGATGCTGCCGCCGATGAGAGTTCCGCAGATGAAGCTGGGAACGTAGAACAGCCAGCTGAGACCCTCCTTGCCCCAGAAGAAGGTCATCACCGGGTAGGAGGCGATGGCGCCGATGATGCCGGTGCCGATGATCTCGCCCAGAACGGCGAAGAGCAGCTTCCCCTTGGACAGCCGGTAGAACACCCCGGACAGGAACACGCCGAAGACCGCGCCGATCAATGCGATGGGTGGGATACCCATGGTGATCATCCGGATGACGCCGATCAGAGTAGCGCAGAGCAGGGAATACCAGGGCCCCAAGAAGACGGAGCAGACGATGTTGATGAAGTGGGCCATGGGGCACATGCCCTCCACCCGGAGGATGGGGGAGATGACCACGCCCAGGGCGACGAGCATGGAAAGGGTGATCATTTTCAGCAAGCTTTTCGATTGTTTCATAAAAGTTCCTCTTTTCCTGTATCAAACGAGTTGTTGGAGTTTACGGAGCGGCTCCGCTCCGTCCGGTCGGGAATCCATTTTCCCCTCTCACCCCGAAACACGGGTTCCCATCGCTTTTCTACAAGACAAAAGGCGCTCCCCTTCCATCCGCCGGCACCTGCCGGGATTCGCCGTCCCACTTCTTTTCTGAAAGACGCAAAAACAGGAGATACCAGATGCGGCATCTCCTGTAAAAGGCCTATCTTGCTTGCGCATACGACTTCCTACGGCGGCATTATCCGCATCAGGTTGAAGGGTCGAAGGTCAAACCTTCCTCTCAGCCCGTTTACGAGCTCCCCTGTGTTTTGTTGTTGGACCTATTATAAAACGGTTGGGGGAATTTTGCAAGGGGGATTTTTGAACCCGTTCCGGGAGGGGCCGCATAACCTGTCTTTCCTGCCTGTACAAAGCTCTTTTGTAAAAAAACAGCGCTGCATTTTCAGAATCGGCGGATTCGGAATGGCAAAAAGCAGTCTCTGTGAAGCTTGCCCGAGGAAAAGCCTGAAAAAACAGCGGGGAAAAGGAGGGGGAGGAAACCGAATGTAAATTTTCGCAAAAGAATTTACAACTTGAATGAAATTGGTCGATATGATATAATTTGGGTAAATTAAACCACAGTTATTTGTGGAATAAAACGAAAATGGGGGCTGGGTATGAAGGACGTTCTCAAGACAATTTCAGAAAAAAGCGCGCAGATGTCCGCGGTCTACCGGAAGCTCGCCCAATACATCCTGGATCACTACGCCGCCGTCGCGGGAATGGACATCACCACACTGGCCAATGCCGCCGATGTCAGCACGGCTACGGTGACCCGGTTCGCCACCAGCCTTGGCTGCGGCGGCTACACGGAGCTGCGTCAGCAGCTGCGAAAGATCCAGTTTAATTACTATACCTCCCTGGATGAAATTTCCGATGTTCTGCAGCGGGATTCCGGAGCGGCGGTTACCGATGTGGACGAGGCGCTGCGGGGCCTTTCCGGACGGTATCAGCTGATCGATAAAAACCAGATCCAGCGGGCGGCGGAAATGATCTGCTCCAGCGAGAGAGTGCTTCTGGTGGGGAATCAGATTTCCTCCGTGTTTATGCCCTATACGATGTACCTGCTGGGGAAATATCATGAGAATCTGGTGGATATCAGCACGATGAGCTTTGAGGATGAGAAATTCCTGAAAACCTCCAATGGCAACGACTGTGCCCTGGTGTTTGCACTTCAGCGGTATCCCAACGCCACGATCAACGCCATCCGCCGCCTGCGCGAGTGCGGGATCCCCATGATCATCATCTCCGACAGCGATCTGTTCCCCTTCGAGGAGCTGGCGGATGTGATGATCTATGTGAGCTTCAAGAATTCTCTGGCCTTCGCGCCGGTGATGCTGGTGTACAGCGTGATCTATGAGATCATTCTGAAGGTCGTTACCCTGGATCCGGAGAAGGCGGAGCAGAATGTGCGGAGGTTTGACGAATATGTGGAACGAAATCAGATCTATTATGAGATGGGCAGAAAATAACGGGTCGGAATTCTTTCTCCTCCGGCGGAGTGCCGCTGGAAAGAAAGTGGATATTTCGAATTGATCTAAAAACGAGGAGGTGAAAAGAAATGAGAAAAGACAGTGACCTTTTGGGTGAGCTGTGGCTGCCGGATGATGTCTATTACGGCGCCCAGACCCTCAGAGCCCTGCAGATGTACGAGCAGTCGGCGGAGCGGATCAACTGTTACCCCAGCTATGTCTTTGCCATGGCGGCGATCAAGAAGGCCAGCGCCATCGTCAACGGAAAGATCGGCGTTCTGGACGAGGACAGATGCCGGGCGATCATGCAGGCCTGCGACGAGATGATCGACCACAAGTTTGACCAGGAGCTGATCTCCGATATGCTTTGCGGCGGCGACCTGGTTGCGGTGCATATGAACTTCAACGAGGTGCTTGCCTGCCGCGCCAACGAGATCCTCACCGGTCATAAGGGGTATGATGTGGTCCAGCCCAATACCCATGTCAACGCCGGCCTGTCCACCTGCGACAGCACCTATACCGCGGGCCGTTTCGCGCTGTACTTCGACCTGGGCAGGGTGCAGGAGAACACCAAAAACCTTTCCGCTGCCTACAAGAAGCTGGCGGATGAGAACCGGAACCGGGTCAAGGTTTCCCATACCTGCCTTCAGGACGCGTCTCCCATTGGCGTGGGCCAGTTTTACGACGCCTCTGTGGCGATCCTGGACAGACACGTCAAGCTGCTGGAGGAGCTCCGGAAGGAGAGCCTGGTCCATGCCATCGGCGGTACGGTCATCGGCACCGGCCTGGGCGCCTTTGCCGGGTTCGAGGATCACATCCAGGACGCGCTGAAAGAGTGCCTCGGCGTGGAAACGGTGGTGGCGGACTGCCCCTTTGACGACAGACAGTATGGCGATTATTTCCTCCGGGTTTCCGGCTGCCTGAAGTCCCTGGCCACGGCCATCTCCAAGATGGCCCGGGATATCCGGATCATGTCCTCCGGCCCCCGTGCCGGCTGGTCCGAGATCTCCATCGCGCCTGTGCAGAATGGATCGTCCTTCTTCCCCGGCAAGGTGAATCCCAGCCTGCCGGAGCTGATGATCATGGCGGCCTATCAGATCTGCGGCATGGACATGAGCGTGACCATGGCCGTGGAAGGCGGCGAGGTGGAGTGCACCCCCTGGTATCCCGTGTTCATCGTGAACACGCTGAAGGAGGCGGACACCCTCAACCGCACCATGCCCGCCTTTGCCAACGGCTGTGTCGCCACCATCCAGGTGAATGATGAGCTGAACCAGTACAAAGCGGACAGAAGCCTGGGTATGGCGTGCATCGCCTCCGCGCTGTTCGGATACAAGCATGCCATCGCGGTCACCCAGTATGCCAGCGAACACAACGTCCCCGTCAAGGACGCGGTTGTGGAACTGGGGCTGATGGACCGGGAAAAGGCTTATGAGATCTTTGATCCGCTGACTGCCACGGACGTCAGGAAGTCCAGCGTGCTGATGAGTTCCTCCATGGCGAAAAACCGCTATTAACGTTCCAAAGCGAAGCTTCGAGAGAAATAACCAGAAAGTGAGGATCCAATTCTATGAGTGTAAAAGATAATAAGGCGAAAGGTCTGACCAAAGAGCGCCATGCGTTCTATTACCTGATGGTCGTTCTGCTGTTTGCGTTTGTCCTTGCGAATATCCTGCCCAGCGGCTCCTTCGTCCGGGAGACTGTGGACGGTATCACCAAGGTCGATCCCAGCAGCTACTCCACCACCGAGAAGGTTTACGCCACCATCCCCATGTTCTTCGAGTCCTTCTATTATGGCGTCGTGAACACCGCCAGCCTGATGGCGCTGATGTTCTTCGTCGGTTTTGGCTTCCAGGTCCTGACCGAGATCAAGCTGATCGAGACCGCCATTTTCAAGCTGACCAAGTCCCTGAAGAACGTACCTTTCGTTGTCGTCGTTGTCATTCTGTTTGCGGCCTTTGAGGTCGTCAACTGGTTCACCGGTCTGTATGACCTGGCTGTTGTGTTCATCCCCATGGTCGTGCCCCTGTGCCTGGCTCTGGGCTATGATGTGATGACCGGCGTTGCCATCGTCATGGTCGCCTCCTGCATCGGCTTCGGCGCGGCTCCCGCCAACCCCTGGTTCGGCGGTATCGCCCAGCCCATCGCGGAGCTGCCCCTGTACTCCGGCTTCGGCTATCGTGTGATGTGCTCCCTGGTGCTGTCTGTTCCCGGCGTCTTCTATGTGTGCAGATATGCCGAAAAGGTGAAGAAGAATCCCGAGCTGTCCGCCCTGAAGGGCCTGGACCTGAATTATAAGCCGATCGATGAGAACGCGGATCTGAAGTGGACGCCCCGTCTGCTCATCGCCGGCGCTGCGTTTGTTGGCATCTTTGGCTACATGATCTACGGCTCTCTGAAGCTGGGCTTCTCCTACACGGAGCTGACTGCCTGCTTCGCCGCCATCGGCCTGGTTTGTTCCCTGATCATGGGCATGAATTTGGAGGAGATCTGCCGGAAGATGGAGCGCGGCATGAGAACCATGTTCATGGCTTCCATGGTCATGCTGTTCGCCCGTTCTGTTCTGTGGATCCTGACTGAGGCTCAGGTCATCGACACCATTATCTATGGTCTGTCCTTCCTGGTCCGCGGCCTGCCTGTCTGGCTGTCTGCCATCATGATGTTCCTCGTGCAGACCATCATCAACTTCTTCGTTCCCTCCGGCTCTGGTCAGGCTGCCCTGACCATGCCCATCATGGTGCCTCTGGCCGATATGGCTGGTCTGAACCGTCAGATCGCCTGCCTGGCTGGTCAGTTTGGCGACGGCTTCTCCAATTTCATGTGGCCCACCGTCGGTTCCCTGATCGCCATCCTGGCTGGCACCGGTATTCCTTATCAGAAGTGGGCAAAGTGGTTTGCGCCCCTGTTCCTCATCCTGGCTGCCTGCGCATGTGTCCTGATGGTCGTTGCGGTTGCCATCAACCTGGGACCCTTCTAAGGATAACAGGTTCTGAGTTGTTTGAATGAAGTAAAAAATACGCTCTGAAAGGCCGGTTTTCCGGTTCTTTCAGAGCGTATACCCATATCGCTGACCATTCCCTGAGATCGGACCTGCCCGAAGGGAAGTGGGCGATGAAAAGGAGACGGAGAATGAGTTACCGCATTGAACGTGATTCCATGGGAGAGGTGAGGGTTCCGGCGGACCGGTATTGGGCTGCCCAGACCGAGCGCTCCCGGCATAATTTTCCCATCGGCGTTGGCTTGGAGACCATGCCCCGGGAGATCATCCAGGCCTTCGGCATTCTGAAAAAAGCCGCCGCCATGACAAACCACGCGCTGAAGCCGGAGAAAATGACCGAAGCGAAGCTGCGTGCGCTGACCCAGGCCTGCGATGAAGTGATCGCTGGGGAGCTGAACGACCATTTCCCCCTGGTGGTCTGGCAGACGGGCTCCGGAACCCAGAGCAATATGAACGCCAACGAGGTGATTGCGAACCGGGGCAATAAGCTCGCCGGGGAAACGCTCCTGCATCCAAACGACGATGTGAATATGTCCCAGTCCTCCAACGATACGTTCCCGACGGCCATGCATATCGCGGCGGTCCTGGCGCTGGAGGACCGGGTGATCCCGGCGGCGGAGCTGCTGATCGAGACGTTCCGCCGTCTGGAAACGGAAAACGAAGGGATCGTGAAATCCGGGCGCACCCATCTGCAGGACGCCACGCCCATTTCCTTCTCCCAGGAGATCTCCGGCTGGCGGGCCAGCCTGGAACGGGACCGGGAGCTGATCCGCGCTTCCCTTCCGGGGCTTCGGGAGCTGGCCCTGGGCGGTACGGCTGTGGGAACCGGATTGAACGCCCCCGCGGGCTTCGATACGGGCGTGGCGGAGGCCATTTCGGAGCTGACCGGAAAGCGGTTTGCCACCGCGCCCAATAAATTCCACGCCCTGACATCGAAGGATGAGCTGGTGTTTGCCCACGGCGCGCTGAAAGCCCTGGCCGCGGATCTGATGAAGATCGCCAACGACATCCGGTGGCTGGCCTCCGGCCCCCGGCTGGGCCTGGGGGAGATCACCATCCCCGAGAATGAGCCCGGTTCCTCCATCATGCCGGGAAAGGTCAACCCCACCCAGTGCGAAGCCATCACCATGGTGGCGGTGCAGGTCATGGGCAATGATACCGCCGTCGGCCTGGCAGCCAGTCAGGGAAATTTCGAGCTGAATGTGTATATGCCGGTGCTGATCTATAATTTCCTCCAGTCCGCCCGTCTGCTGGCGGAGGGCATGCGCTCGTTCCATGACCACTGTGTGGTGGGCATCCGGGCCAATCGGGAGCGGATGCGTTACAATCTGCACAATTCCCTGATGCTGGTCACCGCGCTGAATCCCTATATCGGCTATGAGAATGCCGCCCGGGTGGCAAAGCTGGCTTACAAGGAAAACATTTCCCTGAAGGAGGCCTGCGTATCCCTGGGCTATCTGACGGCAGAACGGTTTGACCAGGTGTTCCGCCCGGAGAAAATGGTATAAAAGATCTGACGGACCGGCCGTCCGGTCCTCTGAATTTTACGAAGAAAAGGAGTTTTGTTATGGATTACGCAAAGGAATCTCTGCGGCTGCATGGTGAATGGAAGGGCAAGATCGAGGTCGTGGCTACCGTGCCTGTTGCCAGCAAGGACGATCTGTCCCTGGCCTACACCCCCGGCGTTGCCCAGCCCTGTATTGAGATC
>JBGVDK010000040.1:0-18804 GCA_045119355.1 Faecousia sp.
AACACCTGGCCGTCCATGGCCCGGAGCTTTTCCGGGGTGTTCACGTCGAAGATGAAAATACCGCCGGGGTTCAGAGCCTTGTACACCCGCCGGATGGCCTCGGCGCAGTCCCTGGGGTCCAGGATGTAGTCCAGGCTGTCCAGGAAGCACACCGCCAGATCCACAGCTCTTGGCAGGCGAAGCTTCTGTAGGGCCTGATGGACGAACCGGGGCAGGTTCTCCAGGTCGGCGCACTTGTCCATAGCCTCGGTGAGCATCTCCTCGCTCAGATCCACCGCAGTGACTTCATAGCCCATTTCCGCCAGAATCCGGGTGGCCGAGCCGGTGCCGCAGGCGAGATCCACCACAGTCCGGGGCTCCACGCCTTCCTTTTTCAGGATCTCATGGGCGAAGGCCACAAAATCGTTATAATCCACGTCGTTGGTCAGGCGGTCATAGCTGGCCGCCAGGGCGCCATATGCGTTCATGTTCCCTCCCCTTTCTCCGGCAGAACGCCAAAACGCACCCCGGGAAGCCCCGGGGTGCGGATCTCACGGAAATCAGCCGCGGTTGAAGATCTTGAAGATCTCGTCGATGTCGCTGATGTCGCTCTTGGGAGCGGCGGGGGCAGCGTTCTCAGCGGGAGTCTCCTTCTCAACGGGAGTCGCCTTCTCCACAGGAGCGGCAGCGTTCTCAGCCTGCTCGAAGCCGGTGGCGATGATGGTGACCCGGATGGAGTCGTCGAAGCCGTCGGCAGAGGTTGCGCCGAAGATGATGTTTGCCTCAGGGCTTGCGGCCTCCTGCACGATGCTTGCGGCAGTCTCCACATCGTCCAGAGTCAGATCCTCGGGACCGGTGACGTTGACCAGCACGCCGGTAGCGCCGTTGATGGAGGTCTCCAGCAGGGGGCTGGAAACAGCGGCCAGAGCGGCCTGCTCAGCCTTCTCCTTACCGGAGGCGACGCCAACGCCCATGTGGGCCCGGCCGGCGTCCTTCATGACGGTGGACACGTCGGCGAAGTCCAGGTTGATGATGACGTTCTGAGAGAAGCCAACCAGCTCGGAGATGGAGGTCACAGCCTGCTTCAGCACATCGTCGGCGATGCCGAAAGCGTTGGCGAAGGTGATCTTCTGGTCGGTGACGTACTTCAGGCGGTCGTTGGGGATGATGATCAGGGAGTCGACCTTGGTGCCCAGCTCGGTGATACCGGCCTCGGCCTGACGCATCCGGTTCGCGCCCTCGAACTTGAAGGGCTTGGTGACGACGCCCACGGTCAGAATACCGGCCTCGTGGGCCAGGTCAGCCACGATGGGAGCCGCGCCGGTGCCGGTGCCGCCGCCCATACCGGCGGTGATGAAGACCATATCGGTGCCCTCCAGAACCTTGGAGATGGCGGCACGGGACTCCTCGGCGGAGCGGCGGCCGATCTCGGGCTTGGAACCGGCGCCCATGCCGCCGGTCAGCTTCTCGCCGATCTGGACCTTGTTCTTGCAGTTGGACTTGTTCAGGTCCTGCTTATCGGTGTTGACCACCACAAAGTCGACACCGGCCACGCCAGCGTCGATCATACGATTGATAACATTGTTACCGGCGCCGCCGACGCCGATGACCTTGATTTTCACAACGCGCTCTTCAGACATTTTCTTTTCCTCCTATGTATCGCACACGCGGTATCGTGCAGTAAGTTCCATTCATACTCATATATTCTATCGTGAAAAGGCGATTTGGTCAATAGAAAATCTCATTTTTCCCGAAAGAAATTGTAAACTTTTGTATCCGGCCCGCCGGAGCCTTTCAGGCCGCCGGATTGAACAGCGCCTTCTCGCTGTATTTGAAGGACACGTCCAGCTCGCCGGTCTCGTATTCCTCCAGCTGGGAAACCGCCTGGGCCATGTAGGCGACCTTGTAGGGCAGATTCTCCGACGCGCCCAGCACGATGGTCAGCCGCTGGCCGTAGGCCATGGTGATGTCGTTCAGGTTCGACACGTCGATGGAGGCAATCTGGCCAATGACACCGTTGTCCTCCAGGGCCTTCAGGATGGTCAGCACCGTTTCCAGCCGCATTTCCCCGGTGACCTGGGCGGTGGTGGGCAGGGTCACGCCCTCTTCGCCGGTCTCGCCGGTGGCTTCGGTGGTCTGGGCGGACGCCTCCTCGGCGGCCTGGACCTGCTGATCCGCCCGGGGGCCGTCCGCCTGGACACCCAGGATCTGGGTGTAGCCAGAGGCGGCGGAGGATTCGATCTGCTCCACCACCCGTCCGTCGGAGGCGATGAGCCACCAGGTGTTGTCCCGGGCCTGGATGGCGTAGGTCATCTCCAGCTCCACGATGTCAATATACACCGTTCCCGGGAGTTTTATACCCACCCGGACCTCCTTCACATAGGGAAGCGCCGAGATGATGTTGCCCGAGACCCGGGCGTCGCTGATGGAGAGCAGGCTGTCGCCGTCTTCGATGCCGGAGGCCTGCTTCACCATCCAGGAGGTGTATTTCTCCGCGCCATTGACCCGGACCTCCTCCACCCGGAAGAACAGGGACAGGCACATGATCACCGCCGCCACCACCGCCGCCACACTGGCGAGCTTCAGCAGGAAGCCGCCCTTGCTGAAGGGCTTGGGCATGGTGTAGCTGACCTCGGGGATCTCCTCCCGGGGCGGGCGGACCACCCGTTCCTGCTGCCGGGGCCGTGCACGCCGGGCAGAAGCCCGCCGGGCCTCCCGGTCGGCTGTCCCCGGGGCGCGGCGCTTTCTCGCCGCAGCCTCTCTATTGGCTCCGTTGCTTCTCCGGCGGGTGCTTCCCGTCGAAGACCGGCGGCGGTTTTTCTCTTTTGTGTCCATGGTATTCCTCCTTACGCCGGGGTGATATCCGCCCCCAGCGCGTGCAGCTTCTCTGCAAAGTTCTCGTAGCCCCGCCGAATGTGGCCGAGGCCCTCTATTCTGGACGCTCCCCGGGCCGCCAGCGCCGCGATTGCCAGCGCCGCGCCGCCCCGGAGGTCCGCCGCCGCAGTCTCTGCTCCGGCGAGCTTCCTCACGCCCCGGATCCGGGCCGTGTTTGCTTCCAATGTAATGTCCCCGCCCATGGCCCGGAGCCCGTCAACATGGTGCATCCGGTGGTCAAATACCGTCTCGTGGACGATGGTGTCCCCCTCTGCCCGGAGCATCGCCGCCATAAAGACGGCCTGGGCGTCGGTGGGAAACCCGGGATAGGGCCGGGTCTCGATGACGCCGGGACTTTTTAAATCCCCGGCTTCGATGATGATATGATCCCCATTCCGCCGGATTTGGCAGCCGGATCGCTCCAGGCCGTCCAACACCGGCGTCAGATGGGTATGCTCCGTCCGGCTTAGCCGGACCCTTCCTCCCGCCGAAGCGGCGGCGCAGGCAAAGGTCGCCGCCTCCATCCGGTCGGGAATCACCGCCAGGTCGCCCGACTGCGGCAGGCCTCCGGTGATGAAAATCGTATTTGTGCCGTCTCCGGCGACCTTGGCTCCTCCGCTGCGGAGGAAGTCGCAGAGACAGACAATCTCCGGCTCCCGGGCGGCGTTGTGGAGGACGGTCGTCCCCTCCGCCCCAAGGGCCGCCAGAATCAGATTCTCCGTTGCCCCCACGCTGGGGTACGGGAGAAAAATCTCGCTTCCCGTCAGCTTTCCGGAGAATACCTCCGGTTCCGTTTTGTCCCGCTGCGCTCCAAGGGCCAGAAAGCCCTGGGCGTGGTAATTCACCGGCCGGTCCCCCAGGGGACAGCCCCCCGGGGCTGTCAGGGCGCATCGCCCGAACCGGGCGAGCAGGGGTCCCGCGAAGAACACCGAGCCCCGCATCTTCCCCATCAGCGCCTCCGGCACCCGCCAGCGGCGCATTTGCCGGGGATCGATCAGAAGGTCCTTCCCCTCCCGGGCCGTCACCGCGCCCAAATATGTCAAAATTTCCAGCGCCGCGTCCACGTCCGTCAGAACCGGCACGTTCCGGATGCGGCAGGGCTGCCGGAACAGGACCGTCGCCGCCAGCATGGGCAGCGCCGCGTTTTTGCTGCCGGAGATGGTTACTTCCCCGGCCAGGGGCCTTCCGCCCCAAATCAAGAGCGACTGCAAATCTTCGCCCCCCTCAACAGAATGTACAACATTCTATGCGGGAAACTCACTTTCGTGCCAGTTTTGTGATGATATCGCAGATCCGCTCGGCGGAGTCCGGCATGGCCGCGCCCAGCAGCGCCTGACGCATGGCCTTCCGCCGCGGCTCGTCGGAGAGGAGCTTTTCCACTTCCCGGTAGAGCTTCTCGCCGGTGCATTCACTTTCCAGAACCACCACACAGCCGCCCAGGCGTTCCAGCACCCGGGCGTTCTTCTCCTGGTGGTTGTCGGTGACGTTGGGGGACGGGATCAGGATGCAGGGGATGCCCGCCGCGGCGATCTCGTTGCAGCTGGACGCTCCCGCCCGGCTGATGATCACATCGGAGGCGGCCATGACCGTAGGCATATTATAAATATACTCTCTCATGTCAAGTCCCGGCTGTTTTGCGAAATCCACGCCCTTTTCCTTTATCAGATCGGGCATCCACTTCCAGCCGAAGGAGCCGGTGGCGTGGATGTGCTGATAGGGCGCGCCGCTGTCGTATTCCTGCTTCATGAAGTCCGCCATGGCCTTATTCATCTCTCGGGCACCCAGGGAGCCGAAAGCGGAGACCACCAGGGGGCGTTCATCCAGGCCCAGCTCCTTCCGGGCATCCTCCCGGCGGGTGTAGATGAACTCCCGGCGGACGGGCATGCCAACGACCTCCACCTTCTCCTGCTGGGCGTAGCCCTTGCCGCTTTCCTCGAAGCAGACCAGAATCTTATCCACCTGATCCGCCACCAGCCGGGTGGCAAGGCCGGGGACGGCGTTGGCCTCGTGGACGCAGGTGGGGACGCCCATCTTTCCGCCCACGAACAAGGCAGGGAAGCTGGCATAGCCGCCGGTGCCCACGATCACATCGGGCTTAAACTCCTTGATGACCTTCCGAACCTGGGTCAGAGCGGAGAGAATCTTGAACACGCCGCTGACGTTGTGGGCGATGCCCTTGGGGGTCAGCTTCCGGGAAAAGCTGGAGGACGGCAGTCCCACCAGCTCGTAGCCCGCCTTGGGAACCAGCTCCTCCTCCATGCCGCCTTTCGCGCCAACGAAGAGGATGCGGTTATTGGGGTCCCGCTCCTTCAGTATATTGGCCACGGCGATGGCGGGGTTGATGTGGCCGCCGGTGCCGCCGCAGGTAAAAATCACATTCATATCGGTTCCTCCTGTGTTCGTGCATCAAATCGATGCCGTGAAATGCTCAGGATGATGCCCATCTCCCCCAGGTTCACCGCCAGGGCCGTTCCTCCGTAGGAGAAGAAGGGCAGGGCGATGCCGGTGGAGGGCAGTAAATTGGTGACCACGCAGAGATTCAGAATGGTCTGCACCGCCACCAGGGTGGTCAGTCCGGCGGCAAGCATGGAGGAGAACCGGTCCCGGGCGTTCCCGGCGATCCAGTACCCCCGGAGAATCAGACAGGCAAACACCGCGATGATGCACACCGCGCCGATCAGCCCCAGCTCCTCGCAGATGATGGCGAAAATATAATCGTTGTACTGAAAGGGCAGGTAGAGATATTTCTGCCTGCTCTTCCCGAAGCCCAGCCCGAACACGCCGCCGGAGCCGATGGCGTAGAGGGACTGTAAAATCTGATAGCCGGTGTCGCTGGGGTCCGACGCCGGGTCCAGCCAGGCGGTCACCCGGTCCCCGGCGTAGCCCATGAAGGTGATGTACACCAGCACGAACAGCACCGCCGCCCCGGCGCCCATCAGCAGGAACCGGCTCCGGGTGCCGGAAATGAACATCATCACCACCGCCACCATGCCCATGAGCATGATGGCCGACAGATGCTTTTCCAGCGCCAGGGGGATCAGGATCCCCATCAGCGCCGCGCCGAAGCCCAGCACCCCATACCGGAACGTGCTCACCCGCTCCCCGAAGGTCCCGGACAGCCGGGCGAGCATCACAATCATGGCGAATTTGGCGATCTCCGAGGGCTGAAACTGGATCCCCGCGATGGAAATCCAGCGCTTCGCGCCGTTGACGCTCTGCCCGGCGACCAAAACCAGAAGCAGAAGCCCAATGGCTGCAATATAGATGTGGGTGGAGAACCGGAGCCACACCGAAGCGTCAATCCGGCTGAAGGCCCACATACACCCCAGCCCCAGCACCGCGCAAATCGCCTGTTTCTGCAAATACCGGGTGGAAACGGCGTAGCCGGAGTCATACTCCGACTGGGCGGAGCTGGCCGACCAGAGCATCACAAGCCCAAGCACAAGCAGCATCATCACCAAACCCAGAAACACCGGGTCCACACCCTTGCCCTCCGCAGAGGGGTCCTCTTTGGCATAGGAAAGACGTCTGTCCAATTCCTACGCTCCTTTCAGGCGTCCAAAAAACGCCCCGAGGCAAATTATCCATTATCAATTGTCAATTATTAAAATTTTCCCTGCACGCCGATCCAGGCCAGCAGGCACATGATCACGGTGATCCCCGCGAAGGTCAGCACGATCCGCTCCTCGCTCCAGCCGCACTTCTCGAAGTGGTGGTGAATGGGCGCCATCTTGAACAGACGCTTGCCGTGGGTCAGCTTGAAGTAGCCCACCTGCAGAATCACGGACAGTGTCTCCACGATGTAGATGATGCCGATGAAGATCAGCACCAGGGGCATATCCAGGGCGAAGGCCATGCCGCACACCGCGCCGCCCAGAAACAGGGAGCCGGTGTCGCCCATGAACATCTTGGCGGGCTTCCAGTTGTAAATGAGGAACGCCGCCAGGCCGCCCACCAGCGCGCCGGGGAGCAGAGCCAGGTCGGTCTTGCCCATCTTCACAGCCGCCAGGGTGAAGAACACCATCACAGGCACGGTCACAGAGGAGGACAGGCCGTCGATGCCGTCGGTCAGGTTCACCGCGTTGACGCAGCCCACGATGACGAACATGGCGAAGAAGATGTAGAGCAGGGGGTGGATCCCGAAGCTCACATTGAAGAAGGGGATGTACAGGGAAGCGGACATAATGTCCTCCTTGTACAGGATGTACAGGAAGATGGCGGAAACGGCCATCTGCAGGCAGGCCTTCTGGATGGAGGTCAGGCCGAGGTTGCGCTTGTACTTGACCTTGAAGAAGTCATCCAGGAAGCCGACCAGGCCGAAGCACAGGCTCAGCAGCAGCACATACAGCGCCGTAAAGTCGCCTTTTGCCATGCCGGACCAGCCGAAAATCAAAATGCAAAGCGCCGACGCGCCGATAAAGCTCAGACCGCCCATGGTGGGGGTTCCGGCCTTGGAGTTGTGCCAGGTGGGGCCATCCTCCCGGATGGACTGGCCGGCCTTCAGTGCCCGGAGCACCGGGATCAGCACCCGGCCCAGGGCCAGGCTCACCACAAAGGCGACCACAATATTCAGAATCAGTTTTGTCATTGGTATAGCCTCCTTTTATTTCTCCGCTGCCAGGAACTGCTCCATGGCAAGCTCCATGTGCATACCCCGGCTGCCCTTGAAGAGGATCACGTCCCCGGGTCTGGCGGTGCGCTTCAGCGCCCGGACCAGCTCGGCCCGATCCTCGAATGCCTTGGCTCTGCCGCCCACCATGCCGCCGGTGAGGGCGCCGCTCAGCACCCGGGCACTGTAGGGGCCGTAGGCCAGCAGGATGTCCGCCTTCTCGGCGGCGACTCTGCCCACCTTGTAGTGCTCCGCCTGGGTGCACACGCCCAGCTCCAGCATATCGCCCAGAACGGCGATCTTTCTTCCCTCCTGGTTGCCCAGCACGTTCAATGCCGCGGCCATGGACTCGGGACCGGCGTTGTAGCAGTCGGAGATGATGGTATAGCCCAGCTTCCGGAAGATCTCCTGGCGTCCGGCCATGTTCTGGAACTCCGCCAGGCTCCGCTGGATGTTCTCGGGCTTCACCTTCATCTGCACGCCCACGGCGATGGCGGCCAATGCGTCGGGAACGAAGTGCTCGCCCTCCACGGGCAGCTCCACGGGATATTCCTGGTTCTTGTAGGTCACCCGGAACCGGACACAGCCGGAGGTGATCTCCACGTCGGAGGCCCGGATCGCCGCGTCCTCGTTCTTCCAGCCGAAGTAGTCCACGTGTCTGCCGGGGATCTCGGCGGTGCGCAGGAGCTTGTCGTCGCCGTTGAGGATCAGGGGCTTGCCGATCTCCATGCCTTCCAGGATTTCCAGCTTTGCCTTCAGAATGCCCTCCTGGCTGCCCAGATGCTCGATGTGCATGGTGCCGATGTTGACGATCACCGCCAGATCCGGCTGGGCAATGGAGGAAAGGTAGGCCATCTCCCGGAAATGGTTCATGCCCATCTCCAGAACCGCCACCTCCGTATCCTCCGGCATGGCGAGAATCGCCATGGGCATGCCGATGTCGTTGTTGTGGTTGGCGGGGGTCTTGGCCACCCGGTAGGTGGTCTGAAGGACCGTCGCCACCATCTCCTTGGTGGTGGATTTGCCCACGGAGCCGGTGATGCCCACCACCTTCATGTTCAGCTTTTTCCGCTCTCCCCGGGCGATCTGGCCCAGGGCCAGCCGGACATCCTCCACCACGATGGCGGGGTAGTCCCCGTCGCAGTGCTGGCAGAGCACCGCCGCGGCCCCCTTCTCCAATGCCTGGGGCACAAAGTCGTGGCCGTCCCGGGCGCCCTTCAGGGCCAGGAACAGCTGCCCCGGCTGGATGGTCCGGGTGTCGTTGCTGGCGCCCAGGAAGGAGACGTCCTTAAATTTCGGATCGATCTGACCGCCGCACCAGGCGGCAGCCTGTTCCAGTGTGATTCTTCCCATGGTTATCCCTTCATTTCTTCCAGTGCCGCGGCCACTTCCTCCCGTTCGTCCAGGTGGTGCTTCACGCCGCAGATTTCCTGATAAGTCTCATGGCCCTTTCCGGCCAGAACGATGATGTCGTCTTTCTTGGCGATGGACATGGCGTAGCGGATGGCTTTGCGCCGGTCCGTCACCACCTCATACACGCCGTCGGCCTCCACGCAGCCCGGAAGGATGTCCCGGATGATGGCCTCCGGGTCCTCCGTCCGGGGGTTGTCGGAGGTGATGATGGCGATGTCCGCGATCTCGGTGCCGATTCTGCCCATGATGGGCCGCTTGATGGGGTCCCGGTCGCCGCCGCAGCCGAACACCGCGATCAGCCGTCCCTTGCAGAAGCCCCGGACGGAAGAAAGCACATTCTCCAACCCGTCGGGGGTGTGGGCATAGTCGATGAGGACGGTGTAGTCCGTCCCGGGGGTGGGAACCACCTCCACCCGGCCGTTGACACCGGGAGCGTCGGCCAGCGCCGCGGCGGCATCCTTCAGGGAAACGCCCAGCCCCAGCGCCAGACCCAGCACCGTCAGTGCATTATATACGGTAAATTTCCCGGGGATACCCAGCCGGACGGGAACCTCCTCCCCGCTGTGGCAGGCGGTGAAGGTGATGCCGTCGGATTCCAGCACCAGGTCTTTGGCGTTCAGATCGCCCTTACCCGCCACAGAGGTGGTAATCACCGGGCAGGTGGCCGCAGCGTTCATCCGCTCCGCATAAGCATCGTCGGCGTTGATGACACCCCTATTGCTCCGGCGGAACAGCTCCGCCTTGGTGTCGCAGTAGGCGTCCATGGTCTTGTGGAAATCCAGATGGTCCTCGGTCAAATTCGTAAAGGCCGCGGCGTCAAAATGCACGCCGCCGATCCGCTCCAACGCGATGGCGTGGCTGGACACCTCCATGACCACATGGGTGCAGCCCGCGTCCCGCATCCGGGCAAACAGTGCCTGAAGCTCAAAGCTCTCGGGGGTGGTCCGCTCGGTGGGGATCACTTCGTCCCCCACCATATTGGCCATGGTACCGATGAGGCCCACCTTCGCGCCCAGGGTCTTCTCCAACACGTGCTTCAGCAGCAGCGTGGAGGAGGTCTTGCCGTTGGTGCCGGTGACGCCGATCATGGTCATGCTCTTCGCCGGATGGCCGAAGAAATTGCAGCCGATCAGCGCCAGGGCCAGCCGGTCGCTCTCCACCAGCACATAGGGCACATTCCCTTCCGGCTTCTTCGCCGTCACCACAGCCGCCGCGCCCTTTTCCAGGGCCATGGGGATGAACCGGTTGCCGTCGGAGGCGAAGCCCGTCACCGCCACAAAGAGGCTCCCCGGGGTGACCTTCCGGGAGTCATAGGCCACGGCGTCGATGTTCTGTTCCAGATCGGCGGAGGCCTCCAAAACCTTCAGCCCCGCCAGAAGCTCGCGCAGTTTCATGTTCTTTCTCCTTTTCGCTCAGTCATGAGCCGTTGGGTCGGTAAATTTCAATTCAATCACGCTGCCCGGTTCCACTTCCGCACCTGCGGCGGGGTCCTGGGTCAGCACCTGTAATGGTAACGTCAAATCCGGGTTGCCGGAGGTCTGGATGCACAGCCCCGCCTCACCGGCAGCTTCGTTTGCCTGGGCCGCGGTCATACCGGAGAAATCCGGCACCGTCACGGTCCCGCTTTCCGCTTCCTCCCCGAAGTAGATCAGGATCTGGCTTCCGCCCTGGATGGTCTGTCCGGCGGCAGGAAGCTGGTCGGTGACGTTCTCCTCCTCCCCCAGGGCGATCAGCTCCAGGCCGATGTCCGAGAGGGCTTTTTTCGCTTCTTTTTCCGTCAGTCCGGTGAGGTCCGGGATGGTGACGACGGTTCCCGCCGGGTCGTCGTCCGCGTAGTACCGGCTGACTTCCAGATATGGGAGAATGTCCTCCAGCACCGCCCCCACGGTGGGCGCAGCCATAACGCCGCCGGAGATGTACATCCCCGTCTCCCGGGAGGGCGTATCCAGTGCGATAAGTATAATATACCTCGGATCGTCCATGGGCGCAATCCCCACAAATGAAACGATTTTGTCCAGGACCCGTTGACCATTCTCATCAAAAACGTCAATTTTCTCACTGGTTCCGGTCTTTCCGCCCACCCGAAATCCGGAAACCGCCGCATTTTTGGCAGTTCCTTCCGTTACAACGGATTCGATCAGTCCGCACATGATTTCGGAAGTTTCTTCGCTGATGGGCTGGGACAGCACCGTGGGCTCCTGCTTTAAGAGGGTGTTCCCCTCGGCGTCGATGACCTCCGACACGATGTAGGGTTCCAGCAGATACCCGCCATTGACCACCGCGGCGATGGCCCGGACCAGCTGCAGGGGCGTCACCTTGAAGGTCTGGCCGAAGGAACCGGAGGTCAGAGACGCCGTGCCCCACTTGTCCGTATTCGTCACCAGCTCCTTCGAGAAGAACACACCGGCGCTTTCACCCGCCAGGTCGATGCCCGTTTTCTGGGTGATGCCGAAGGCGGTCACATATTCATAGAACCGCTCGCCGCCCATTTTCAGGGCGATGTGGGCGAAGGCCAGATTGCAGGAATTCTGCAAAGCCTGAGCGGTGGTCTGGCTTCCGTGTCCGGCGGAGCGCCAGCAGTGGAGGAGCTGGCTTCGCCCGGGGATTTGCTCCGCGCCGGAGCAGGAGAAGTGGGTATTCAGGTCCACCGCGCCGCAGTCAATAGCGGAGGCCAGGGTGATGGTCTTAAACGTCGAACCGGGCTCATACCCGTCGGAGAGACAGCGGTTCCGCCATTGCTTTAATCGGGCGTTCACCAGCGCCTGCCGGTAGGCGGCCTTGCCGTCGGCGTATTCCTGGGAATCCTCGTCGTAGCGGAGGTAGTCCAGCCGGAGCTGTTCCAGCTCCGCGTTCACGCCGTCGTCGGTAATTTCCAGATAGTTGTTGGGGTCGTAGCTCCCCAGGGTCGCCATGGCGAGGATTTCCCCCGTGTCCACGTCCATCACCATGCCGAAGGCGCCGTTGAGGACCTGATACTGGTCGATGGCGTCCTGCATTCCCTGCTCCAAACAGGCCTGGACGGTCATATCCAAGGTGGTGACGACGCTGGCCCCGGTCTGACCCGCCAGATACCGCTCCACGGAGTAGGGCATATCCATTTCGTTGTTGCCTTTGGTTGTGCTGACCCGGCTGGCATCCCCGGAGAGGTAGGCGTCGTAGCTGGCCTCGATCCCCTCCGCGCCCTGGTTGGAGGCGTTGGTGAAGCCGATGACCTGGGCCGCCAGCTCCTCGTAGGGATAATACCGCTCCGTGTTCGGCTCCAAGTGGATGCCGGTGATATCGTTCCCGTTGATGTACTGCCGAACCTTCGCCGCCAGCTCCTCGCCGATCCGGTCTTCGATCAGATGGTAGCGCTTGGTCTGATCGTTGGCAAGCTTTTCCACCTTTGCCGCGTCCACGTCCAGAATCTCTCCCAGGGCCTCGGACACGTCCTCGATATCCATCCCGGTCTGGTGGAGCTCCCGGGGGTCTATGTACACATTCTCCACGGTTTTCGACGCCGCGAGGATGTTCATGTTTCGGTCGTAGATGGTCCCCCGCTCTGGGGTGATGGCGGTGGACCGGGACTGATTGCTCAGGGCCAGCGCCGAATAGGTGTCATACTGGGTCACCATCAGGCTGTAGAGCTGGCCCACCACCGGCACAAAGGCCGCGGCTCCCAGCACCGCCATAACGATCTTCGTCCGCCGGAGCTGACCCGAGTCTCCCCGGATCCGGCGGTAGGTCTTCTTCCGTTTGGGTTCCTTTTTCATGGGCATCGGCCTCCTGCGGCAAAAGAATCAAATGGGCAGCAAGGCATTACCCTCACTGCCCATCACAGCTCTTACCATATTCTATTGGCCGATGATGCTTTTATTCAAACATGGAAACGAAATCGTTCCACATCTCCTCCCACCAGGGCAGCTCCTCCACCACTTCCGGCTCGGGGATGGTGACGGTGACATGCTTCACCTGCTCGATGGGGACGAGGCCCATGGCCTCGGCGGCGGTTTTGATCTCATCCAGATCGTAGCCGTTTTCGTAGATTCTTTCCAGGGCGTAGTGCTCCGCCTTCAGGGAGCTCATATAGGTCTCCGTATCGGTGATCTGGCTGTTGATCCGGTTCACCTGGACGAATCCCACAATGACGCAGAGGATCAGCAGCACCGCCACCGCGGTTCCGAAGACGGCCACCGGGTCGAAGGGAATGGGGATGCGCTCCGCCTTGGGCTTGGGTGCCGGACGTTCCCTGCGCCGGCGCTCCGGCTCCTCCAGCTTGGTCGCCGCGGAGCCATAGGCATAATAGCGAACATATTGAATTTCGTCTTTTTGTGCCATGTTCGCTTCACTTCCGTTCTTTTTATAGTTTCTCGCAGACCCGCAGCTTGGCGCTCCGGGCTCTGGGGTTCCGGTCCAGCTCTTCCTTTCCGGAGACGATGGGCTTGCGGCTGATGAGCTTCACCTTGGGCTTGTTGCCGCAGACGCACACCGGGAACTCCGGCGGGCAGGTGCAGCCCTTGGCGGCGGAGGCCATGCCGTTTTTCACGATCCGGTCTTCCAGGGAGTGGAAGGTGATGATGCAGAGCCGTCCGCCCTTGTTCAGCTTGGGCACAGCCACTTCCATCACTCTGCCCACCGCGCCCAGCTCGTCGTTGACGGCGATGCGGATGGCCTGGAAGCTCCGCTTTGCCGGGTGCTGCTTCTCCCGCAGGGCCTGGGGGGGCATGGCGGAGCGGATCACATCCACCAGCTCCAGGGTGGATTCGATGGGTTTGACGTTTCTTCTCCGGTCAATGGCGGCGGCGATCTGGGGCGCGTAGCGCTCCTCGCCGTATTCATAGAGGATCCGGCGCAGCTCTTCCCTGGGCCAGGTGTTCACCACCTCATAGGCGCTCAGGCTGTCCTCGGCGTTCATCCGCATATCCAGCGGCGCGTCGGCCATATAGGAGAAGCCCCGCTCCGCCTCATCCAGCTGGGGCGAGGAAACGCCCAGGTCCAGCAGAATGCCGTCCACGCCCTCGATGCCCAGGTCCTCCAATACACGGTCCATCTCGCTGAAATTGGAGTGGACCAGGGTGACCCGGTCGGCGTAGGGAGCCAGCCGCTCGGAGGCGGCCTTCAGCGCCTTGGTGTCCCGGTCGATGCCGATGAGCCGTCCGGTGGTGAGACGGGAGGCGATGACGCTGGAATGCCCAGCGCCGCCCAGGGTGCCGTCCACATAGATGCCGTCAGGCTTGATGTTTAAGTTTTCGATGCACTCGTCCAGAAGCACCGACACATGATGAAATTCCGTCACAGTCCAATCGCCTCCAGGGATGCAAGAAGTTTGTCGGGAGCCAGCGCCTCTTCCTCGAAGGCGTTGTACTCCTCCATGTCCCAGATCTCCGCCTGACCGGCCCGGCCGACGATCATCACGTCCCGGGTGATCCCGGCGTACTTCATCTGGGAGGGAGAGAGGGAAAACCGGAACTGCTTATCCGGGGTACACTCTGTGGCATAGATGAACAGGACGCTGGTGGGGCTGGCCTTTTCGATGACCGAGAGAGAGTCGTACTTCTCCTTCATGGCCTGCCACCGGTCGGCGGTGTAAATGGTGAGGCACTTATGACCGCAGTTGATGCCCACGGTGACGTAGAACGTCTCCCCCAGCTTGGCACGAAGCTTCGCCGGAGCGATCAGCCGGCTCTTGTCGTCCAGCTTCGCCGGATACTGACCGATCATTCACCACACCTCCTCCATTTTGCTCCATCTTTCATCAATTTTACTCCACGTACAGTATAACCCGAAGGAAACGGAAATGTCAATGGCGAGATTTGTCAAAACCCGGGAAATTTCCCGGAAAACGCCCCCTTTTTCAAACTTTTAGAACGTTCGTTCGATAATATTGCCGGTTTTTCGGAAATTTGTCAGCGGAAGCATACCGTCTCCGCCTCCACCACCGCCTCCACACGCTCCGGCTTTCCCGGGCACCGGAGCAGGTAAGCAGCCAATGGTCCCTCCACCCGGGACTGGATCAGGGCCCGCATCTGCCGGGCTCCCGATTTGGCGGTGCACCGCTTGGACAGCTCCCCGGGAAGCTCCGCCGGGAACCGAAGGTCGATGCCCTGCCGGGACAGCCGGGCGCGAAGCTGGCCCAGATACTTCTCCGCGATGGCCTCCATGGTAGCCCTGCTCAGGGGCTTGAACACCACCGTCTCGTCCAGACGGCCCAGGAATTCCGGGGTGAACACTTGCCGCAGGGCCGCTTCTGTCTTGTCGGACCGCCCCGCCGGGTTGAAGCCCAGGCCGTCGCCGGTGACCTCGCCGCCCACGTTGGAGGTCATCACCACGATGGCGTTTCGGAAAGAAACCCGCCGTCCCGTGGAATCGGTGAGCACCCCCTCCTCCATAATTTGCAGAAGCAGTCCCGACACATCCGGATGGGCCTTTTCCAGCTCATCCAGCAGCACCAGGCAGTAGGGCCTCCGCCGCACCGCCTCCGTCAGCTTGCCGCCCTCCTCGTAGCCCACATATCCGGGAGGCGCGCCGATCAGCCGGGAAACCGCCTGTTTTTCCATGAATTCCGACATATCCAGCCGGATCATGGCCTCTTTTGTTCCAAAAAGCTCCTCCGCCAACGCCCGGCACAGCTCGGTCTTGCCCACGCCCGTGGGGCCTGCCAGCAAAATGGACGCTACCGGCCGTCCCTCGTCCCGGATTCCCGATAAGCCCCGCCGGACGGTCTCAGCCACTTTTTCCACCGCTTCCTGCTGGCCCATGACGTGCTCCGACAGGATCTTCTCCAAATCCAGCAGCCGCTGCCGCTCGTCGGAGGTCAGCCGCCCCACCGGGATGCCGGTACGCTCCGACACCGCCCAGGCGATGTCCTCCCCGGTGACCATCCGGCCCCGGCGGCGCTCGGTTCCAGCGAGAGACAGATTCTGCATCCGGTCCCGGAGCTGGGCCGCCTGCTCGTAGCGGCATTCCCGGACCGCCTCGTGGAGCTGCTGTTCCAGCTCCCGGCGGACCCCGGAGCGATGGCCGGACAGCTCCTCCAACCGGGCATGGCTGGACGCCTCGTCCACCAGGTCGATGGCCTTATCCGGCAGATACAGGTCCGGCAGATATCGCCGGGACATCTGGACCGCTTCGCTCAGCGCTTCCTGGGTGATCCGCAGGCCGTGATGCCGTTCCAGCCCCGGCTTCAGCGCCTGCAGAATGGCCATGGCGGCGTCCTCCGAGGGCTCCCGGACCGTCACCGGACGGAACCGCCGTTCCAGCGCCGGGTCCTTCTCCACGCACTTCCGGTATTCCTCCAAGGTGGTGGCTCCCAGCATCTGGATCTCCCCCCGGCCCAGGGCGGGCTTGAGGATGTTGGCGGCGTCAATGGCGCCCTCCGCGGCGCCGGCGCCCACGATGGTGTGCATCTGGTCAACGAAGAGGATCACATCCCCCAGCCGGTTGATCTCCGCCAGCAGGTCCCGGAGCCGTTCCTCGAACTCGCCCCGGTATTTGGTCCCGGCCACCAGATTGGCCATGTTCAGGCTGATCAGCCGCTTTTCCTTCAATTGAGGGGGCACGTTCCCGGCGGCCAGCCGCTGGGCCAGCCCCTCGGCAATGGCGGTCTTGCCCACCCCGGGCTCCCCGATCAGGGCCGGATTGTTCTTATTCTTCCGGCTCAGAATCCCGATCACCGTCTCGATCTCCCGGTCCCGGCCGATCACCGGGTCCATCCCCGAGGCCTTCTGCACCAGATCCTCACTGAATTGCTCCAACAGTTTCATGGAAACGCCCTCCTTTTTTCCCTTGACCTCCCGCGCGGGCGGGCGGCAGCTCCGCTCCACCAGGCTGGTGAACAGATCGTCCACGTCGATCCCGGCGGCGTTCAGAACCTCCCAGGCCCCGCCGCTCTGCCGCCGGGTCAGGGCCAGCAGAATATGCTCCGGCTCCACCTGCCTGGCGCCCAGCAGCTCCGCCTCCGTGGCCGCGTTGCTCAAAATTCGTCTCGCCTGATTGGAAAATCCCTGCGGGAGCGGCAGATACTGACTGCCCACCCCATAAAACACCGCGCCGAAATCCTGCACCAGCTGCGCGGACAATCCCCGCTGCCGCAGCAGCAGCCCGCTCTCCCCCGGGGCGTTTGAAATGGCCCAGAGCAGATGGACGCTGCCCACAAAGCTGTGGCCCTGGGCCCGTGCCTGGGCAGCCGCCGACAGGATGATATCTGTCGCTTCCTGTGAATAGCGCAAGCGCTCACCTCCCAGCTCTGGAAAGTCTCACCACCGGTGGGTGAAAATATACAAAAGAATTTGAAAAAAACAATTGCTTTTTCAAAAATCCGTGTTAGAATATAGGCAAGCTACTAACCGTAGTCAACCATCATACTTATTGGGAGGAAATATCATGGCTTACATTATCACCGACGCTTGTGTCGCCTGCGGCTCCTGCGCTGAGCAGTGCCCCGTCGAGGCTATCTCTGAGGGTGACGGCAAGTACGTCATCGACGCTGATGTCTGCGTTTCCTGCGGCTCCTGCGCCGATCAGTGCCCCACTGAGGCCATCGAGGAAGGCTAATCGTTAATCGATTTCCAACCACACCAGCCTGTGTGCCCAATGCGGGCACACAGGCTCCTTTTCTTGTAAGGTGATCTGATGGAAACCATCTGCGGTATGTATACTCTGGAGCTGTGCCAGGGCGCGTTCCCCTTAAGCACTGACTCCATGGTTTTGGCGGACTTCGTCCGCCTGCCGAAGTCTGCCCGGGTGCTGGATCTCGGCTCCGGCTGCGGGACGCTGGGCCTGCTGCTCTGCGCAAAGGACCCCGGCTGCGCCGTCACAGGCGTTGAGCTGACGGAGGACGCCCATAACTGCGCCCTGGAAAACATTCGCCGCAACCGCTTGGAAGGCAGGCTGTACAGCATATGCGGGGATCTGCGTTCCATGCCCGCCGGGCTGGAAAACGGCAGCTTTCACGTCTGCGTCTCCAATCCCCCCTATTTTTCCGGCGGCGAGGCTAGTCAGCGCACCCCTCTCGCCCGACGGGAGGACTGCTGCTCCCCCACCGACCTATTTGCCGCCGCGTCCAGAATGCTCCGCTGCGGCGGAGACTTTTTCCTGGTCCACAAGCCGGAACGCCTCGCCCAGCTCTGCGCCGAAGCCTCGAAATCCGGTCTGGAACCCAAGCGGCTCCGCCTGGTGCGGCACAAAGAAAACGGCCCCATCGCCCTGATCCTCCTGCAATGCAGGAAGGGAGGCAGGCCGGGACTCATCATCGACGAATTATCGCTCTACCACCCCGACGGCACGCCCACCGGGCACCGCCGCCGGATCTACCATGAGTAAGGAGGACTTTCTATGTCCGGAATGCTGTATCTCGTCCCCACCCCCATCGGCAATCTGGGGGACATCTCCATCCGCTGCCGCCAGACTCTGGAAAACGCGGACTTCATCGCCGCCGAGGACACCCGGGTGAGCCTGAAGCTCCTGAACCACCTGGGCATCAAAAAGCCCCTGGTGAGCTACTACGAACACAACAAGGACTTCAAGGGCAATGTGATCCTGGAACGGATCCTGGCCGGCGAGACCTGCGCCCTGGTCTCCGACGCGGGCAGTCCCGCCATCTCCGACCCCGGCGAGGACCTGGTGAAGCTCTGCGCCGAGCATGGCATCACCGTCACCGCCATCCCCGGCCCCTGCGCGGTGATCACCGCCCTGTCCATCTCCGGCCTTGCCACGGGACGGTTCTGCTTCGAGGGTTTCCTCTCCACCGCCAAGAAAAGCCGGAAGGAGCACCTGGAATCCCTCATCGGCGAGACCCGGACCATGATCTTCTACGAAGCTCCCCACAAGCTGGTCACCACTCTGGAAGACCTGGCGGAAACCTTCGGCACAGACCGGAAGATCTCCCTCTGCCGGGAGCTGACCAAGCTCCATGAGGAGGTGGTCCGCACCACCCTGGGTGAGGCCATCGA
>JBGVDK010000041.1:0-3238 GCA_045119355.1 Faecousia sp.
CCCCCCCCCCCACTTGAAAATGAAGCTCAGTTTGAGCGGAGGACAGAGGGTTCTGCCTTCCGCTGAGACTGAGAATCACGGTCTTATTTTTCGTTACAAAGATAGGAGGTCTGCTTTATGAGTGAGTACCGCTTGGAGATGCGCGGCGTGTGCAAGTCCTTCCCCGGCGTTAAGGCCCTGGACCACGCGCAGCTCTGCCTCCGGCCCGGTAAGGTTCACGCGCTGATGGGCGAGAACGGCGCGGGCAAGTCCACTCTGATGAAGTGCATGTTCGGCATCTACACCATGGACGAGGGTGAGATCCTCTATGAGGGCCAGAAGGTCAGCATCAAGGATCCCATGGAAGCGCTGAAGATGGGCATCGCCATGGTCCATCAGGAGCTGCAGCCCATCCCCGCCAGAACCATCGGCGAGAATATCTTCCTGGGCCGGTATCCCATGAAGAAATTCCTGGGAATCATCCCCGTGGTGGATCACGAGAAGATGTACGCCGACACTGAGGTGCTGCTGAAGAAGGTCCGGATGAATTTCGACCCCCATCAGAAGGTGGGCGAGCTGAGCGTTTCCCAGATGCAGTCTGTGGAGATCGCCAAGGCCGTTTCCGCCAACTGCAAGGTCCTGATCCTGGACGAGCCCACCTCCTCCCTGACCTCCAACGAGGTCGAGGCCCTGTTCCGGATCATTGAGGATCTGAAGGCTGAGGGCGTCTCCATCGTCTATATCTCCCATAAGATGGACGAGATCCTGCGGATCTCCGACGAAGTGACCATCATGCGTGACGGTCAGTACATCGGCACCTGGGACTGCGCAGGCCTGACCACCGACTTTATCATCTCCAAGATGGTGGGCCGTGACCTGACGAACCTCTATCCCGAGCGCCACAATGTCCCCGGCGAGGTGGTCTTCGAGGTGGAGGACTTCACCTCCATCAACCCCAAGAGCTTCCGCAACGTCAGCTTCCAGATCCGCAAGGGTGAGATCCTGGGCGTCGGCGGCCTGGTGGGCGCACAGCGTACCGAGCTGATGGAGGGCCTCTTCGGCATCCGCAGCCATACCACCGGCTCCATCCGCTACCAGGGTAAGGAGCTGAAGATCGAGCGGCCCAAGGACGCCATCGATCAGGGCATCGCCATGCTGACCGAGGACCGCCGGGCCACCGGCATCCTGGGTGTGCTCAGCGTGGCCGACAACATCTCCGTGGCCTCCCTGAAGAATTATCTGGACTTCGGCGTCGCCATCAACGACGCGAAGGTGGAGAAGCTGGTCCAGGACAACGTGGCCAAGATGAACATCAAGACCCCCTCCAGCAAGACCCAGATCAAGAGCCTCTCCGGCGGCAACCAGCAGAAGGTGCTGATCGGCCGCTGGCTTGCCAATAATCCCGACGTGCTGATCCTGGACGAGCCCACCCGCGGCATCGACGTGGGCGCGAAATACGAGATCTACTGCATCATCGAGGAGCTGGCCCGGGAGGGCAAGAGCATCATCATGATTTCTTCGGAAATGGCGGAGCTCATCGGCATGTCCGACCGGATCATGGTCATGTGCGACGGCCGGGTCACCGGCTTCGTGGATGGCAAGGACGCCACCCAGGAAAACATCATGGAACTTGCGACCCAGTTCGTGTAAGGAGGAAATACAGATATGAAAACGAAAATGTCCATTGGACAGCGGATCATGGCCTACATCAAGGGCAACCCCATCGTGGTGATGCTGGCGGCCGCCAGCCTGATCGTTGGCTGCACCATCGATAACTTCTTCTCCCTGGCAAACCTGAACGACCTGGCTACCAACGTTACGGTCCGTTTCCTGATCGCCCTGGGCGTCTCCGGCTGCCTGATCACCAAGGGCACCGACCTGTCCGCCGGCCGTCAGGCCGCTCTGGCCGCGACCCTGACCGGCGTCATGGTCCAGTCCGCTGACTTCACCGGCAAGCTGTTCAAGTGGATGCCCACCATGAATATGTGGGTGGTCCTGCTGATCGTGGTCTGCATCGGCGCTTTCATCGGCCTGCTCAACGGCCTGATCATCGCCTACCTGAAGGTTCCCCCCTTCATCGCGACCCTGGGTATCCAGACCATCGTCTACGGCATCAACCTGATCTACACCAACGCGCAGCCCATCGGCAGCTTCAGCGACCAGTACACCTCCTTCTTCAAGTTCAAGGTTCTGGACGACGTGCTCCCCAATTTCAAGGGCTTCTCCTTCTACATCATCTTCGCCGTGATCGCGGGCGCGATCTTCTGGTTCGTCTATAACAAGACCACCCACGGCAAGTATATGTACGCCATCGGCGGCAACGAGAGCGCCGCTGAGGTCTCCGGCGTCAACGTCCGGGCACGGCTCACCGCTATCTACACCACCGCAGGCGTCATGTACGCCATCGCCGGCTGGCTGATGTGCGGCAAGTCCGGCGGCGCGTCCGCTTCCATGGGCGTCAGCTACGAGCTGGAGGCCATTGCTGGCTGTACCATCGGCGGCGTGTCCACCACCGGCGGTATCGGCACCGTGGGCGGCATCCTGATCGGCGTGCTGGTGTTCGAGCTGCTGAAGATCATTCTGCTGTTCCTGAAGGTCGACCCCAACTTCAACTACATCGCCCAGGGCCTGGTGGTCATCACCGCCGTTGCCATGGATATCCGCAAGTACGTTGCCAAGAAGTAATGGACGGGCAGGATCACAAGCTCCCCGAGGGGGAGGAAAAGCCCAAGAGCCAGCTCCAGCAGGTGAAGGAATATTGGTATGACAAGGTTCCCCTGACCCTGAAGCAGCTGGATATCATCGTCTGGTGCTGTTATGCGGCCCTCGCCATTTTGGCGGTATGCATCGCCCTGGACGCCATGGGCATCATTGGATAAGCGCTTTTGAGGGAGGTTTCGGCCTCCCTCAAAATTTTTCGGATTTTGTAAAATTAGCGCTTGACAAATGGGGATGTTTCCTGTATAATCATCAACGTTGCTGAGGTAAACACGGCAGCGACAAAGAATATGGCCCTGTGGTGCAGTCGGTTAGCACGCCAGCCTGTCACGCTGGAGGTCGACGGTTCGAGTCCGTTCGGGGTCGCCATAAAATGAGCAGAGCTTCGGCTCTGCTCAAGATGCCTCTGTAGCTCAGTTGGTAGAGCAGCGGACTGAAAATCCGCGTGTCGTTGGTTCGATTCCGACCGGAGGCACCATCCAGATACATGAAAATGTATCTGAGATGCGGGTGTAGCTCATCCGGTAGAGCGCCACCTTGC
>JBGVDK010000042.1:0-9537 GCA_045119355.1 Faecousia sp.
CGCAGATTTTGGAGGAACGACCGCACCCAAAATACTATTTAACCAAGAAAGCTTGCCTCGGGATTATTCGCCGGGCGTCCGAACGGGGGAAGCCTTTACCGGCCCAGCTCCTTGCTGCCCTTGAAATCCAGGCAGGACTGAGGGTAAATGGTTCGCCGGAGCTGATCGCTACTTCGGAGGATTTGCTTTGTCTGAACGATCAGGGCGGACAAATGATGAACACTTCCGTCAACATCACCGGGACCCTCCGGGCACAGATGCACCACCATCAGCCCCTGCTGCTGGAGTCCAATCAGAACCATGCCACTGTTCGGGAGAATGGCGTATCCACCACACTCCCGGCTTCCATGGGAATGGGCGGAGGATATGTGCCCATGGTCTATGAGAACCACGGGATCGACGCCCGATACAATGGGCCAATGGAGGTGGTACCCACCTTATCGGCCCGCTGCGGTACCGGCGGGAATAATATTCCTCTGGTCGAAGACGATCCGACATTGTTCAACCGCCAGCGGGTGGACGTGTTTCAGGAGAATGATATAGTCAGCACCGAAAGTGCCCGACAGCACAAGGATGCCACGGATCTGGTGGTCCAGCCTTTTGATCAGAGGGTGGGCATCAACCTGATTCGCCGCCTGACACCCCTTGAGTGCGAGCGTTTGCAGGGTTTCCCGGATGGGTGGACCAACATCCCCAATGCCAGTGATTCGGTCCGCTACAAGGCCCTTGGGAACAGTGTGGCGATTCCCTGCGTGGAATACGTGCTACAGGGAATTGCGCTGGTGCTGAAGCAGGAAGCCGCGGAATACAGGAGGAGGCGAGGATGGCATCGGGTAAACATCCCGTGGGCAGCTTGATGATAAACCGATTCCGAAATGAGAGGAAAGGAAATGGCATATTCGAAAGCGAGAATCCCCACAGAGGTCTACCACTTGACCAAACGGGAGAATCTTAAAAGTATTTCTGCCGATAAACGCATCCGGCGTTTCGGGGATACCGAGTGCTGGTTTTGCAGATCGGAAGCAGATATGCTGCGCTACATGGAGTACACGGTACTGTGTGAGGGAAAACCTTACATCGCAACCGGAGGCCGGGTGGCGCGGTATCCGAAATTCCAGCTGGAGGATTATGTGCTTCTGAAACTGACTCCTAGCAAGTGGGAAGATAAGTGGTACCAATGGAACCAGGAGGTTCCGCAAAACGCATCTCAGGAGTTGAAAGCTCAGGCAAAGGAGTTCTCGGAGCTGAAGATCGGGTATCGGGGTGATCTCCGATTTTCCCGAATGGAGGTCATTGATTTGGCCCAGATCATGGGGATGCAAGAACGGAAGCAGGATATGGAAATGCAGATGCAATCCATGTAATGGATCAGCCCAATAAAAAAGCAGGATCAGCGGCATGGCTGATCCTGCAAGGGGTTATTTGGGATGAAGTTCTCCGGAGATCTCCAGCATGAGCTGTACGCCCAGCCGGAAACCGGCGAAGAAAGCAATGCGCTCATGCTCCAGACTGAGCTGACTGACCAAGCTCATCATCTGGTCGCTGTCCAGCGGGGAGGCTTCCACTAGATTGCGAATGTCCAGGTAATGGGCTTTCGATGCGTCATTCACCAAAGGATGGTGCTCGGCATACAGCCACCACAGCGCATCCAGGCAGGGGAAATCAACATCATCTCCCAGATCGATGGGATGCTCAATAAGATAGGATTTGAGCTTTGATAAGCAGGACTCCATGTGATCACGACCTTTCAAAATGGTTGTGTGATGTTAGCTTGGAGTCCCCAAAAATGCAAGGGGCTAAGTTGCCCAAATATTCAAAAGGAAGGAGGATACCCATGAACATCCGTAAGAACATTGATTACAGCGCCATGTATGCCCAGATCGATACTGCGATGCGGGCTGAGCTGGCTGCGATGGCTCGTTACTTTGCCATTGGAGAGGCTGTTGCGGAACGCCCCGAAAAGGGGGCCGCGGTTGCGGCAGCGGAGTACATCCAGAAGAACTGGCCGGATGAGAAGGGGTATTCTCCCAGGAACCTCCGAAGGATGCGGGAGCTGTATCGGGTGTACGGCCGCTGCCCCGAGGCAATCACTCTGGCTGAGCAGATCGGCTGGACCCAGAACGTTGTGATTCTGGAGGCGGATCTGGATCTGAGCCGGCGGCTGTGGTATATGAGAGCAGCCCTTCAGTTTGGCTGGTCCAAGCTGGAGCTGATTGAAATGATCGAGAATGCTGCGCACACGGAAATTGTCCTGGATAATGGACTGGAAGTGTGCGATAATGAAGTCACTGTTGATGAAATGGAAACCTCCAGCCCGATGAAGGCTGCGAGGTACATCCCCGCAAAGCTGTTCCGGCTGATCCGGCAGCGGTGCAGGGGAAAACCGAAGATACGAGGAGGGGTGAGATGGCCCATTATGTTATGTCCGACATTCATGGAGAAGCGGACCGATTCTATGCGATGCTGGAGAAGATCCACTTCTCCGCCGACGATACCTTGTATATCCTGGGCGATGTGATCGACCGGGGACCCGACGGGATCTCACTCCTGCGGGAGATTATGGCGACACCAAACATGGTGATGCTTCTGGGAAACCATGAGTATATGATGCTGGATTACCTGAAGCATAATCCTGATCCTATTGCCATCCGCCGGTGGAATAAGAACGGAAACCGGCCTACGTTGGACGCCTATCTGAAGCTGAAGGCCAGGGAACAGCAGGAGATTTTGGATTACCTGAGATCTTTGCCTACGCATCTCGAGATAGAGGTCGACGGGCGGCGGTTCTATTTGGTCCACGGCTTCCCCGGAGCCAACGTCCACGATGAAGTTTGGTGCAGACCGGAGCTGGATACTCCGAATCCGATTCCCAACTGTCAGCTCATCATCGGACATACCCCGGTCCTGAGTCTGATCAAGCCGGAGGAGGATAAACTGAAATACGCCATTGACCTGGAAAGCAGGGGAGAACACCTGCGAATCTGCCATGCGGAGGGGTTCATCGATATTGATTGCGGGTGCGGACATAGTTATCCGATCAAAGCATTGGCTTGTATTCGGATGGAGGATATGGTAGAATACTACATATAGTGTCACTTGTTGAGATCCGAGATACAGACTTTCTATAGGGCAGGTATTTTTATGATAGATAAATTTGGTATTATCATCACAGTTGAGAATTACCAGTCCAGAAGTTTTGGGAAATTGCGTAAAGTAGACTATGCCAATGCTGACGGTGACTTGGTACAAGAGATTTTTATAAATAAACTGGGTATAGCACCGGATCATGTTATTAGGGTTCGTGATGATGAATTTACATGCGCTAGTTTCAAAGCCGAAATTGCATATCATTTTAAGCAACTATCTCCAGGAAGTACGTTGTATTTCTATTATGCCGGGCATGGTTTTTTTGTTGATGGTAGAAATTACTTATCAACATATGAGACATTTAAACTTGATTTGAAAGAAACCTCTATTCCGTTTGAAGACATTATTCTCGAAGGATTCCGGAGTTCTCAGGCTAGAACGTTAATTGCGTTTATTGATGCATGCGCACAAGGGATTTCTGACGGTAGCAGGTCGATATCAACAAGAGGATTTGGCTATAACTTACTGGATAGTGATTCTAATAGAGATGGTTTTAACTATGCTGTATTCTTTGCCTGCTCGCCTGAAGAAAGATCATACCCTTCCGACAAATTGAAACACGGGATTTGGACATGGCATCTTGGAAAAGCATTTTCGTATGAGCAAAATGAATATGGTATTGAACCAAATATTACGGCAGAATACCTTAAAAGTTTTCTTCATGATAAGGTTTTGGATTATATAAGACGTAATCCAGATGAAAATATCGAGAGACAAACACCATATGCGATTATATCATCAAATGGTGATACGGTTATTGCAGAAAGAAATCCTAAGAGCAAAACATTCGAAGTATGCATTGAAGAGCTAGAGGCTGTGTTTTTTAATAATTGTTTTGTTGCCGATTTAGAATACTGTATTGTTGACGATATGGACCCCTGTCACTACGATTATACAAAGGCTATAGCGATTTGCGATTACTTGAGCAAATATCGAAACTTGCCATATGGCTGGCAAACAGTGGTGAATAAACTACAGTTCTATTGCAATCGAATCCAAAATAATGAAAGTATTCGGATATCTCATAATGAACAATTGGCTATACTCGAAGAAATTGAATGGCTTCTGGACTCAATGAAAGTTACACCTTGGGACTGAAAAAAGTGATGAAGCGAAAACACATATGCTGCATCTATAGTGTACACTAAGCACAAAAACGAAGCGGTTTCCGAAAGGAAACCGCTTTTTTCTTTTGGTGCGCAGTGAAATTCGTTCCTTCGGAACGAGTGAAATTGCCTGCGGCAGTGAAATATGGCTTCGCCATGTGAAATGTGCTGCGCACGTTTGGGAACGAATTTTATTTCACTTTCCGCGTAAGCGGAAAATTTCACAATATTACCCCCTCTCCGGTCATGGAGAGGGGGTTCGTCTGTTTTCAGCTATTCCCGCAGCGGTCGCAGGTCGACGCCTCCCCAGTGCATCCAGTGGGGGTGAAGGAATCGGCGGGGAAGGGGATGCGGGAAAAAACCTCACAGGGGTCCTCCGCGCAGCAGCCCGGGTCGTCCCGGCATTCCTTGGTGGGGATGGAGTAGTCCAGCACCGGCACGATCAGCTGGGCGTCCCGTTCCAGCCGGATGATGGAGAACTGGCCCAGGGTCACGAACAGCCGCTGACGGTCGCCGCTGAGGACCAGCTCGTCATCAAAGGCACTTTGGACGTGCTCCGGGAGCTGGAGGGTGCCGCCTTCCCCGGAGCAGACTGCCGTCACCCGGGAGGAGAGGACAATGGGGTCCAGCACCTCCACCACTGCGGTGGGCAGGCTGCTGCCGCAGCCGCAGCTGTCGTCGTCGCTGGAAAACACGTGGACCTCGGAGCTCTCGCCGCAGAGCACTGCCCGCTTGGAAAACAGGGCCAGGCCGCACAGGGCCGCGGGACGGCAGGAGCTCACCGTGGCGTCGGCGATGATCCGGTAGTAAAAGGTCAGATCGATGCAGTAATGGTTCCGGTTGAAGGCCACGGGGCTGACGTCGATGGATGTGTACAGAAGCTCAGCCGAGCGGACCTTGGCTCCGGCGGCGGTGTCCAGGATGTTCTGGGACTCCCGGGTCATGTAGACCCGCAGGTCCTCGATGCAGTCCTTGTCCCGGCAGGAATCGGTGATCTTGCGGGTGTGGATGGACAGCGCCCGGGTCAGGTCTTCCGGCCGGCAGCAAAGCGTATCCTGACAAAATTCACTCATAGCGATACCTCCTGATAGAATGAATGCTTACAGGACAGTTTATGCCGCTGTGACCGGAAGGTGCATAAAAGAGCGACCGCCCATTCGGGCGGCCGCTTGGGATTAGGGAGCTTAATTACTCTGCGCGGTACAGGAAGGTGACGATCTGGGCTCTGGTGCAGGACTGGCTGGGGGCGAAGACGCCGCTGCCCACGCCATTGGTCACACCGTTCTCGATGGCCCAAACCACTGCGTCATAGTAGTATTCCGAAGCGACCAGGTCGGTGAAGGAAACCTCGGCATCCTTCACTTCGGGCTCGTCCATGTAGCGGTACAGGAAGGTGACCGCCTGGGCTCTGGTGCAGTACAGGTCGGGACCGAAAGTGGTCTTGTTCATGCCGGTGGTGATGCCGTTCTCATAGGCCCACAGGACGGCTTTGTAATAGTAGTCGGTCTCCTTGACATCGGTGAAGGGGCTGACGGTGGTCTCAGGCTCAGGCTTGCCGGCGTTTCTCCACAGGAAGGTGACGATTTGGGCTCTGGTGCAGGGGTCCTCGGGGGAGAAGGTGGTGGCGCTGGTGCCATTGGTGACGCCCTTCTTCAGGGCCCACATGACGCTGTCGTAGTAGTAGGTGCCTTCCTTCACGTCGGTGAAGGGGTTCTCCACGGGAGAGGCGATGACGCTCCAGGTGGAGTTGATGACGGGATCGATGGTGCCCTTCTCGCGGATGTAGTTGGCCAGCATGTTCCGGGCCTGGCCGTTGTCCTCGCCCTGGATCATGTCGTACTGGGTGGAGTAGACCACGCGGGACTCGTCGTTGGCCACAAACTCGCAGCCGTTGGCGTTCAGGTAGGCAACGTAACCGCCGCCGCCGTTGTAGCGGTAGTTGTTGACTACCACGGTGAAGACGTCGTCGTCGGCCACTTCCTTGCCGTTGTAGGTCATGGAGGCCACACGGCTGCCCTCTTCCTTGCTGTAGTCCAGGACGTAGCTGAAGCCCTCGCCGTAGATCACGTCGTAATAGGTCAGGTCATAGCCGGTGACTTCACCGTTCTCGTCGATCTTGGTGGCGGCGAATTCCAGCCAGGTGCGGATCTCCTTGCCGCTCATGGTGATCTGGTAGAACCAGTTCTCATAGCGGTACAGCCGGAACATATCGCCCAGGTAGATGTTGCCCTCGGGGATCAGGTTCTCCGCGTCGCCGGAGGTCAGGGGAGCGGAGATGGACAGCTGAGCCATGGTGTCGTCGGAGGGATCATCGGGGGTGTTCTCGCCGTTGTAGTCGTAGGAGTAGTACAGCTGGACCTGGTTGATCAGATCCATGAAAGCGGAGGGGGCGGAGCCCAGGTTGGACGCGGGGAAATTACCGGAGGCGGTGCCGATGGGCTGGAGCATATAGTCGTTCCAGGTGGCCTCTTCGTAGGGCTTCAGCAGAGCTTCCAGCTCCTCGTCCACCTCGTAGACGGCCTGCTTGTTCTCCACCATCTGGACGGGCTCGGCTTCCAGGGAGAGGATTTCCTTGGTCTCGGGGTCCACGGTGAACAGGGCCCGGCCGACCACAGCGGCCTTGGTGCCGCAGGCGATGACGGGGATGGTCTCACCGGCGGCGTTGGTGATATCCACACGCTCGTTGCGGTGCTCGTGGCCGGAGAAGACCAGGTCGATGGTATCGGTGGTCTCCACCAGCTCCCGGACGAAGTCGGAGGAAACGGGATCGGAGTCAATGCCGGAGTGGCTGATCAGGACGATGATGTCAGAGGCGGCGTCCATCTCCTCCTCGTAGTGGAGGTAGGTGTCGATGGGGTTGGCGAAGTAGATGCCTTCCCAGTTCTCGGGGACGTCCCAGTTGGGGATGTTGGGGTTGCCGATGCCCATGACGGCCACCTTGACGCCGTCATAGTCCATGATAATGTAAGGATCGTAGCCGCCCCAGGTGGCCCAGTCCTTGGATTCGTCGGAGTTGGTGTTGGCGTCTAAGTAGTTCGCCACGATCAGGGAGACCTGATCCTCGGTTTCGGTGGCCTCGGAGGTGACGTAGTTCACCTGCTCCATCAGGATGTCCATGCCGTAGTTGAACTCGTGGTTGCCCAGGACCCACATATCGTAGTCCAGGGTCCGCAGGACCTTCATGGCGGGATCGTCCAGGGTGTCTTCCTCGAAGGCGTAGTAATAGGTCAGGGGCGTGCCCTGGACGGTATCGCCGGCGTCGGAGAGGAACACGTTGTCATACTGAGCCCGCTGCTCCTTGATGTAGGTAGCCACACGGGTCCAGCCCTGACGGTAGGTGCCGGAGGCACTGACGTCGGAGGTGTAGTCCGTGGCGTACAGCTGGCCATGGATGTCGGAGGTGGTCAGGAACAGGATCTCCACAGCGTTGTCTGTGGTTTCGGTGCTCTCCTCGGTGTCAGCCGCGAAAACGGCGGGCATCAGGGAGATGACCATGCAGATTGCCAGAAAAAGGGATAGCAGTTTTTTCATGTGGACACGCTCCTTGGTTAAGTGTGCTGCGGTGAGACCGGACAGCCATCATCATCTTAACAAAAAATGGATTCGTTGTCTATATTGTTTTGAAAAAATGAAAGATAAATTGCGGATTTGGTGAAATTGCATAGAAACGAGACTGAAAAATCAGCCCCCGGCGGACCGGAGGCTGGCGAAAATCAGAACTGGAATTTGGTTTCGGAGTGATAGGGGACCCCCGCTTTGACGAAGGGCTGGGGCCATTCGGGGCGGTTGACGGAGTTGGGGGCAAACTGGGTTTCCAGGCACACGCCGCTGCGTTTGGGGTAGCGGAGGCCATGCTTGCCGGTGACATCCAGGAAGTTTGCGGTGTAGACCTGGACCCCGGGGCAGGTGGTGGAGACGGTCATGGTGATGCCGGTGTCCGGGGAGGAGAGCACCGCGCAGGGATTCCCTGCCACGACGAAATTGTGGTCGTAGCCCCCCTGAAGATGCAGGGGTTCGTAATCCGCGCCGATGTCCCGGCCCAGGGCCTTGGGGCTCCGGAAGTCGAAGGGGGTGCCCTCCACGGGCCGCTCTTCGCCGGTGGGGATGTTCTCGGCGTCGTCGGGGTTGAAATGGAGGGCGTTTACCTGTAGGAGCTGGTCCATGGCCTTTTCGGGATGGCTTTCGCCTGCCAGGTTGAAGTAGGCGTGGTTGGTGAAGTTGAAGACGGTGTCCCGGTCGCTGACGGCGTCGTAGGCGATGGTCAGGGCGTCGTTTTCGATGGTATAGGTGACGCTGACCTCGGCGTTTCCCGGGAAACCCTGGTCACCGTCGGGGGAGCGGAGGGTCAGGCGGATGGCATTCGCTGTTGCTTCCTCCACAGCCCACAGCCGGGTGTTCCAGCAGTCGGGGCCGGAATGGAGGTTGTTTTTTCCCTCGTTGGGGGTCAGATGGATAGTCTCGCCGTTCAGGGGGAAGGCCGCGCCCTGGATCCGGTTGGCATTCCGGCCCACCACGGCCCCCAGGAAGCCGTCGTTGGTTAAGTAACCGGAGGCGTCGTCATATCCCAACACCACGTCCACGCCCTCCACCCGGAGGGAGACCAGCGTGGCGCCCAGATCGGTGACATCGGCCTGGACCCGGCCGCAGGATATGGTGTACAGGCTCACGCCTTCGCCGGAGGGCAAATTGCCGAAAGATTGCTTCATAAATAGAACTCCTTTCCCGAAGCCGGGGCCAATGCGCCCGGAATTGTTACTGCCATTATACACCATGAGGTCTTAAATATCAACGGATTCCGGAAAACTCCGGAAGAATCGGAACCTTTTGTGAGGGAGGGCTGTTTTTTATGTTTACCGGGGAAGCCCAAAAAGTTCGGGAAAAGCTTCACAAATATCTTATCACAATATTTGGGGATTAACACTTGCAATCGGACACAAGATATAGTATAATGAAGCCCGCTCGAGAGTTTAACCAACGTGTAAGCGACTCAAAGGAGGACCCTACGAATGAAGATTATCAAGCGTAACGGCGCGGAGGAAGTCTTTAATATCGACAAGATCCGCGTGGCCGTGGAGAAGGCGAACATCGCCGTAGACGAGAAATATAGAATGACCCAGCTGCAGATCGAGCGGATCTGCCAGAACGTTCAGATCAGCTGCGAGGATATGGGCCGCAGCCCCGCCGTGGAGGAGATCCAGGACCTGGTGGAAAAGGCCATCATGTCCCACGGTGCCTTCGAGGTAGCCAAGCAGTACATCACCTACCGCTACACCCGTTCCCTCGC
>JBGVDK010000043.1:0-2367 GCA_045119355.1 Faecousia sp.
ACCATCGACGACGAGTCCTTCAACCAGGCCTGCTGGCAGGGTGTTGAGGCTTGGTGCACCGCCAACGGCATTGAGTACACCTACTACCAGCCCACCGAGGATTCCACCGACGCCCGTGTGCAGTCCGTTGCTCAGGCCATCGCTGAGGGCGCTGACACCATCGTCATGCCCGGCTACCTGTTCGGCGCTACCCTGACCATGGTCATGGAAGAGTTCCCCGACACCCACTTCATCGCCGTTGACGTTGCCGCCGGCGACCTGACTCTGGACTACTCCACCTACTATGATCCCGCTGCCAACACCGCCTGCCTGACCTTCTCCGAGGAGCAGGCTGGTTACCTGGCTGGCTACGCTGCTGTGAAGGACGGCTACACCAAGCTGGGCTTCCTGGGCGGCATGGCTGTTCCCGCTGTTATCCGTTACGGCTTCGGCTTCGTGCAGGGCGCTGACGCCGCCGCTGCTGAGCTGGGCAAGGATATCGAGATCAACTACACCTACGGCGGCCAGTTCTTCGGCGATGCCAACATCACCGCCAAGATGGAAGGCTGGTACGCAGCCGGCACTGAGGTCGTCTTCGCCTGCGGCGGCGGCATCTACACCTCCGCTGTGGAAGCCGCGAAGCTGCACAACGCCAAGGTCATCGGCGTTGACGTCGACCAGTCCTACATCGATGAGTGCATCATCACTTCCGCTATGAAGCAGCTGCAGAACGTCACCGAGACCGTTCTGGAGGCTCTGAACTCCGGCGACTGGGCCACCTACGGCGGCAAGGTCTCCAACTTCTCCCTGGCTGAGGGCGAGTACGTGGGCCTGCCCACCGATGCCGACTCCTGGAGATTGAGCACCTTCACCGTGGACGAGTACGAGGCCCTGAAGGCTAAGCTGGCTGACGGCTCCGTGGTTGTGGACAACAACTCCGACGACAACGTCAAGCCCACCGTTTCCGACAAGACCACCGTCAACTACATCGGATAATCTCAGATTCCCCAAATCCCCCGGAGCTTTCCGGGGGATTTTTGCGTCTATGGAAAATACACACAAAGGGGAAAATTGCCGTTGTATTTTTGGGGATTTTCCATTATAATAAAGCCACAGTCCGGCGTGTTTTGAAAATTCCGCCGGAGAACATTGACCCAGGAACGCTTCGTTGCGGGCGATGACCGGCCGGAGCCTTTCCATAAATTTGTAAGGGAGTGAGTTCATGGCAGATTATGTCATCGAAATGCTGAACATCACCAAGGAATTCCCCGGCATCAAGGCCAATGATGACGTGACGCTCCAGCTGAAGCGCGGCGAGATCCACGCCCTTCTGGGCGAGAACGGCGCGGGCAAGTCCACTTTGATGAGCGTCCTGTTCGGCCTGTACCAGCCGGAAAAGGGAATTATCAAGAAGGATGGTCAGGAGGTCAGGATCAATAACCCCAACGATGCCACCGCCCTGCACATCGGCATGGTGCACCAGCACTTCAAGCTGGTGGAGTGCTTCACGGTGCTGGACAACATCATTCTGGGCGCGGAGCCTGTGAAGGGTGTGGTGGTGGACCGTGCCGCTGCCCGGAAGAAGGTCATGGAGCTGTCCGAGCGCTACGGATTGAAGGTGGACCCCGATGCCAAGGTGGAGGACATCAGCGTTGGCATGCAGCAGCGTGTGGAGATCCTGAAGATGCTCTACCGGGACAACGAGATCCTGATTTTTGACGAGCCCACCGCCGTGCTGACTCCCCAGGAAATCGACGAGCTGATGGACATTATGCGTGGCTTCAAGGCCGAGGGCAAATCCATCCTCTTTATCACCCACAAACTGGCGGAGATCAAGGCGGTGGCGGACCGCTGCTCCGTTCTGCGCAAGGGCAAGTACATGGGCACCGTGGAGGTGGCCGATACCAGCGTGGAGGAGATGTCCCGGCTGATGGTGGGACGTGACGTGCAGCTGGTGACGGAAAAGGACGAGAGTCACCCCGGTGACGTGATTTTGCAGGTGGAAAACCTGACGGTTCCCTCCAAGATCGCCAAGAAGGATGCCGTCAAGCACGCCTCTTTGCAAGTCTGCGCCGGAGAGATCGTGTGTCTGGCGGGCATCGAGGGCAATGGACAGACGGAGTTCATCCACGCCGTTACCGGTCTGGACAAGCCTTCTGCCGGTACCGTGACCCTGTGCGGAAAAGACGTCACCCACGCTTCCATCCGCCAGCGCAGCAAAATGGGCATGAGCCACATTCCTGAGGACCGGCACAAGCACGGCTTGGTGCTGGACTACCCGCTGGAATACAACATGGTCCTCCAGCGCTACTGGGAGAAGGGCTTCCAGAAGGCGGGA
The DNA here is from genome assembly GCA_045119355.1 of Faecousia sp. Lineage (GTDB taxonomy): Bacteria > Bacillota > Clostridia > Oscillospirales > Oscillospiraceae > Faecousia. The sequence continues at coordinate 2,318 of JBGVDK010000043.1, forward strand.
TTCCTGAAGCAGAAAACCATCCGGGACTATTCCGACCAGCTCATAGAGCA
>JBGVDK010000044.1:0-13096 GCA_045119355.1 Faecousia sp.
CGGACCGGAGATACACCCGCTGGATGTTCCATTGGTAGGGGATGTCCAGAGGAACCCAGCGAACGCCATGAAGCAGGGGAGGCCGGAGACACTCCGGCAGGATGGTGGCGCACAGGCCGTTGGCGGCGGTGGAGAAGAGCCGGATCAGATCTATGCCGGTGTACTGGGGCTTCAGACCCAGCTGTTCGCAAAGGGTTTCCGTCTGGCCGTCGGCAAAACAGCCGATGGGCAGCCATTGGAGGTCCGAGGGCTCTAATTTTTCCAGACCGCTCAGCTCCTCCTGATCCCGGAGCAGCAGGCCGTAAGGGGAGCTGAGAATGGACTTGGTGTCGAAGGCGTAGTCCGTCACGGTACGGGATGTGATGACCAGATCGGTCCTGTGCTCCCGGAGGAGCCCTTCGCATTCGGCGGGGGTGCATTCGGTGTATTTCACCACGATGTGGTCCTGGGAACGGATGAAGCGCTGGACCCGCTGCTCGAATAGCTGAAGGGTGCCGATGGAGAAGGCCACCCGGATCACCTGGCGGAACTGTGTGCCGTACTGCCGGATCTCCTCCTGAAGCTGGTCAAGCTCCATGACGCTGCTCCGGACCCGCTCGTAGAACATGACCCCGGCGGGGGTGAGGTAAGCGCCGCTGGTGTCCCGCATGAACAGGTCCACCTGAAGCTCCGATTCCAACTGGGAGATGGATTTGCTCACCGCCTGGCGGGAGACGTAGAGCTTGTTCGCCGCACTGACGAAGCTCCGGGCGTCGGCCACAGCGAGAAAATATTTTAGCTGCCTGAGTTCCATCCGGATCCCTCCTTTTTCTATAATATAGCATGGTTCGGGTTTCTTTGCAATGGGAGTTTAAGCGTTTGTTGCGGGGGTGCAACTTTAAGTTGACGAAGATGGTGAAAAGGAAATGCTTTTCAGAATTAGAAGATTGTGGTACGATGTTGTTGTCGAAAATCAACGAAAGAGTTCCTGTTCCAACTCCATTCGTTGTCTAAAAAGTGAAATTGCCCCCCGGCGCTGACTGGGGAGGCACAAAATTACAATAAAGGGGAAAAACATTATGAGTCTGGAAAACGTTAAGGATTTGGTTACCCGTGGTAAGGCAAAGCTGATCACCGCCGCCGTCGCCGAGGCTCTGGACGAGGGCTGCGCTGCTGAGGATGTTCTGAACACCATGATCGGCGCCATGGACGTCGTTGGCGAGAAGTTCAAGAACGGCGAGATCTTCGTTCCCGAGATGCTGATCGCCGCCAAGGCCATGAAGAAGGGCGTCGAGGTCCTGAAGCCCCATCTGGCATCCGGCGCTGCCGGCGCTCTGGGCAAGGTCGTGATCGGCACCGTCGCTGGTGACCTGCACGACATCGGCAAGAATCTGGTCGCTATGATGATCGAGTCCGCCGGCTTCGAGGTCGTTGACCTGGGCGTTGACGTTCCCGTGGAGAAGTTTCTGGCCGCTTACGACGAGTCCGTCAAGATCTTCGCCTGCTCCGCTCTGCTGACCACCACCATGCCCGCTCTGGAGGCCACCGTTGCCGCCATCAACGCCGCTCCCTGGAGAGGCAGCGTCAAGGTCATGGTCGGCGGCGCTCCCATCACCCAGGAGTTCGCTGACAAGGTCGGTGCTGACGCCTACACCCCCGACGCCGCTTCCGCCGCCAAGAAGGCCAAGGAACTGGTCGCTTGATCTCAGATTCATACATACGGAAAGGGACAGCTTCGGCTGTCCCTTTTTTCGTTGTCATCCTGAGCGGAGTCGAAGGATCTTCGCACTGTGATTCTCTGTGCGACTTAATTGGTGCGAAGATCCTTCGATTCGCTTCGCTCACTCAGGATGACAGAATTGTCCGGCAGAGCGGAAAGGTGAGCCCCCTTCTGCCGGAGGATACAGAATCCATTGTCCATTTCTGTGACAAATGCTGTGTTGAAGGGCGGTTACATTTCCGGTATAATAAAAATACCATCCAAAAACGATTTTAACGGAGGAAGATATCCATGCCCAGGACTGTACAGGACATTCAGAAGCTGATCGCGGAGGAGGGAATCCAAATGGTGGATTTCAAGATGGTGGACATCAACGGTAGCTTCCGCCATGTGACCATTCCCGCCAGCCATTTTAACGAGGACACCCTGAAAAACGGCATCGGCTTTGACGCTTCCAACTATGGCTATGCCGTGGTGGAGAAGAGCGACATGGTCTTCATTCCGGACCCGGACACCGCCATGATCGATCCCTTCTGCGCCATCCCGACGCTCTCCATGACGGGCAACGCCATGATCATCGACCACCCGGAGAACCGGCCCCTGGCCCAGTATCCCCGGAACATTGTCCTGGCTGCCGAGGAATATATGCGCTCCACCGGCATCGCGGATACCATGCTGATCCTGCCGGAGTTTGAGTTCTACCTCTTTGACAGCGTGAGCTGGCAGGTCTCGTCCAACGCCATCGGCGCCCAGGTGGACGCGGACCAGGCCCATTGGAACAGCGCGGTCCAAGGTCAGGGCAATGTGGTTCCCCGGCAGAAAAATTACCACATCGCCAAGCCCTTCGACCCCACCTACGAGTGCCGCAGTGAGATGGTCCTGCGGATGGAGGAGGCGGGCATCCCCGTGAAGTACCACCATCCCGAGGTGGGCGCGGCGGGCCAGTTCGAGATCGAGCCCCAGCTGGGCGTCATGAGCCAGATGGCCGACGCCTCCATGATGATCAAGTACATCATCCGCAACGTGGCCCAGAAGCACGGCCTGACGGCAACCTTCATGCCCAAGCCCGTCTACGGCGAGGCCGGTTCCGGTATGCATGTCCATATGCTCCTGCTGAAGGACGGCGAGCCGGTGTTCTCCGACGACGAGGGCTACTCCCATCTGAGCAAGACGGCACATTACTTCATGGGAGGTCTGCTGAAACACATCGCGTCCCTCTGCGCCATCACCAACCCCAGCACCAACTCCTTCAAGCGGCTGGTTCCCGGCTTCGAGGCCCCCGTCACCGTGGGCTACGCCACCTCCAACCGGAGCGCCGTCATCCGGATCCCCGCCTACGCCAAGAGCCCGAAGCTCCGCCGGTTCGAGCTGCGGAATCCCGACGCCACCTGCAATCCCTATTTCTGCTACGCGGCCATCCTGATGGCAGGCCTGGACGGCGTGAAGAACCGGATCGATCCCCATGAGCACGGCTGGGGTCCCTATGACATGAACCTGTTCGAGCTGCCCGAGGAGGAGAAGGCCAAGCTCCAGGGCCTGCCCACCTCCCTTGAGGCGGCGCTGGACGCTCTGGAGGCCGACCATGACTACCTGACCGAGGGCGGCGTGTTCCCGGAGGCGTTGCTGAAGAATTTCATCGCCTCCAAGCGTGCCGAGTGCCGCCGGATGGCCGCCATTCCCCATCCCGCGGAATTTGAACTGTATTACAATATGTAAGTGCCGGTGAATCACCGGCCAGACGTGGAGAAAAAGCCGCAGGCAATTGCCTGCGGCTTTTGGTATCAAGTGGGAGGGGAACTTAGATCCGGGTGTTCCACAGACCGCAGAAGCTGTCAATGGGGTCCTTATCGGTGAAAGCTTCGGGACCGGAGAGCAGCTTCTCCACAATGGCGTCCATGGTGTGGGGCTTGGAGTCGTAGGCGTTGATGTAGGTCCGGACGGCGGGGGTGTCCGCCAGCATGGTGGGTTGGCCCACGCTGATGCCAACGATGGGCACTTCGTGGACGTACCAGGGAATCTCGCAGCCGCCCTTAGCCATGGTGAACACGGGATGGCAGCAGCCCACGTCGTACAGGGTGATGACCAGATCCTGCTGTTCCTTCAGCGCCTGGATGGAGTCCTTGCCCATGTGATAGATGTCCAGGACCTGCTGTATAACACCATGGTGTCGCTCCAAACCATCTGGTTCCTCCGGGAGCGGAGAGAAAGCCCGGAGGAGCTTTACGCCTACCTTCAGAAATTCGAGGAGGTGTTGAGAAAGACCCTGAATCCGGGGGTTCTTGTTGATGAAAATGGCCTGAAACCATAGGGCTTCATGCCTCTGTCTTTTCCCTTTGAGGGCTTGCGTATTGGGTCAGCATTTCCGCCAGGACCCGCGCCGCGGCGCAAAGGGGGACGTCTCTTCGCCGGACCATGGAAAGGGTCCGTTCCGGCGGAGCTTCTGTCAGGGGCAGAACCGCGACGCTTCCGTTGGACGTGGCTTCCTTTGCCGCAAGCTCCGGAATGAAGCCGACGCCCAGGCCCGCCCGGACCATGGGAAGGATCTGATCGGCGGTGGCTGCCTCGATGTTCGGCTCAAAGGCCAGGCCGTGACGGGAGAACCAGTCCTCATAATGCCGCCGGGTGGAGGTATTTCGACAAAGGCTGATCAGCGGCAGGGCAGACAGCGCCTCCATGGTCAAAGGAGCTTCCAATTCCGGCACAGCCTCGCGGGCGCAGACGGGAACCTCCCGGAAGAATGCCAGGTCCCTTCGCAGAAAGGCTTCCTCCTGCCGGATGGGGAGGGTTAGCAGAGCGAAATCCACCTGCTGCTCCATCAGCGCCGTGGCTGCCTGCTGGGAGTTGGAGTTCAGGATCCGAAGCTGGACCCCGGGATAGGTCTCCCGGAACTGCTTCAGCACGGGAAGCAGCAGCCGGTGCAGGGCGATCTCGCTGACGCCGACCCGGACGGTTCCTGTTTGGAGGGTACTGTGATGCAGAAGCGTCTCTTCTCCCTGACGGATCTGCTCCATGGCGGAGGCGATATGGGTGTAAAAGCCTTCCCCCTCTGGGGTCAGGGAGATGCCCCGATTGGTTCGGATGAAGAGGGTGCAGCCCAAAGCCTGTTCCAGATTTTTGATGGTCCGGGTCACGTTGGGCTGGTTGCTGTAGAGGAGCTGGGCCGCTTTTGTGAAGCTGCCGCACTGGGCCACATGGTAAAACACCCGGTAGGATTCCAGGCTGACGTTCATGGGGGACCTCCTGATATGTCGAATTTACATAGCTGCTATTTTAACTATACATTTTACAAAGAGCAAAGTCAAGGCGTATAATACAGCGGAAAAAAGAAAGCGGGTGTTTGACATGAACAAAGACCTTACGGTTGGAAAACCGGGCAGCGTACTCTGGCAGTTCTGCCTGCCCCTGTTCGGAAGCATTATTTTCCAGCAGCTCTACAACCTTGCCGACAGCTTTGTGGCAGGCAAATTCATCGGCGAGGAAGCCCTGGCGGCGGTGGGCAACGGCTATGAGGTGACGCTGCTGTTCATCGCGGTGGCCTTTGGCTGCAACATCGGCTGCTCGGTGGTAACCGCGCAGAAATTCGGCGCGAAGCAGTACGGTGAGATGAATACCGCGGTTTATACGACAATGATTGCCACCGGTGTGCTCTGCGCCGGACTGATGGCGGTGGGGCTTCTGGGCCTGGATGGACTGCTCCGGCTGATCCATACCCCGGAGAATGTGTTCGCCGATTCCAAATGCTATCTGGAAATTTACATCCTCAGCCTGCCCTTCGTGTTTTACTATAACGTGGCCACGGGCATTTTCTCCGCGTTGGGAGATTCCAGAACGCCGTTCCTGTTTTTGGCGGCGTCGTCCATTTCCAACATCGGCGCGGATATCCTGTTCGTCACCGCCTTTGATATGGGGGTTGCGGGCGTGGCCTGGGCGACGCTGATCTGCCAGGGCGTCAGCTGTGTGCTGGCGGTGATGGTGGTCTTCCGCAGACTGAGCGCTTTTCATACGAAAGAAACGGCGCTGTTTTCCTGGAAGCTTCTGGGGCAGATTGCCGTGGTGGCGATCCCCAGTATGCTTCAGCAGAGCTTCATCTCCGTGGGCAATATGATCCTTCAGGGGATCATCAATACCTTCGGCTCCGGCGTCATGGCGGGCTACAGCGGCGCGGTGAAGCTGAACAATCTGGTGATCACCTCCTTCACCACCCTTGGAAACGGCATCTCCAACTACACCGCCCAGAACCTGGGCGCGGGCAAGCCCAAACGGGTGGGGGAGGGCCACAAAGCGGGCCTGAAGATGGTCTGGCTGCTGTGCGTGCCCCTGGCGCTGCTGTACTTCTTCCAGGGAGAGCCGCTGATGAACATTTTCCTGGAAGACGGAACGGCGGAGGCAATGAACACAGGTATCACTTTCCTGCGGATCGTGGCTCCCTTCTACTTTGTGGTCTCGGCGAAGCTGGTTACCGACGGCGTGCTCCGGGGCGCCGGGAAAATGAAGGCGTTTATGGCCGCGACCTTCTCGGATTTGATCCTCCGGGTGGGTCTTGCGTATGTGCTGTCCCGGGCGCTGGGCAGCACGGGAATCTGGATGTCCTGGCCCATCGGCTGGACGGTGGGCACGATTCTGTCCCTGTTCTTTTATGGCCGCAAGGAATACACGGTTTCATAAAATGAGGCTGGATCCCGAAAATGGGATCCAGCCTTTTCCAGAATGTGACATTTGGATTTGGGAATGTGTTGGCAGCGGCCTGCTTACTGGTAGTCCACCACATTGACCCAGGAGCGCAGGAATTCATGCTCCTGCCCGCTGCTCTTGGCGAGCTGGGACGCGGCGACGATGGGCATCCATTGCTGAACGTACTGCTTTGCGGTGTCGCTCTTCTTGCAGAACAGGTCCAGGTACTTGTCAGCTATATCCATGTCGCCGTCCATGCAGAACAGGAGGTAGGTCCGGGCGGCGTCGGCAGAGGCGTTGCCCTGGGTGGCATGGGACCAGTCCAGAATATAGGGTCTGCCGTCCTCGGCGATGATGATGTTGGAGGGATTGAAGTCCCCATGGCAGACCTTGTTGTGCTTGGGCATGCTGTCCAGATGGATGTGCAGGTCATACCGGGTGGTGGCGTCCAGGCCGGAGGCGCTGATCTTCCGGTGCATCTTATCCCGCAGCTTGTTCAGATCCGCACAGGTGCTGGCGTGCATCATCACCTGAAGCTCCACCAGGCAGGAGAGGTAATCGTCCCGCTGCTCGGGGTTCTCCTTCATCAGCTGGGCCAGGGTCTTGCCCTCGATGAATTCGGTGATGATCGCCCATTTTCCGTCCACTACGGTGACGCCCAGCAGCTTGGGGATGGACAGGCCGGTCTGCTCCACCCGGGCGATGTTCAGGGCCTCGTTGAGGATGTCAGCCTTGGAGAAGGACTCGTCGAAGGCCTTAATGCACTTGTCGCCGTCCCGGTAGATGATTTTGTGGGGACGTTCTGCAATGATGGTTTCCATGTTCATGGTGCTTCCTCCTTAAACAGCTTCGTGGGTGCCATAGTAGGCGTTCAGGTACATCTGCTTGATCTCGCTCATCAGGGGATACCGGGGGTTGGCGCCGGTGCACTGGTCGTCGAAGGCCTGCTCCACCATGTCGTCCAGCCGGGCCAGGAAGTCGGCCTCGTCCACGCCGTAGTCCCGGATGGCCTTCTTGATGCCCACCCGCTCCTTCAGTGCGTCGATGGCGGCGATCAGGTTTTCCAGCTTCTCTTCGTCGGTATTGCCGCCCAGCTTCAGGTAGTCGGCGATCTCGGCGTACCGGGCCAGGGTGTGAGGGTGGTCGTATTGGGAGAAGGTGCCCATCTTCACGGGAGTCTCGGAGGCGTTGAACCGGAGGACCTCGTCGATCATCAGGGCGTTGGCAACGCCGTGGGGCAGGTGGTGGAACGCGCCCAGCTTGTGAGCCATGGAGTGGCAGACGCCCAGGAAGGCGTTGGCGAAGGCCATACCGGCCATGGTGGCGGCGTGGGCCATATTCTCCCGGGCACGGGGCTCCTTGGCGCCGTTGTCGTAGGCCTTGGGCAGGTTCTCAAAGACCAGCTTCAGGCTCCGCAGGGCCAGACCGTCGGTGTAGTCAGTTGCCATGACGGAGGCGTAGGCCTCCAAAGCGTGGGTCACCGCGTCGATGCCGGAGGCGGATGTCAGACCCTTGGGGGCGTTCATCATCATATCCGCGTCCACAATCGCCATCTTGGGCAGCAGCTCGTAGTCCGCCAGGGGATACTTGACGCCGCTCTGCTCGTCGGTGATGACGGCGAAGGGGGTCACCTCGGAGCCGGTGCCCGCGGAGGTGGGGATGGCGACGAAGTAGGCCTTTTCGCCCATCTTGGGGAAGGTGTAAACGCGCTTACGGATATCCACGAAGCGCATTGCCATATCCATGAAGTCGGCCTCGGGATGCTCGTAGAGGACCCACATGATCTTGCCGGCGTCCATAGCGGAACCGCCGCCGATTGCCAGAATCAGGTCAGGCTGGAAAGCTGCCATCTGGGCAGCGCCCTCCCGGGCACAGGCGAGGGTGGGATCGGGAGCTACGTTGTAGAAGGTGGTGTGGCTGATGCCCTTCTCGTCCAGCTTGGCTTCGATGGGCTTGGTGTAGCCGTTGTTGTACAGGAAGGAGTCGGTGACGATGAAGGCCTTTTTGTGCTCCTTCAGCTCGGCCAGAGCCACGGGCAGGCAGCCCTTCTTGAAATAGACCTTTTCATGCGCGCGGAACCACAGCATATTTTCCCTCCGGATGGCGACGGTTTTGATGTTCAGCAGATGCTTGATGCCCACGTTCTCGGACACGGAGTTGCCGCCCCAGCTTCCACAGCCCAGGGTCAGGGAGGGGGCCAGCTTGAAGTTGTACAGGTCACCGATGCCGCCCTGGGCGGAAGGGGTGTTTACCAGGATGCGGCAGGCCTTCATCCGGGCGGAGAAGGCATTCAGCTTCTCCTTGCCGTTCACGTCGTCCAGATAGATGGCAGCGGTGTGACCGTAGCCGCCGTCCTTGACCAGAGTGTCGGCCTTGCTCAGGGCATCCTCGAAGTCAGCGGCCCGGTACATCGCCAGAACGGGGGACAGCTTCTCGTGGGCGAAAGCTTCGCTGAGGTCGGTGGATTCCACCTCGCCGATGAGAATTTTGGTGGCCTCGGGGACCTCCACGTCCGCAAGAGCCGCGATGGTATGTGCGGACTGGCCCACGATTTTGGCGTTCAGCGCGCCATTGATGAGGATGGTAGCGCGGAGCTTGTCGGTCTCCTCAGCGTTCAGAATGTAACAGCCCCGGTTGATAAATTCCGCCTTGACCGCTTCGTATACGCTGTCCGGCACCACCACGCTCTGTTCGGAGGCGCAGATCATGCCATTGTCAAAGGTCTTGGAGTGGATGATGGAGGAGACTGCCAGCAGGATGTCAGCGGAATCGTCGATGACAGCGGGGGTATTGCCGGGGCCGACGCCCAGGGCGGGCTTGCCGGAGGAGTAGGCCGCCTTGACCATGCCGGGACCGCCGGTGGCGAGAATGATGTCCGCTTCCCGCATGACCAGGTTGGTCAGCTCCAGGGAGGGCACGTCGATCCAGGCGATGATATCTTCGGGCGCGCCTGCGGCAACTGCGGCTTCCAGCACCACCTTCGCTGCGGCGATGGTGCAGCCCTTGGCCCGGGGATGGGGGCTGATAATGATGGCGTTCCGGGTCTTCAGCGCAATCAGCGTTTTGAAGATGGCGGTGGAGGTGGGATTGGTGGTGGGGATGACGGCGGCGATGACGCCGATGGGCTCGGCGATCTTCTGGACGCCGTAGGCGGGGTCCTCCTCGATGACGCCGCAGGTCTTGGCATCCTTGTAGGCGTTGTAGATGTACTCAGCGGCAAAATGGTTCTTGATGACCTTGTCTTCCACGATGCCCATTCCGGTCTCAGCGACGGCTTGCTTCGCCAGGGGAATGCGCATCCGGTTGGCGGCAGTGGCGGCGGCCAGGAAGATCTGATCGACCTGCTCCTGGGTGTAGGTGGAATATTTTGCCTGGGCATTGCGGCAGCGGTTCAGGGCGTCCGTCAGCTCCTGGGCATTGGTTACAGGCATATAATTCTTTTCCATAAAGATCAACCCTTCCTGTTGAATTGCAATCGGTTTATTTATACCGATACGTTTATATTGATATAATAGCACTGATTTTCAAAATGTCAACCCGTCAATTCTGGTATGTGGCATACAGATATTGATATGTGTCCGAAAAGGATTGATGCCAAAGCCCGTGCGGAAGGCTTTGGCATCAACGGAGCGCGGAGGCTTTGCACATGACGAAAGTCGGTCATTAGGAGCGATTCAGAGAAGGACTTTCGGCCCTTGGCCCCGGCTGTGCATGGAATCGGAGACGGTGGCGATGGACTCCAAAAGAGGTGATCAGCATGGATTAGATCTGAAGGCCGTTCCCCGGTTGCTGAAATGGGTATAACTGGCATGATAAAGCCCAAACAGGACCGCGGAGGCCAGGACTCCGGCGAAATAAAGGAACTGGATGGCCGGATGAATGCGCTCAAACCCCATCTCCGTCCTCCATCATGCCGTACTTTTCCTTGATCCGGTCCAGCTTTTCCAGCAGGGGCTTGCTCAGGATCAGCATGGTAGCGGCACAGGAAAGGCCATGCATGGCGTTGTAGGGGAGACCGGCGGCAAGCACCGTCAGAGCATAGCTCAGGGTCAGGCGGCTGCCGGTGGTGAAAATGGTGCAGCAGTCCAGCAGGGGACCCACCAGTCCCACGATGCAGACAAAGCCGAATACCGTCAGGACGATGGTGTTCTTCAGGGAACTTTCCCGGAACTGGAATTTCCGGTTGTGGAACAGCAGTCCGGCAATGAAGCCGCCCATGCCGTAGGCCATCATCTGCCAGGGGGTCCAGGGTCCCTGGCTGTAGAAAAAGTTGCTGGCAAAAGCGGCGATGGCTCCGGTCATGAAGCCCGCCTGGGCGCCAAAGGCGATCCCGGTGATCATAATGATGCCGGTGATGGCCTTGAAGTTGGGGATGGGGATTGCTACCCGCCCAGCCACCGCCAGAGCCGCCATCACCGCAAGGGTCACCAGCTCCCGGGCCTGGGGCCGGCGGGACTCGAAGGAGAAGAAGAAGGGGAGCATGGTCTCGATGATGACCAGGGTGCAGGTGAGGTAATACCACCGTCCGGACATCCGGGCCCCCAGATACAGAGTAGCCGGGATCAGAACCACGATGGTCAGCAGGGAAAAGAGGGTGGATTTTTTCATGCCTGGCCCTCCTTGTTTTTCAGATACAGCCCGGCCACGTCCCCGGCGGTGACGGCGTTTTGGAACACGCAGCGGCTCATCCGGTTGGCGGCGGTGGTGTAGAAGCTGTTCTGTCCGAAGAACCGGTGGGGCGTGTCGGTGGTGACGATCTGTCCGTCGAAGAACATGCTGACAAGATCCGCATACTCCGCGCAGAACTCCACGTCGTGGGAGACCATGACGATGGTGATGCCCTGCTGCCGGAGCTTTTTGAGAATGTCCGCGAACTTTAGCTTGAAGAAGCTGTCCAGGCCCTTGGTGGGCTCGTCCAGCAGGAGGAGCTTCGGCTCGGTGAGGAGCACCTTTGCCAAGGCGGCCCGCTGCTGTTCGCCGCCGGAGAGATCGTAGGGATGGCTGTCCAGAAGCTGCTCAATGGCGCAGGTCTCCGCCACAGCGGCGATTTTCGACCGATCCCTGCACATCTCCGCCAGCTCCTCCCGGACGGTCTTCTTGACGAAGAGGCTCTTGGGGTCCTGGGGGAGCATGGACAGGCAGTTGTGGAACAGCTCGCCGGAGCGGTATTTTTTCAGGGGCTTGCCGAAGACCTCCACGCTGCCACGATAGGCCCTGCAGATGCCGCAGACGGTTTTTAAGGTAGTGGACTTGCCCGCGCCGTTGCCGCCCACGATGGCGAAGAGCTTGCCCTTCGGTACGGAGAAGCTGACGCCCTGAAGAATGTCTGGGCTGTCCTTTTCGTACCGGAACCAGACTTCCTTCAGCTTCAGCGCGGGATCGGCGGTTTCGTCCAGCATGGGCTCAAACTCCGGCTCGGTGACGGCGAGGGCCTTCCCGGCGAAGGTGTTTGTCAGCCAGCTCCGGCCCTCCCGGACGGTGAGGGGGCAGTCCCCCTGGGCCTGGGCGTCGTAGAACACCCGGACGGGGGTGGGCAGGCCGGCAAACATCTGGCTGTTCTGCCGGTGGAGCTGCGCGCCCACCTGCCGGGGGCTGTCATTGGCGACCACACGGCCCCCCTCCATGACGATGACCCGGTCGGCGGCGTGGTAGATGTCCTCCAATCGGTGCTCGGTGATGATGATGGTGGTGCCCAGTTCCAGGTTGATCTTCCGGACGGTGTTCAGGAAGTCGGAGGCGGCGATGGGGTCCAGCTGGCTGGTGGGCTCGTCGAGAATCAGCACCTCCGGCTGCATGGCCATGATGGAGGCGAGATTCAGCAGCTGCTTCTGGCCGCCGGAGAGGTTTGCCACGTCCCGGTGGAACCAGCTCTGGATGCCGAAATAGCAGGCCATTTCGGCCACACGGAGGCGCATGGTCTTCTGATCCACGCCCAGGCTTTCCAGGCCGAAGGCCAGCTCGTGCCAGACCTTGTCGGTGACGATCTGGTCGTCGGGATTCTGCATGACGAAGCCGATCTTCGACGCCTGATCCCGCTGGGAGACCTGGGTCAGAGGCGTGCCGTTGAAGAGAATTTCGCCGGAGCGCTTGCCGTGGGGGGTCAGGACGGATTTCAGATGCCGCAGAAGGGTGGTCTTGCCGGAGCCGGACTGGCCGCACAGGACGATGTATTCTCCCTTTTCGATGGAAAGGCTGACGCCGTTCAGGGAGTCTTTTTTCGATGTGGGATAGGAGAAGGTCAGGTTTTCGATTTGAAATTGCGCCATGGGATGGCCTCCTTCAGCGAGCGTGGGACAAAGAAAAAAGTCCCCGGATGGGGACTTTTGGATGCACCGATGGAATCCGGACCGCACAATGGCTCCAGATACAAGGAATCCCGCCAGACCATCCCCAAGAGTCTGTCGGTGAACGCGCAGGCAACGTATTCCGGCTCCGGACGCCAAATGCGATGAGCCTTCTCAGATCGCTCCAATGGCTCATCGCGGCTTTCTGTCCATCTACGGCGGCTTGGTACCGCTGGGATTTACCCATTCCAATTTGGACTGCGCTTTCTGTATGTTTTTATTTATTATACCACGGCTTTTGAAAAAAGCAATCCGTTTCAGAAAGAAAAACCGGACTCTGCGTTCTGCGGAGTCCGGTTCTGTGCTATGTCATTTGGTATTCAGAGAATCAGCCCTCGACCTTGAACATATAGGTCTCGCCGTCAACGATGGGGGTGGTGTC
>JBGVDK010000045.1:0-13878 GCA_045119355.1 Faecousia sp.
AAGATGGTGGACGACATCTGCTTCGTTCCCGAGGTTGGCAAGCTGTACTACGGCAAGGTTGTCCGCATCCTGCCCATCGGCGCTTTCGTGGAGATCGCTCCCGGCCATGACGGCATGGTCCACATCTCCAAGCTGGAGAACCGCCGTGTGGAGAAGGTCGAGGACGTGCTGAACCTGGGCGACTACACCTGGGTCAAGTTCATGGGCTTCGACGAGAAGGGCCGCGCCAACTTCAGCCGCCGCGACGCCCTGAAGGAAATGAACGGCAACAAGTAATCTGCTGAAAATGAAGTGCCTGTCCGGATTTCGGGCAGGCACTTTTTGCAAGGAGACGCTATGGTTTACGAATACACCAAAGTCCTCTGGGACTATATGCACATGAATCAGCTTCCCGGGAAAGCCGACTGCATCGTGGGCTTCGGCTGCTATGACGAGGATATCCCCAGGCGCTGCGCCCAGCTGTACCATGCCGGATTCGCGCCTTACGTGGCCTTCTCCGGCGGTCTGGGACGGAATACCTCGGGTCTGTTCACCCAGTCTGAGGCGGAGCGCTTCGCCGCCATCGCTGTGGCAGAGGGCGTCCCGGAGGAGCGGATCATCCTGGAAAACAAGTCCACCAACTCCGCTGAAAACCTGCTTTTCACCCCGAAGGTCCTGGCGGATCATGGCATTGAAGCGAAGAAGATCATCGCCGTCCATAAGCCCTATATGGAGCGCCGTCTCTGGGCGGCCATGCAGGTCTACTGGCCCCAGGTGCAGGCGGTGTACACCTCCCCTCAGGTGACACTGGAAGAGCACATCGCCCATGCCCAGGCTGTGGGCATGACCGAGAAGGGCGTCATCGAGACCATCGTGGGCGACATCCAGCGGATGGAGCTGTATGCGGAAAAAGGCTACCAGGCCCCGGTGGAGATCCCTCCGGAGGCCCGGGAGGCCTACCAGAAGCTGGCAGACCTGGGGTATACCGGACAGTTGGCAAAGTGAATAAACTGCGGCCCCTCCGTTCGGAGGGGCCGTTTTGCGCTTATTTCGCCTTGGAACGCCCGAAAAGCCATCCCAGGCCGATCCCGGCCGCGCAGACGGCGGCGTACCCCAAGAACAGCAGGAAGAACAAGCTCCGCAGGTCGATAAATCCGCCGGTGTCTTCAAACAGGCACATCACGGAAAGCACCAGCTGAAACACCACATAGCCCCAGGGAAGGCATTTCAGGATCTTGCTTTTCACCCTCCGGCAGAGGAAGAATTGGAGGGCGAACAGGAGAATGAAAGACATTATGGGAACGACAAAAATGGTATAATCCGCTCCGTTGATGGTGAACATGGTCCATACCTCCTTTTGAACATGAAATCAGGTTTCTTTCTTCTTCATCCGCGCCAGCAGGACAACGGTGACGACCACGCAGACTGCCACGGCGATGGTGACGCCCGTCCGGAGGGCTGCGGTCCCGGAGGAGGGCTGGGGCGTAACCTCCTCAGCGGGAAGGGTAGGCTCAGGCTGGGAGGGCTCCACCTCCGGCGCGCCGGCGGGGTAGAGGGTTTCAAAGTCCGCGGTTGGGGCGTCCAGGCAGATCCAGAAATTCCTCCGGCCATAGTAATACCCCACATAGCCCCAGGAACGGCCCTGGTCGTCCTTGTAGACCTGATGGTACTCCGGGAAGTAGTCCGACGCCCAGGAAGCCATATCGAAGGTCTCTCCGGTTTCACTGCCGGGGTAATTCCAGAACCAGACCATATCGTCGGCGTATTCCTCGTCGAGCTGGCCGTCCATGGCCAGGAAGCTGTCGCCGTAGTCCTCTTCAAAGGAGATGTAGTCGTAGATCAGCTCCATGTAGGCCATGGGGAGCCAGCCCTGAAGGTCTTCCTCGTAATTTTCGCAGTAGCCCCAGAGATTGCCCTGAGCGTCGGTGTAGACGTAATAAATGTGGATGGCGTCGCCCTGGGCCATGGTCCACAACTCCTTGGCGGATTCGGGGCTTTTGTAGACGGTGACTTCCGTCAGGGCCCGGAAGTTCCGGTCCAGACGGTCGCTTTCGTCCAGATGCTGGCTCAGGAAATAGTCATCCGGCGCGTAAATGACGTCGGCGAAGGCCGGGACGCTCAGGCTGACGATCAGCAGCAGTGCCAGGAAAATGGTGGTCAGTCGTTTCATGTTTGTACCTCCTTAAAGCGTTTGAAGCAGTAGCCCAAGGCCCCAGGAAATGCCGTTCGCGGTGAGGGCCAGGGTGAATGGATGGGGGATATGATGGGAGTCGCGGAATGAACGGTAGACATAATACTCGATTATGACAACCAATATTTCAATGGGAACCTGGGTCAGGCCCAGGGAAGTATGGAGCCACACCGCCGCCGGGTTGGTCAGTAGGTTCGTAAGCAGCACCAGCAGGAGCTGATCCTTCCCTCTAAGCCCGAAGCAGAGGCAGACCGGAATCTCGATCAGCAGCGTCAGTCCCAGGGAACCGCCGTAAAGCAGGAGAACATACCTCATCGCCGCTCCTCCCGCACCACAAGCAGGAGCAGGCACAGGGACAGCAGGCTCCCCGCCGCCCCCAGCGTAATCCCGGAAACAGGAAGCTCCACCCCGAAATACACCGGCAGGAATCCGAGAAACAGCCCAAAGGTCAGCAGCCCAAAGGAGAATCCGGGCAGCTCCGGATACCGGAGGGCAAGCTGATACAGGGTGATTGGCATGGTCATGTTGAAGAAAAACAGGGCTCCGATGCCGAAAAACGCCTCATTCCCCAGGAAATAGCAGGCCATGGCAAGCACCAGGGAAATGACCACCGTGTTCCGGGTGCCGAACCCTGCCGCCGAGAAGCCGCCCGAGGCTTTGCCCAGCACCACGGCCAGGACTGCCGCAAAAGCCAGGGATGGCTCCTGCTTCCACTCGAAGGTCACCGCCATGCCCACATAGCTGCGGAGCACCACCACCAGAAAACAGCAGACCAGGGGAAGCACGCCATCCTTCCGCTTTTTCGGTGCGTCCAGCCTGCCCTCCTGGGGCCGGAGGAAGAACAGCGGAATGGTCAGCAGGGCCATTGCGGCAATTAGAAATGGAGTTATGTAAACTTCTTCAGACAGCTTGGTTCCCAGGAACAGCCCCAGGGCTCCCGGCGCAACGAAGACACCCAGCCCCCGGCCCTTCCAGCCTTTGGCGTGGTCCTCCCGGATGGTGCCCACGCCGCCGCCCACGTGAAACAGGGCGTTGCCCAGGCCCAGGATTGCGGGATGGGTGAAATATCCGACGATGGTTAACATAACACCGAAGCCGGAAAACGCCGCCGGGAGCCGCTTCCACCGTCCGGACAGGGAATCCAGGATGGTCCCCAAGGGCATTTGCAGGGCAAAGGCGCAGAAATTATACAGGAGGATGTTGGCATAGCCCTCCGGGCCCGCCGTGAACAGCCGGAACATGGCGTGGGCGCAGGCGAAATCCACCAGAAAGTGGAGTGCGGAATACAGGGCAGTTGACATGGACATTCCTCCTTTCTTAGCTTCATGATAACGAAAAAAGCTCCCGGGCGCAACGGCTCGGGAGCATTTTTAAGAATTATTCAGATTTTGCCAGCCATCAGGTGGGATCGGAGATCATGATGTCGATGATCTCCTTGTCGGTCTGGGCCATGCCGATCCGGGCGAGACGGCCCACGTTGCGGATGGTGTTCTCCACGCCCTTGGTGACGATGCCGTCGCCGCCGTAGAACTGGCTGCCGTGGCGGTACATCTCCATACCGAGGAGGCCGCCCTCCACAGCGGAGGCGATTTTGGCGGCGCAGCTGGACTTTGCTCCGTCGCAGATGATGCCGGAGTCGATGGCCAGGGCGTTGACGATGGTGTGGGCGATCTCCTTTTCCTTTCCGCCGAAGAGGTAGGTGATGCCTGCGCCCGCACCCACGCCCGCGCTGATGGCACCGCAGTAGGCGCTCAGACGGCCGATGCCAGTCTTCAGATGGGTGGTGATCAGGTTGGACACCAGCAGCGCCCGGTAGCGCAGCTCGTCGGAGGCGTTCAGCTCCTGGGCGTAGACGATGACGGGGACGGAGCAGGTGATGCCCTGGTTGCCGGAGCCGGAGTTGATGACCACGGGCAAACTGCATCCGTTCATCCGGGCGTCGGAGGCCGCGGCGGCGTAGGCTTTCGCACGGTTATGGACGTCATTGCCGTAGCTGGCAAGAAGCACCTGACCGATCCGGGCACCGTAATTGCCTTCAAGACCTGCTTTGGAGATTGCCATGTTGTACTCGATCTGCCGGTCCAGCAGATCCTTCACGTCGGCGATGTCGGCGGTGTCGGCAAACTCCACGATGGAGGAGATGTTCAGCAGGCTCCGGTCGGTGGCGTAGTTCTGGCCCGCCTCCACATAGGGCACGTCGGTGAGGATTTCGCCGTTTTTCTCCACCCGGATGATATTGGTGTGGAAGCCCGCAATCCGGCACCGGGCGGTGTCACTGCCCGCGTGGAGGATGATATCGATGTCAAAGATGTAGCCGGAGGAGGACTCCACCACGGTGAACTCCGCCTGCTTCAGATAGGCGGCAATCTCGGCGTGCTGGGCCTCGGTAACACAGGAGATGACTTCAAGCTGTTTGTCCGCGTCGCCGGCCACGATGCCCGCGGCAGCAGCGGCGGCCAGACCTCTCAGCCCGCCGGTGTTGGGGACCACCACGCTCTTGACGTTTTTGATGATGTTGCCGCTGACGATGATCTCCACGGCCTCGGGGACGCTGCCCAGCTCCCGGGCGGCGACGGCCGCGGCGTAGGCCACGGCGATGGGCTCGGTGCAGCCCATGGCGGGCAGCAGCTCCTCCTTCAGAATGTCCACATATGCGTTGTAAAGGGATTGCTCCATGATGGTTCTCCTTTGAAATGTCGAAGTTACAGATACTAATATTATCAATTATCCATTATCAATTGTCAATTAAAAAATCCCGCCGTATGGCGGGATTTTTCAAAAAGCTCACTTGATCAGCAGCTCGGCGATCTGGATGGCGTTGGTGGCAGCGCCCTTGCGGACCTGGTCACCGCAGCACCACAGGCACAGGCCGTTGGGGTCGGTCAGGTCGGGACGGATGCGGCCGACGAAGACCAGATCCTGGTTGGTGGTGTCCAGGGGCATGGGATACTGCTTGTTGTTCAGATCGTCCACCAGCTTGGTGCCGGGGGCGGCAGCAATGGCCTCACGGGCCTCGGCCACGGAGATGGGCTTGTCGAACCGCATCGCAACGGAAATGGAGTGGCTGCGGACCACGGGCACCCGGACGCAGGTCATGGACACGTTCAGCTCAGGCAGGTGCATGATCTTCCGGCCCTCGTTCTGAAGCTTCATCTCCTCACTGGTGTAGCCCTCGCACTGCTCGCCGCCGATCTGGGGGATCAGGTTGTAGGCGATCTGGTGGGAGAAGACCTTGGGCTCGTAGCTCTCGCCCTTGGACAGGGCCTCCACCTCGTTCATCAGCTCGATGGGGCCGCCTGCGCCAGCGCCGGAAACGGCCTGGTAGGAGGAGACGATCATGCTCTTGATGGGGGAGATGGCGTTCAGGGCGTTGACTGCGGTGGCGGTGATGATGGTGGAGCAGTTGGGGTTACTGATGATGCCCTTGTGCTTCTTCACGTCTTCGGGGTTGATCTCGGGGACCACCAGGGGCACGTCGGGGTTCAGACGGAAGGCGGAGCTGTTGTCCACGAACACAGCGCCGGCGGCCACGATGGCGGGGGCCCACTTCTCGGCGATGTCGTTCTCGGCGGCGCCCAGGACGATGTCCACGCCCTGGAAGGCCTCGGCGCAGACCTCCTGAATGGTGACTTCCTCACCACGGAACACCAGCTTCTTGCCGGCGGACCGGGCGGATGCCAGGGGGACCAGCTTGCCCACGGGGAAATCCCGCTCGGCCAGGATCTTGATCATTTCCTGTCCCACAGCGCCGGTGGCGCCCAGGACGGCGACAGTATAGGTTTTCATGTAAATTACCTCCTGAAAAACCCGAAAACGGGTCTGTCAATTACTTTGCAAAGCTGTTGTAGAGCACCTGAATGGACTTGTTGAAGTTCTTGTTCTCCACACCGAAGATGATGTTCAGCTCGTCAGGGCTCTGGGTGATGAAGCGGATGTTGATGTCGGACGCGCCCAGGGCGGCGAAGATCTTGCCGGAGATGCCGGGGCGGTTTGCCATCTGGCGGCCCACGGCGGCGACCACGGCAATCTCGTCGAAGACCGTCAGGGTGTCGGGCTTGATCTCCTGCTGAACCTCTGCCAGCAGCTCGTAGCGGCAGCGGTCCAGATCCTCGGTCTCCACCACGATGGACACGTTGTCGATGCCGTTGGGAACGTAGACCACGGAGATGTTGTGTCGCTCGTAGATGGTCAGGATCCGGCGGAGAAGGCCGACCTCGTTGCTTAGGCCCCGCTTGGACAGGTGGACGATGGAGAAATTCTTCTTGCCGGTGATGAAACGGTCCGGGTTCCGGTCCTCCAGGAATTTCTCCTGGATGATGGTGCCGGGGTGGCTGGGATCGTTGGTGTTGCGGATGTTCAGGGGGATCTTATTCTCCCGGACGGGGAAGATGGTGCCCTCGTGGAGCACCTGCGCGCCGGAGTAGCTCAGCTCCCGCAGCTCGTCGTAGGTGACCTCGGGGATGGTCTCGGGGTTCTCCACGATCCGGGGGTCCGCCATCAGGATGCCGGACACGTCGGTCCAGTTCTCGTAGACGTTGGCATTCAGGGCCGCCGCGGCCAGTGCGCCGGTGATGTCGCTGCCGCCCCGGGTGAAGGTCTTGATGGTGCCGTTGGGCATGACGCCGTAGAAGCCGGGAGTGACCACGCCGCTGCCCTTGGCAAGACGGCGGAAAGCCTCGTAGCTGGTCCGCTTGTCAACGGTGCCGTCCATGTTGAACTTGATCCATTCGGCGGCGTCCACGAACTTGAAGCCCAGGTACGCGGCCATCAGCTTGGCGGAGAAATACTCGCCCCGGCTGACCAGTTCGTCCTGAGAAACCTTCTTGGCGTCCAGACGGGACTTCAGCAGGGTGAATTCTTCTTCCAGGTTCAGGTTCAGGCCCAGTTCGTCCCGGATCTCTAAGTACCGGGAGGTGATCATATCGAAAATGGGGGAGCAGTCCACACCATACTGGGTGTGGGCGTGGCAGAGGTAGAGCAGGTCGGTGATCTTGTGATCGCCGCTGAACCGCTTGCCGGCGGCGGAGACGACAACGACCTTCCGGGCAGGGTCACTCAGGACGATGTCCCGAACCTTGTGATACTGACCGGCGTCGGCCATGGAGGAGCCGCCGAATTTCGTTACTTTCAGCAATTAAATGTCCTTCCTTTCAGGCAGTGCTGCCATAAAAACGTTGGGATACTGCTTGCACCATGCGTGCATTTCGTTGACGGAGACGGGCTTCGTGATCACGCCCTGGCCCCAGTGCTCCGCGGTGTTTGCTTCCAGCCAGGCGTCGGAGGCGCCACGGACGTAGAAGCAGAGCTGCTTGTCGTTGCGGACCTCGGCCTTGCCGGTGCAGACGCTGTAGAAGCCGCGGCCCAGGGTCAGGTCCACGCAGTCCTGCAATACATTGTATGCGGTGGGGTAGCGGCCTGCGCCCTGGCCGTAGAGGCTCATCCGGCCGCAGGAAGCGCCCTCAAAGGAGATCAGGTTGAAGTTCGCGGGGACGTTGGCTTCCAGACTGTCCTTGCTCACCAGGGTGGGGTGGACATAGGCGGAGATCACGCCGTCTTTATTCTCGCCGGTGGAGATCAGCTTGCAGGCGAGGCCATGCTCGCCGAAGGCGGCGATGTCCTGGGCCTGGATGTTCCGGATGCCGGAAACGGGGACCTGGGTCTTGTCCAGGGAGACGCCCCAGGCCACGTTGGAGGAGATGATTACCTTGTGCCAGGTGTCGATGCCGTCCACGTCGGTGGAGGGGTTGGCTTCGGCATAGCCCAGGGCCTGGGCCTGCTTCAGGGCTTCGCCATATTCCAGGCCCTTGCGGGTCATGGAGTCGAGAATGTAGTTGCAGGTGCCGTTCATGATGCCGCCGACGCTCAGGATGGTCTCGGCCCGGCGGACCCGTTCCAGCTCGCTCAGCCAGCAGATGCCGCCGCCGACAGCGGCGGTGCAGCGGAAGAGGACGCCCTTCTCCTGGACCAGGGGCAGCAGCTCGTCATAAAAAGTGGCGACCAGAGCCTTGTTGGAGGTGACCACGTTCTTGCCGGCCTCAATGGCGGCCTTCACGAAGTCCCACGCCGGATGCAGGCCGCCCATGGCCTCCACCACGGTATCCACTTCAGGATCGCTGAGAATATCATTGATATTACGGGTCACGTTCACGCCGGGAAGCTGAATGTCTTCCAGGCAGATGACATGAGTGACTTTCATATCTGTACGGGACAGGGTCAGGTCGTACAAGCCGCGGCCCACAACACCGAATCCCAAAAGTCCGATTTTCATATTGGATTCCTCCAAACCTCTCTTTATTCGCCAAGAGAAAATACAAATGTATTTCTGACAAAAACACTTGCTTTTTTGACGGGAACAGTATATCATATAGCTACTCAAATTGCAATAGTTTGAAAGAACACAAGTTTTTTCGGCCAAATCCCAAAAAACTGTGCACTATTTATTAAAAATTTGTAGGAAATAGATGAATGGAGGACGTAGAAATGGACTATCGTTCCACGCGCGGCAGTGAAAAAGTGGTAAATTCCGCCCAGGCGGTGCTCAGGGGCCTTGCCGACGACGGCGGCCTGTATATGATGGAGAAGCTCCCGGAATTTGACTGGAAGGCCTGCCTGCAGAAGGACACCAAGGGCATGGCCAAGCAGATCCTGGCATCCCTGCTCCCGGATATCCCCGACATGGACACCCTGGTGGAGCGGGCCTACACCGGCAAGTTCCAGACCGAAGAACTGACTCCCACGGTAAAGGTCGGGCCTTTTACCGTGCTGGAGCTGTTCCGGGGACCCACCTCTGCCTTTAAGGATGTGGCGCTGTGTATGCTTCCCCAGCTGCTCACCGCCGCCAAGCGGACCCAGGGTATGGAGGAGGACATCCTGATCCTCACCGCCACCTCCGGCGACACCGGAAAGGCGGCTCTCGCGGGCTTCGCGGACGTCCCCGGCGTGGGCATCTGCGTGTTCTATCCCGACGGCGGCGTCTCCGCCGTCCAGCGGGCCCAGATGGTCACCCAGCAGGGAAATAACGTCCGGGTCTGCGCGGTGAAGGGCAACTTCGACGACGCCCAGACCGGCGTGAAGAACATCTTCGCCGCCTGCGCTGACGGCAAGCTCCTGGATGGCAAGGGCTTCCAGCTCTCCTCCGCCAACTCCATCAACATCGGCCGTCTGGCCCCCCAGATCACCTACTATTTTAAAGCGTACCGGGATCTGCTGGACCGGGGGGAGATCGCCCTGGGCGACGAGGTGAACTTCTGCGTCCCCACCGGCAATTTCGGCGACATCCTGGCGGGCTATCTGGCGAAGCTTCTGGGTCTGCCCGTGGGCAAGCTGATCTGCGCCTCCAATTCCAATAAGGTCCTCACCGACTTCATCCGTACCGGCACCTATGACCGCCGCCGTCCCCTGCACAAGACCGATTCTCCCTCCATGGACATCCTGGTGTCCTCCAATCTGGAACGGCTGCTGTACCTGATGTCCGGCCAGAACCATGCTCTGGTTGCCAAGCTGATGACCGAGCTGAACACCGAGGGCTCCTACACCGTGCCCGAAGACCTGAAGGCCGCCATTGACCAACAGTTCTGGGCAGATTTCGCCGGAGACCAGGAGACCTTCGCCGCGGTCAAGGCCGTCTGGGAGGACCACCACTACCTCTGCGACACCCACACCGCCGTGGGCTGGTATGTGGCTGAGAATTATGTCAACCAGACCGGCGACCACCGGCCCATGGTGGTCCTGTCCACCGCCTCCGCCTTCAAGTTCCCCGCGGCGGTGCTCTCCGCCATCGGCGGCGATACCTCCGGCGACGAGTTCCAGCAGATGGAGCGGCTCAGCGCCATCACCGGCTGGGAGATCCCGGCGAACCTGGCGGGACTGCAGCAGCTTCCCGAGCGCCACACCGGCGTGATTGAGAAGGACGCCATGCTCTCCTACGTTCTGGGGGAGTGAAGGATGAAAAAAGTAACCATCCGGGTCCCGGCAACCACCGCCAACCTGGGCCCGGGCTTCGACGCCTTTGGCTGTGCCCTGAGCCTGTACACCGACGTGACCTTTGAGGAGACCCCCTTCGGTCTGGAGATCACCGGCTGTGACGAGGCCTACGCAGGCCCCGATAATCTGGCCTATACCTCCTTCTGCGCCGTCATGGCCTCTCTCAGCGAGGAGGTCAAGGGTGTGAAGATCCACATCGACGCCCATATCCCCATCTGCCGGGGCCTGGGTTCTTCCGCCGCATTGCTGGTAGCAGGAGCCATGGGCGCGAATGTGCTCCACGGGAACAAACTGTCCACCCAGGGCCTCCTAAACATCACCAACGCCATGGAGGGCCATCCGGACAACCTGGCTCCCGCCTTCTACGGCGGCCTCACCGCATCTATGGTGGACAACGGCCTGCCGGTGACGGTGAATTTCCCCCTCCACCCGGAGTGGGACATCATCGCCCTGATCCCGGACTTCGACCTGCCCACCTCCAAGGCCCGGGCGGTGCTGCCCCAGCAGGTCAGCCGCGCCGACGCCATCTATAACATGGCCCACGGCGCGATGGTCCTGAAAGCCCTGGAACTGGGGGACGAGAAGCTCCTGCGCAACGCCATGCAGGACAGGCTCCACCAGAACTACCGGAAGCACCTGATCGAGGACTACGAGAAGATCGAGGCTCTGATCCGGACCATCGGCGCGGCCTTCTGCCTCTCCGGCGCGGGTCCCACCTTGCTCTGCATTACAAGAAACGGCGGTCTGGAAGAGAAGCTGAAGGAAAAGCTCCCCAAGCTGACCAAGGCCCACTGGCAGGTCCTGCCGCTGCACGTGGAGTTTCAGGGCGCGCGGATCATTTCTCAGGAATAAGTTGATAACCACCCCGCCGGGACGCAATCCGCGTCCCGGCTTTTCTGCGTTTTACAGAGCTTTGCGGAAGCTTGACATGGATTTTACAAACCGGGGCTTTTGGATTTTACATGGGGAAGATATGATGAAGCCGTAAGGTAAACAACCAAAAACCCAACAAATACAAGGAGAAATCAACTTATGAAAAAGGTTATCAGCATTGTGCTTGCCGCGGTTCTGGCTCTGAGTATGGCCGCCTGCGGCAGCGAGGAGGTCCAGCAGGTCTCCACCGACGGCTCCACCTCCATGAACAAGGTCATCGGCTCCCTGGCCGAGGCATTCCAGGCCGAAACCGGCATCCAGGTTTCCTACAACGGCTCCGGTTCCGGCGCAGGCATCCAGGCGGTGCAGTCCGGCACCTGCGACATCGGCCTGTCCTCCCGGAATCTGAAGGCCGAGGAAGTGGAAGCGGGGCTCGTCGGCACCATCATGGCCTACGATGGCATCGCCGTCATCGTCAACCCCGAGAACCCCGTCACCGACCTGACCGTGGAGACCATCGCCAAGATCTACACCGGCGAGATCACCAACTGGTCCGAAGTCGGCGGCAATGACGCAGAGATCGTCCTGATCGGCCGTGAGGCCGATTCCGGCACCCGCAGCGGCTTCGAGGAGATCGTGGGCGTGGAAGATGAGTGCCAGTACCGTCAGGAGCTGACCTCCACCGGCGATGTGATCACCGCTGTGGCAGGCAACCCCGGCGCCATCGGCTACGCTTCCGTGGCTTCCGTCAAGGATACCGTCAAGGCCGTCAGCGTGGGCGGCGTCACTCCCACCGAGGAGACCGTCAAGGACGGCAGCTACGTCATCCAGCGTCCCTTCGTTCTGGTCACCGTGGAGGGCAAGGAGCTGAGCGAGGCTGCACAGAAGTTCTTCGACTACGTGGTTTCCGGTGAGGCCAACGACATCATCGTCTCCGCCGGCGTGGTTCCTGCGAACTAAGCAAATACCAAAGCCCCCTCGGCAATGAGGGGGCTAAAGGTGTAAGACGGCAAATCGGAACGAGACATTCGTAAAGGAAAAAACTATGAAACAGAAACGCAATTTACTTGAAACCGTCATCCACGGCATTTTCCTGGTGCTGGGCATGGTCACGGTGGGGTGTGTGCTGCTGATCACGGTGTATCTGGTGATCTCCGGCATTCCGGCCATCCGGCAGATCGGACTTGTGGATTTCCTCTTCGGTGATACCTGGGCTTCCACCGCCGCGGCGCCGAAGTACGGCATCCTGCCCTTCATCCTCACCAGCGTTTACGGCACCGCCGGAGCCATCCTCATCGGCGTGCCTGTGGGATTCCTCACGGCGGTGTATCTGGCCAAGATGGCTCCGAAACGGGTTCGGGAAGTGATGAACCAGGCGGTGTCCATGCTGGCGGGGATTCCTTCCGTCATTTACGGCTTTGTGGGCATGATGGTGCTGGTCCCCGGGATTCGGAAGATTTTTAACGTTCCCGATGGCGCAAGCCTGCTCTCCGCCATCATCGTGCTGGCCATTATGATCCTGCCCTCCATTATTAAAATGTCTGTCACGGCCCTGGAGGCTGTGCCCAAGGAATACGAGGACGCATCCCTGGCTCTGGGCGCCACACCGGAGGAGACCTGGTTCCGGGTCAGCGTTCCCGCGGCAAAAAGCGGCATCGCTGCCGCGGTGGTTATGGGCGTGGGACGGGCCATCGGCGAGGCCATGGCCGTCATGATGGTGGCCGGCAACGCTGCCAATATGCCCGACTCCCTGTTCCAGTCTGTGCGGTTCCTCACCACCGCTGTGGCCAGCGAGATGGGCTACGCCAGCGGCTTGCAGCGGCAGGCGTTGTTCTCCATCGCGCTGGTGCTGTTCCTGTTTATCATGCTGATCAACGGAGTGCTGAACTTCTTCCTGAAAGGAGACAAGTCGAAATGATGTCTAACAGGCGTAAAGGCTATATCTGGCGGGTTCGGTGCGGCATGTGGCTGGCAACGGCGCTGACCGCCGGGGTGACGGTGTTCATCGTGGGGTATGTGCTCATTCAGGGGGTGCCCAACCTGTCCTGGGAGCTGGTGAGCACCGAGCCCAGCTTCCTGAACGACCGGATTGGCATTCTACCGGATATTTTGAACACCGTGTACATGATCATTGCAACGCTGCTGCTGGTGATTCCTCTGGGCGTGGGCGCGGCGGTGTATCTGACGGAGTACGCAAAAAACAAGCGGCTGGTGGGCGCCATCGAGTACGCCGCCGAGGCCCTGGCGGGCATTCCCTCCATAATTTATGGTTTGGTGGGTATGCTGTTCTTCTGCGAGTTTCTGGGATTTAAGAAGTCCCTGCTCTCCGGCGCGCTGACGCTGGTGATTATGAACCTGCCCACCATCATGCGTAACACCCAGGAGAGTTTGAAGACTGTGCCCCAGAGCTACCGGGAAGGTGCCTTCGGCCTGGGCGCGGGCAAATGGCGGGTGATCCGGACGGTGGTGCTGCCCGGGTGTTTGGACGGCGTCATCACTGGCTGCATCCTGTCTGTGGGTCGGATTCTGGGTGAATCCGCCGCGCTGCTCTTCACCGCGGGCGTGGCCCACAATCTGAATAATTTTGTGGATGCCCTGACCGCGCCCGGTTCGACGCTGACCATCGCCCTCTACTTCTACGCCAAGGAGGACGGCGAGTTCGGCGTGGCCTTCGCCATCGCGGCGATCCTGATGGTCCTGGCCTTCCTGATCAACCTGGCGGCGTCGGCTGTGACCAAGTATTTCCAGAAGAAAAACGCTGTAAATTAAGAGAGGAAACAACATGAAAGACCCGATTTTTACCGTCAAGGACCTGAACCTGTGGTACGGTCAGGCCCAGGCGCTGAAAGATA
>JBGVDK010000046.1:0-3291 GCA_045119355.1 Faecousia sp.
GCCAACCGGATCGCTGAAAACCACGGCGGCATCGTGGTGGTGAAGGACGGCGCGGTGGTGGCGGAGCTTCCTTTGGAGATCGCGGGCCTGATGAGCCACAAGCCCCTGGAGGAGGTCAACGACCTGCTGGAAAATGCCAAGGCGGCGGCCCACGGCCTGGGCGTTGGAGCGGGCATCGATCCGTTTATGACGCTGAGCTTCATGAGCCTGCCGGTGATCCCCACGCTGCGGCTGACCACCCGGGGCGTCATGGACGTGGCGACACAGAAATATATTTGATGTATACCCCGCCTGGTGATCCGGGCGGGGTGTTTTGGCCGTCGGCTGTAGGGACCGGCGTCCTCGACGGTCCGTCGTGAAAATGGCACATTTTCACGAAAAAACGCCCTGTATTCCGATTCGCGGAGCGGACCGCCCGGGAGGCCGGTCCCTACGGTCATTCACGCAGTACGCTGGATTGTTCACCATTGCGGAATAATTGTTCCACGATTTTAACAAATTGGACTTGAATTTTGCAGTCTGCTGTATCATAATAGATAAGTACCAAGGATTATTGGAGGGATCGTTATGCCCGCGCAGGGAAGAAGCGTACATTCCGTGGAAAAGGCCATCAAACTGCTGGACTGCTTCTGGGAGGCCGGAGGCAGCCTGTCCCTGACGGAGCTGGTTCAGCGCACCTGCTGGGCCAAGAGCACCGTCCACGGACTGCTGTCATCCATGATCGAATCGGCGGTGGTGGAGCAGGACAAGACCGACGGCCGCTACCGGCTGGGCTACCACCTGTTTGAGCTGGGCAGCTCCGTCGCCGCGTCCTGGGACGTGGTTGGCGTGGTCCGGCCGAGGTTGGAGCAGATCGCCCAGACCGTGGGGGAGAGCGCGTACCTCGCCCGGCTCAGCGGCGACGAGCTGATTCTGGTGGAATGTGTGGAGCCCCATAACGGCTTCCGGGTCTCCTCGGAGCCGGGAACCCGGATCCCGCTGCACTGTTCCAGCGAGGGCAAGTGCATCCTGGCCGCCATGCCCGAGGACCAGGCCAAGGCCCTGCTTCAGCGCAAGGGCATGGCCCAGATGACCGCGAATACCATCACCACCTGGGAGGGGATCGAGCCCCAGCTGGCCCTGACCCGGGAGTTGGGGTATTCCGTGGAACGGGGCGAATTCCGGGCGGGCCTGCACAGCGTGGGCGCGCCGGTGTATACCAGCAGCGGCCGGTGCATCTACGCCATCGCCGTGGTGTGCATCCAGAACGCCGGACAGCTGGGCGCGGACCGGAATACCATCGAGGTGGTGAAGCAGGCCGCGGAGCGGGCGTCCTATGACCTGGGCTGGCGCCCGGAGAACAAAAACCGGGGCTGACCGGGAATCATGGAGGAAGAAAAATGGCTAAAATGTACTTCAAATACGGCGCGATGGGCTCCAGCAAAACCGCCCAGGCGCTGATCACCAAATATAACTACGAGGAAAACGACATGAGCGTCTGGCTGATCAAGCCCAGCGCTGACATCCGGGACGGAGCCAACATTCTGCGCAGCCGCATCGGCCTTCAGGCGGAGGTGGAGATCATCACTCCCGAGATGGACGTGTTCGCTCTGTTCACCGAGACCATGCAGGGTAAGTGCGACGTGATCATCGTGGACGAGTGCCAGTTCCTGGCTCCCAACCAGATCGATCAGCTCCGCTCCATCGTGGATGAATACAATGTTCCGGTGATGTGCTTCGGCCTGCGGACCGATTTCCAGTGCAAGCTCTTCCCTGGCAGCCGTCGGCTGATGGAGGTGGCGGACACCATCCAGGAGATCAAGACCATCTGCGACTGCGGCGCGAAGGCCACCGTCAATGCCCGGATCGACGCCAACCATCACATCGTCACCGAGGGCGCACAGGTGGTGCTGGGGGGCAATGACTCCTACATCGCCATGTGCCATAAGTGCTGGGTCCGGGGGATCCGGGAACATCGGAAGATCAAGCTCCACGGACAGGGTTAATTGACAATTGATAATGGATAATTGATAATTTTTCTATAAAAAGGAGAAGATACCATGGATATCAAGGAAATTCTGGGAAAATGTGACCACACTCTGCTGGGCCAGGCGGCTACCTGGGCGGAGATCAAGGCTATCTGTGACGATGGTATGAAGTACGGCACCGCTTCCGTCTGCATCCCCGCTTCCTATGTGAAGCAGGCAAAGGAGTATGTGGGCGACAAGCTGGCTATCTGCACCGTCATCGGCTTCCCCAACGGCTACTCCACCACTGCGGTGAAGTGCTATGAGGCCACCGATGCTGTGGACAACGGCGCGGACGAGGTGGATATGGTCATCAACATCGGCTGGGCCAAGGACGGCAAGTGGGAGGAGATCACCTCCGAAATCGCCGCCATCAAGGCCGCCTGCAAGGGCAAGCTCCTGAAGGTCATCATCGAGACCTGCCTGCTCACCGACGACGAGAAGATCGCTCTGTGCAAGTGCGTCTCCGACTCCGGAGCGGACTACATCAAGACCTCCACAGGCTTCTCCACCGCAGGCGCTACCTTCGCCGACGTGGAGCTGTTCGCCAAGCACGTGGCCCCCCATGTGAAGATCAAGGCCGCCGGCGGCATCTCTTCCATCGCCGACGCCGAGAAGTTCATCCAGCTGGGCGCGTCCCGCCTGGGTACTTCCAGAGTGGTCAAGATCGTCAAGTCCGGCGAAAACCCCAACGACAAATCTTATTGAGTGCATAGTGCACAGTGCTGAGTGCTGAATAACGGCAACTCAGCACTTAGCACTCAGCATTCAGCACTTTTGATGAAAAGGAGAAATCAATCATGTCCAACTTCCCTACCACTCCCCATATCAATGTTCAGAATGAGATCGGCTTCGGCAAGACTGTGCTGATGCCCGGCGATCCTCTGCGCGCCAAGTTCATCGCGGAGAATTTCTTGGAGGATCCTGTCCTGGTCAACAATGTCCGGGGCGTCAACGGCTACACCGGCTACTACAAGGGCGTGAAGGTTTCCGTCATGGCCTCCGGCATGGGTATGCCCGCCATCGGCATCTACTCCCACGAGCTGTTCAACTTCTTCGGCGTGGAGAACATCATCCGGGTTGGCTCCGCCGGCGCCATCCAGGAGAACATCAACCTGTACGATCTGGTCATCGCCCAGGGCGCCTGCACCGATTCCAACTGGGCCGCCCAGTACCATTTCCCCGGCACCTTTGCCCCCATCGCGGACTTTGAACTGCTGACTGCCGCTGTGGAAGCTGCCAAGGAAAACGGCGCGGTTTACCATGTGGGCAACGTCAACTCCTC
>JBGVDK010000047.1:0-19252 GCA_045119355.1 Faecousia sp.
AGCTGGACGCGCTCACCCGGAAGCCCTACACCATCGCCTTCTGCGACGGCAACCACGAGGGCTTCGACTATCTGGAAGCCTACCCGGAGGAGGAGCGCTTCGGCGCTCCCGTCCGCCGGATCCGGGACAATGTGTTCTGGCTCCAGCGGGGGTATGTGTACACCATCCAGGGGAAGACCTTCTTTGTGATGGGCGGCGCATACAGCATGAACAAGGCGGATCAGCTGCTCTATGAGGCCTGCGGCGGCGAGAAGTGCTGGTTTGAGCAGGAGCTGCCCACGCCGGAGGAATACCGCCGCGCCAGCAGGACCCTGGAGGAACATCACTTCCGGGTGGATCACATCATCACCCACACCGCGCCGGTGAATTTCATCCCCCGGATCATCCGGAAGCCCGCGGATCCCCACGACCGGGAGCTGACGGGATACCTGGACTGGGTGTATGCGGCGACGGAGTTTAAGAGCTGGTTCTTCGGGCATTTCCATGAGGACTGGGAAAGCGGTATGCCGGAAAGCGGCAAGCAGATGGTCTGCTGCGGCCTGAACTCGGTCCACAGGCTCGAATAAACCCGCGCCGACCAAAAAATTTCCGAAAAAAGGTCGGAAAAACCCGGGCGCGGCCGTTAATTCGGTTACAAAGGGGAACGCGCCCCGTTCCCCGGAAAAAACGGAGGTATGAACCATGGCAAATGGAAACAGACATCCCTTTGATCTTCCCGTCGCGGGGGTGGATGAGCGGTACTGGAGCATGAAGGACCTGATGGCCTGCGCCTCGGCGTGTATCGAAAAGCGGCAGTGGAAGACCGCCCAGAACATCCTGGAGGAGGCGGTGCAGGCCAATCATTTGCCCGCCAAGCTGGAGCTGGCCCGGCTGCTGGCCCGCACGCCGGAGCTGGGGATCCCCGGAAAGCAGCGCTACGACCGGGCGGAACGGCTGTACCGGGAGGTGCTGAGTGTCCTGGACCTGCCCGACAGCACGGTGGCTGCGGCGGCCATGGGGCTGAGCGGCCTGTACGGCGACTGCATGGGCCGGCCCGTGGGGTGCCTGGCTATGCTGCTGATGGCGAAGCGCCACGGCGCCAAGGTCTCTGACCGGGAGGTGGAGCTGGCCAGCAAGCGGATCGCCCGGATGGACGTGAACTCCTTCGGCAGCAACCGCCGGGACGCCTATGAGCTGGGCCTCGAGCTGGCGGCCACCGGGAAATCGGTCCGCTCCGCGGAGCTGTTCCTCCGGGAGGCCGCCATGGCGGAGGCCCGGGATATGGCGGGCGGCGCGTACATGGCGCTGGTGGAGTTGTACCAGCGGGATATGGACAAGTATCCCGAGCACCGGAAGGAGGCGGCCCGGTGCCTGGCTGCCGCAGCGGAGCGGGGGAACCCCGAATACATGAGCCAGGAGATCTGGACGAAGGGCCGCCGGAAGCAGGACGCGCCCAGCGCCCGGGGGTGGAGCATGGTTTCCTGATCCCGGGGTGCCATGGAACTACGGAATCCCCCTCTGCCGACAGGCAGAGGGGGATAGCTTTTTGCCCGGAGCCGGTGTATAATGGTCTCAAAAAACGGGAGGTATCATGCTGGCAGACGACAGCTGCCTCTGTCAGGAAGAAAGGAGAACGGGATGTTTCAGAAATTGACGGAGCATATTTTTGTGCGGCCCGCGGAGCCCTACACCGACCGGCCCAACATCGGGCTGATCCGGGGGGAGAACCGGACACTGCTGTTTGACGCGGGAAATTCCGCGGCCAATGTGGAGAAGCTCAAGGCTGAGCTCACGGCCGGGGGACTGCCTCTGCCGGACCTGGTGGCGGTGTCCCACTGGCACTGGGACCACAGCTTTGGAATGGCGGCCTGGGGCGTGAGCACCATCGCGGGACGGGACACCGACCGGCAGCTTCGCAGAATGGGGAGCTGGAAATGGGACGACGAGGCCATGGCGGAGCGGGTCAGACGGCGGGAGGACATCGCCTTCTGCTCGGAGATGATCAAGCGGGAGTATCCGGACCGGAGCAAGATCCGTGTGACGCCTGCGGACATCGTGTTCGATGGGTGTCTGACGGTGGAGCTGGGCGGGGTGACCTGTGAGTTGATCCACGCAAGGGGACCCCATTCGTTGGATTCGGTGGTCTGCTATGTGCCGGAGGACCGGTTCCTGCTGCTGGGGGACAGTGACTGCAAGAACCTTTACGGCATCCCCTGGCATTTTGACATCGAGCACGAGGAGAACTTCGGCCCTGCCACCGACGCCATCCCCTACGACCGGGAGCTGGTGGAAGAGTTCCTCCGGCTGCTGGATACCCTGGATTTTACCCGGTGCGTCAACGGCCACGGAGAGCCTATGACCCGGGAGGAATTGTATCAAAAGCTGGAAGAATAACAAGCTTGGCTTGGAGAAAAGGACGACATTCGGTTGAATGTCGTCCTTAATTTAAATCATCACGAAGTGATACCACAACATGCACTTGGGCATATTTCACTGGGCCCTGCGGGAAGAAATTTTCGCAGGGCCCTTTTGGGGATGGCGCTTTTTACCCCCGGCTTCATGCGTCCCCCGGAGGTGTGATATAGGAGAAGCGTTGCTTTTAACGACAAAACGGGAACCTTGACAAGGGAATATGGAGCGCAGAAAAAGAAATGTTGGTACGATGCAGGATCTGGAAACAGAGAACAGGAGGTCAAGTATGGTTTTTGTTCGGATGAAGGATGATGTGGCGATGCTTCCCATTGGCAAGAGGGATCTGAAGAAGCTGAATCGCGCGGGTATCAGCACGGTGGGCCAGCTTCTGGACCTGCCGCAGGAGCGGCTGACGGAGATGAAGCGGGTGGGGCGTCTGGTGCAGATGCTGATGGAAGGGGACCGGGAGCTGGGGCTGCTGGAATGGGGGATGCCCATGAAGGCCCGGCGGGGACAGCTCTATTGGAGCCTGGAGGATGGAACGCTGACGGTCAGCGGAGAGGGCTGGATGAAGGATTATTCCGACGTCCAGAACCCGCCCTGGCAGTGGTTCCGTGAGAATATCCACAGGGTCGTCATCGAGGACGGCGTGAAGAATGTGGGCGGACGGGCGCTTGAAGGCTGCGAAAGACTGAAAGAGGTCAGCCTGGGCGGCTCGGTGGAGCGGATCGGCTGGCGGGCCTTCGCGGGCTGCGGAAAGCTGGAACGGCTGGAAACAGCCAGAGTCCCCGCCCACTGGCGGGAGGAGACCGGCGGAGAACCGGCGGACGAGAAGCTGTGGATCGGCACGGAGGCCTTCAGGGGACCCCCCTGGCTGGCGGAGCGGCAGGAGAAGTTCTACATCGTCAGCGGCGAGCTGCTGGCCTACGCCGGGGTGGACGAGGTCCTGGAAATCCCGGAGGGAGTCAGAAAGATTGCCCCCGGAGTCTTTGAGAACCGGCCCATCCGGGAGGTACGGTTCCCGGAGAGCCTCCGCCGGATCGGCCAGTTTGCATTCCGGGGTACGAAGCTCCGGGAGGTCACCCTGCCGGAGACGGTGGAGGATGTGGGGGCCTGGGCCTTCGGCGGGGTGGAGACCCTGGAACGGGTGTGGCTGGAAAGCGGAAAGACCCGGATTCATCCCGACGCCTTTGCCGAAACGCTGGTGGACCTGGAGGTCTGCCGGGGCAATGCACGGTGGCTGTCCGGCTATGAGATTAACTTGTTGGAGGAGCCGGGGATGGAGGGATTCCGGCGGATGGTCCCCGGTGTCAGCCAAACCCGGCGCCTGGGTACCCGAAGCCAGAACCTCCGGACCCTTCTGAGCCAGAAGCTCCGGGAAGGGGAGATGGTGATGCGCCTGCGGCTGAACGACTGCAATAAAACAGTGGAAATGGCGGAGGGGCTGGTCTGCTATGACCGGGACGGCTGGAAATACCGGTTCCGGCAGAAGATCTGGCCCGAACGGGAGCCGGGGGGCAGGGTGGTCATCGGCCACAGAGAGAGGAAGCCGCTGGAACGGGAGGACGTGATGAGATTGGATATGAGCGGCCTGCGGAAGCCGGGATGCTGCGTCTGGTACGCCGGAAAGCACCGGGAGGGCCAGGAGCGGGAGATGCTGCTGGAACTGACGGAGCGGTGGCTGGCGGAGCATCCGGAATACCGAGCGGCCTGAGGCGCAATGGAAAGCCCGGCTCTGGGGGAGGCCCCGGAGCCGGGCTGTTTTTATTTCAGGATGCCGTTCAGCAGGATGTCCAGGAGGGCTTCGTCCGCCCGGGAATAGAGGGTCCCGTCCCAGCGGAGGTTGGGGCCCCGGCCGCACTGGCGGAGGCAGGGGACCTGCTTCAGGGTGAAGGCTCCGGGGTGGGAGCGCAGGAACCGCTCTGCGGCTTCCAGGAGAGCGGCGTTTTTGCCGCAGTTTTTCCCGGCGCAGAGCTCCAGCAGGTGGGTATCCGAGAGGCGAAGGCTGGGGATGCGGCGAGCAACGGCCAGAAGGTAGCTTTCCTTTGTGCCCAGGGCCGCGGCGATGGCCGGGAGGAGATTTTGAGGGATGGAGCCGCCGCTCGCCTGCTGGACCTCCCGGAGGAGGGAAATGAGGGCGGTTTGGTCGGCGGGCGCGCCCTGTTTTTTGTAATAGGCCAGGGCTTCGGAAAGGTCGAAGGGCATGGAAAAGACTCCTTTCGTTTTCCCTAGTATACCACGAAAAACGGGGGAGGCAACGCTTTTTCTTGACATTGGGCCGGTGGATTCTTACAATAGAAACAGAATATGTTGAACAACGAGGAGGATTTTCAATGAAGAAACTTTTGGTTCGGGCCGACGATCTGGGCTACTGCGAGGCCTTCAACTACGGCCTGGCGAGAGCGGTGAAGGACGGCATCGTCCGGTGCGTGGGCGTTATGACCAACATGGAATGGGCAGAGCACGGCGTCCGGCTGCTGGACGGCCAGGACGTGATCTTCACTGTCCACTCCAATATCAGTCAGGGCAAGCCCCTGACCGATCCTAAGCTGATCCCCAGCCTGGTGGGCGAGAACGGCGAGTTCAAGGACAAGGACCTCTACCGCAGCGCCAAGGAGGACTTCGTGGTCCTGGAAGAAGCTGTCATGGAGGTGGAGGCCCAGTATCAGCGGCTGGTGGAGCTCACCGGCAAGAAGCCCTACATGGTGGAGGGCCACGCGGTGCCCAGCGCCAACTTCTTCAAGGCCATGGCCATCGTGGCGGAGCGCCACGGGGTGGAGTACATGAAGATGACCCCCGACGGCAAGGCGAAGGTGGGCAATACCAAGCTGATCTTCAGCATGGACAGCGGCAACCCGGACTACGATCCCTTTGAGAGCCTGAAGAAGGCGGCGCTGAAGGAGATGGCCGACGACGAGGCTTCCCTGATGGTGCTGCATCCGGGGTATGTGGATATGTATGTCTACGAGACCTCCTACATCACCAAGCAGCGGGCGCAGGAGGTGGCTATGGCCATCAGCCCCGAGACGAAAAAGTGGATCGAGGAGAACGGAGTCACGCTGCTGACTTATCGGGATCTGTAAGAGTTCCAATTATGTCATTCTGAGCGGAGCGTAAGCGAAGTCGAAGAATCTACGCATTTTTATGATATTTACGGCTAAATCAGTGCGAAGATCCTTCGACTCACTTCGTTTGCTCAGGATGACAGGGATGGGCATAAGATAATCAAAAAAGACGGCCTGGAAACAGGCCGTCTTTCATTTTTTAGCCGCAGCCATCCTCGCCGCAGGAGAAGCCTGCGCCTGTGGAGGCGGCACCGAGGAGGAGGGAGATCATCTCTTCCTTGGTATATTCCGAGAGCTCAATTTGTTCGCCATCGATGTAGATAGTGGGCACGCCCTTGGGCTTGAGGACGTTCCGGGAGTAGGAGACGGCCTCCTGTTCGGCGGCGGTGTAGGTCCCGGCGTGGAGCGCGGCGGTGAAATCGACGGGGTCCAAGCCCGCCTGTTCCGCAAGCTGGGCCAGGACCGGGATTTCTCCGATGTCCTGCTCGTGGATGAAATAGGCCCGGTAAATGAGGTCCGCGTAGGCGTCGCCTTTGCCCTGGTCCTGGGCGTAGAACCAGCCCTCGAAGGCCAGCCGGGTATAGGGACGGGGAATGACCCTGGGCGGGAGCTTCATGGGAAGGTTCAGACCCTTGCAGGGCTCCACCAGGACCTGATAGCCCGCCTTGCGGCGCTGGTCGTGGTAGGTATCCACCCGCTCCCGGGGCTCGGGGGTCAGCTCGAAGGGCTGGTAGGTGATATCGGCGGTGAGGCCGGTGGCGTCCAACGCCTGGGTGAGGGCTTCCTTGGCAACCAGGCAGTAGGGGCAGACGTAGTCGGTGATGAACAGGATCTCCATGGGGCGTCCTCCTTGTTTTTTGTGGGAATAGTGTATCACGTTTTGGTGTCCGGCGCAAGGTCAGTCCGCCTTCCGCTGGAACAGGCCGATGATCTGGCCGGAGAGAAAGACCGTCAGGAAGGAGTAGGCAAGCCGGGACAGGGGGATATAGCTCAAAGACAGCAGAAGCACCGTCACGTCGCTGATCAGGTAGACCCACTGGATGGGGAGATGCGTCACATGGCTGACACACATAGCCAGGGCGTCGTCGCCGCAGATGGCGGCGTTGTGCCGGACGGCGATGCCGGTGCCCACGCCCACGAACACCGCGCCCAGGAGGGCGGCCGCCAGGGGCATTTCATAGAGCTGGGGCCACAGGCGGCCGAACTGCTCGAACAGGGCGTAGGCAAGGGAGAAGCCTCCCGCGGCCACGGCGGAATGGAGGATGAACTGCCGCCCCAGGAGCTTCCAGCCCAGCAGGTAGCAGGCCACGTTCACCACGAAATTGGTGACGGAAGGGGAGATGCCGAACCAATGCTCCAGCAACAGGTTCAGGCCCAGGGCACCGCCCTCGGTGACCCCGGAGAGGGAATGGACGTTATAAAGGCCAAAGGCCAGGAAGACGCTGGCGAAAAAGATGATGACGCAGGATCTTGGATTGATTTGGGAACGCATGGGAAACCTCGGGATTTCAAAATTGAGTGGATATGGGAGCGGAAACGGGATGGGATGTCAAGGCCGGATGTAGCGGACTTCCTGTGCGCCGTCAAACTCGCTGGTGCGAATTGTTCCGTCGAAGCGGAGGCCGTGCTTTTCGTAGAATCGGCGGGCGCGGTGGTTTTCCGCGAAGGCCCAGAGGAAGATGGGGCGGTCGCCGATCTGCTTTAGGGCTTCCGTCAGCAGGGCGTGGCCCAGGCCGGTGCCCCAGCTCTCCGGATGGGAGTGGATGGCGGCGATCTCCGCTTCGCCGGAGTCGTGGAGCTGCCAGACCAGGAGGCCGTATTTGCCGTCGGTGAGGAAGTGCATGGCTCCGCTTTCGTAGATGCTAGAGAGGAGCTGGGCGCAGTTTTCCTCCACGGCGCAGGCCTCCAACGTTTCCTGGGAGATGAAGGGCGCGAAAGCGGTGCGGAAGGAGACTGCCATGATTTTGCCGAGCTGCGGCATATCGGCGGCGGTGGCGGGACGGATGGTGTGGACGGTTTTGCCCATGACGAAGTTGGTGAGGAGGACGCCGTGGCGCTCCACCTGCTGTTCCTTCAGGAGGTTGTAGCCCTGCTTCTGGAAGAAGGGCTTCGCGGTGATGGAAGCGTGGGTGGTGAAGGTTTTCACGGGAGAGGCGGATTCCAGGGCGTCGCAGAGGGCGGCTGCCACGCCTTGGCGCTGATGGTCCGCGTGGACGTAGAGACGGTCTAAGTAGCCGGTGTCGTCCATGTCGGCGAAGCCCAGGATGGCGCCGTTTTCCTCGGCGATAAGGGTATGGTGGGCCAGGAAGGAACGGTCCCAGGCGGCGAGGTCCACGGTGCCGGTGGACCAGGCGTTTAGCTGCTCCTGGGAATAGTCGGCGGCGTTGACGGTGTGGACGGTTTGATGGAACAGCTCCGCGAGGACGGGGCAGTCGGCGGAAACGTAGGGGCGGATGGTCATGTTACTTGCCTCCCAGGTTTTTGGTAAAGCAGATGATCCGGTTGGCTTCCAGGAAGCCCATCCGGAGGTGGAAGCGGAGGCTTTCTTCATTGGTCAGCTCGCAGTCGCTGGCAAACTCGGAGCAGCCTTTTGTCTGTGCCCAGCTTTCGCAGGCGGCAAGGAGGGACCGGGCGACGCCCTGTTT
This sequence comes from Faecousia sp., assembly GCA_045119355.1. Lineage (GTDB taxonomy): Bacteria > Bacillota > Clostridia > Oscillospirales > Oscillospiraceae > Faecousia. The sequence continues at coordinate 8,102 of JBGVDK010000047.1, forward strand.
CCGGTGGGGCTCTGCCACGTAGATGCCTTCCAGGTAGCCCACGGGGCTGGAATCGGTGCCCTCCACGTAGTCATGGCGGAGCTGGCACTGGGCGAAGCCGATGGGCTGTTCGCCATCGAAGGCCAGGAAGAAGGCGGCTTCGGGGTTTTGGAGGGTTTCGCTCAGGTCCTGAGCCATTTCGTCGAACTCGTGGTGGGGCCAGAGGGCGAGGACCAGGGTGGTCAGAGCGTTCAGGTCGTTGGGGGTAGCTTGGCGGATCATGGGGGTTCCTTCTTTCTTGTGGGGGTAGTACAGGTTTGTCATCCTGAGCGAGTGAAACGAGTCGAAGGATCTTCGCACCGATTTGACTGCAAATGTCCCTATAGTGCGAAGATCCTTCGACTTCGCTGACGCGACCCTCAGGATGACACGGATGTCATACGGTTGATGATGGCATTTCCGTGGTCTTTCAGCCATTTTTGGTGGGTTTTATAGTCGGGGAGGACCCGCGCTACTTCGGCCCAGAATTTGGGGGAGTGGTTCATTTCCTTCCGGTGGCAGAGCTCGTGGACCACCACATAGTCCAGGACCTCCGGCGGGCAGAGCATCAGCAGGCAGTTGAAATTCAGGTTGCCCTTGGAGGAGCAGCTTCCCCAGCGGGAGCGCTGGTTCCGGATGGTGATGCCGTGGTAGGTCACGCCCACGATAGGGGCGAAATGGGCCACCCGCTGGGGGATAAGGCTCAGGGCCTGGTCCGCAAGGGCGTGGATGTCGGCGGTGGAGAGGGGAGGGAGCTCCGGCTGGGCGGCGGCTTTTTGCAGGTGCTTCTCGATCCAGGGGCGCTTGGATTCCACGAATTTTTGGATCTCTGCGGCGGGCATCCGGCTGGGAGCACGGACGATCATGGCCCCCTCGGGGGTGATCTGCAGGGAGATGGTTTTTCGGCTGGAGCGGATGAGCTGGTAGGTCAGGTCGGTCATAGATGCCTCCGGTTCAGAGTTGGACGATTTGGGTGGCGATGTTTTCACAGAAGGCCCGGTCGTGCTCCACGAAGAGCATGGTGGGCCGGAAGGTCAGAAGCAGCTCCTCGATCTGCATCCGGGAGATGACGTCGATGTAATTCATGGGCTCGTCCCAGATGTGCAGGTGCGCCGGCTGGCAGATGGAGCGGGCGAGAAGGACTTTTTTCTTCTGGCCGGCGCTTAAGCTGGACATATCCTTCTCCATCTGGGCTTTGGGCACGTCCAGCTTGGTGAGGATGGCAAGGAACAAACTCTCGTCGATGCCGGATTCCCGGGCCAGGTCCGTGAGCCTGCCCCGGAGGGCGGAGGTATCCTGGGCCACGTAGGAGATTTCCAGGCCGGAGCCGATTCTCACCTTGCCGGAATGGGGGATATCCTGGCCGCAGATAAGCTTGATGAGGCTGGACTTGCCGCAGCCGTTGGGGCCTTGGAGGGCGACGCGGTCGCCCTGCTCGATGGTGAGGCGGATGTTTTTACAAACGGGGGTATCGCCGTACTGGATGGTCACGTCTTCAAGCTGGACCAGGCGTTTGGTATGGTAGGGGGTCTGGAAGATCTTCAGGGTATCGGAGCGCTCGATGTTTTTCAGGAGCTTGGATTTTTCGTCGATGGCGGCCTGCTGGCGCTGTTCGATGGCTTTGGAACGGGCCATCATCTTCTCGGCCTTGTGGCCGATGTAGCCCCGGTCGTAGGCATGGCCGCCGATTTTGGTGGCCTCTACCCGGTCGGACCAGTCGGCTTTCTGCCGGGCGGTTTCTTCCAGGCGGGCGATCTCCTTTTTCAGCTTGGCGTTTTCTGCCAGTTCGAAGGCGTCCCGGCGCTGTTTGTTCTCGTACCAGGTGGAGAAATTGCCTTTGCAGACCTCGATATTTGCCCGGTTGATGGAGAGGATATGGTCCACGCAGCCGTCCAGGAACGCCCGGTCGTGGGAGACCAGGATGAAGCCGCGCTTGCTGTTCAGGTAGCGGCTGACCAGCTCACGGCCCCGGATGTCCAGGTGGTTGGTGGGCTCGTCGATGAGCAGGAAGCTGTTCTCCTTTAGAAACAGCACTGCCAGCATCAGTTTGGTCTGCTCGCCGCTGGAGAGGGTTTCGAAGGGACGGTAAAGCACGTCTTCGTCGATCTGAAGAGCGTTCATTTCCCGTTGGAGCTGCCAGTATTGGTATTCGGGGTAGATCTCCTCCACCACGTCGATGGCGAAAAGGGACTTGTCCTCCACCGGGTAGGGGAAGTAGGAGAAGGAAACGGAAGAGGAGATGCTGCCCTGGTAAGGGTATTTCCCCAGGAGCAGGTTGAGGAAGGTGGTTTTGCCCCGGCCGTTGCGGCCGGTGAAGCCGAGACGCCAATTCGTATCGATCTGGAAGCTGGCGTGGTCGAAGATGTTATCATAGCTGCCGTCGTAGGCGAAGGTGAGATCGGAGACTTGGATCAGAGACATAAAATTGCCCTCCTAAAATGAAAAATGGCCGCAGGAAAGCCATTCCCGCAACCACTCCACAGGCCGCACCTCCCCGACGGGCGGCGCGTTATGTCAGGGTGAAGAAAATACGCACTTTCCTGCAAAAGGGCACAGCGAAGCAGACGGTTTTGCACCGCCGTTTGCTTTCAAAGCCCGTAAACTCAGCAGGAAGAATCGCGCATTTTTTCAGCTCCAATCTTTTGTAGGGTAGGCGCAATGCGCCCCAACATATTCAGCATATCACAGCAGGGAGGGAAAGTCAACATTTTCTTGGGAGAAAATGGATTTTCTCCCGGGTGCACGAAAGGGAGCGAACTTTTTTGGGAAATATCCCGACTTGCGAAATTGATAAATGCGTGGTATTTTATAGACACAAAGAGGTGAGTCCAATGTACTAACAAATCTCTTTAGATTCCAAATAAAATGGGATCGAAAAATTGGGAAAGACTTATGAATTCCTCTGATTTTCACACATTTGTCAAAAGCCATTTTGCGTAAGTCTAGCCCTGAAAATCTGTAGAAAGAGAGGTTAACCAATAGATGTTAGATACCAAGAATGAACAGAAATGACCCTTGACTTTTCGGCGTGGGAAACTGAAAAGTCAAGGGTTGTTTCATGCGGCGGGCAGGGTCCGCGGCCAATGCGTGCTCGGTGCGGTGGGGGTCGTTACTTCCCTGACCCGCTCGGTATCGTTACTGCGTTTGATATTTTACCGTCCGGTGGGGCGGATTTTTTATGCTCAGAAGTGCAGGAGGGGGATTTCTTCGGGGAAGACTTCGGCTTTTTCGGGGCGGTCGAGGAGGACGGTTTCGTTGAGCCATTTGGCGAAGGCCTCCGGCGGGTGGTAGCACAGGACCGGTTCATCGTCATCGGGGAGATACTGCCAATAACCGTGGTCGTTGGCGGGGTCCATCAGCCAGCGGTCGAAGGCCATTTGGTATTCATGGGCGTGCTCGGCGATGTCTGCTGGAACGGAGAGGAGGAAACAGCCGCTTTGGCCGGATTCCAGGATGATATAGGCCATGGGGGCTCCCTTCAGATCAGGTCCTCCGGGTGGGAGGGGTAGGCTTCGTCGATGAGGTAATAGGGGCAGTTATGGGCCTGGCAGGCGGCGAGAGCCGCTTCATTGTCCCGGATCAGGTCGGCAGGGTTCAGGTCGGAGTCATTCAGGCGCTGTTCGATGGCGTTGGCATTGTCCCGGATGGCGGTGAAGTGGGTTTCGATATATCGCCGGGACATGATGAGCCACAGGGCGCGGATATGGGGGAGGTAGCGCTCGTCAAAGTCCTCCCGCCAGGTGGGAGGAATGTAACAGCCCTCCACGATCAGGCTTTGGCCGTTTTCGATGGCGGTTTTCACCATCTCCCGGAGGATGGGCCAGAGGAAATCGGTCAATTTATCGTCGTCGAAGACGGTGAGGTCTGTGGTGCCGCTGCGGATCAGGCCCATTTTCAGGTGGTCGATGGAGAGGTAGGGGAAGTGATATTTTTCCAGGAGCCGCTGGGCCATGGCGGTTTTGCCGGTATGGCTGGGGCCGGAGAGGAGGATAATCATGGGAAACTCCTTTCAGATGAGGATGCCGTTGCAGTGGTCGATCTCGTGCTGGATGATCTGGGCGGTCCAGCCGGTGTAGGTTTTCAGCCGGGTCTGGAGCTGGAGATTTTGATAGCGGACTTTGATTTTCTGGAAGCGCTTGGTCTTCCGGGGACCGCCGAGAAGGGACAGGCAGCCTTCCTCGGTGTCGTATTTGCCGGAGGAGGCGATGATCTCCGGGTTCAGCATGGTGGTATAGCCGTTGCCGTCGGCAAAGACGATGATGCGTTTGGTGACGCCGATCATATTGGCGGCCATGCCCACGCAGGTGTCCTTATGGGCAGTGAGGGTGTCCAGCAGGTCCTGGGCAACGCTCAGGTCTTCGGCGGTGGCGGGGGTGCTCTTCCGGGCCAGGAAGAGAGGATCGTGGATCAGTTCTCGGATCATGGGAATGCTCCTTTCGAAAAAGCAGAATGGGACGGTCAGAAAACCGCCCCATCATTTTCAGCATACCACACGCGCCCAGGAAATGTCAATCATGATTCGGGGAAAAACCGGAGATTCTCCGTTGTGCATCAATTCCGGGGAACTTTTTCGGTGGGTTTTCCGGGTTGAAAACATCGAAGGGCTGTGGTATTCTTTAGGTACAAAGAGGTAAGCCCAATGAAAAAGGCAAGCTTCTGAAAATACAGACGCAGGCAAAAAACCTCCTAAAATCTTCCGTTCACATATATTTTGTTCGCCCAAAATAAATGAATGCTTCCGGAAGTGATTCAAATTTTGTCAAAAAAGTACCAACTATGCCGCGTCTGAATCCGCAGAAAGAGAGGTTAACCAACAGATGTTAGATACCAAGAATTCAATGAAGTAACCCTTGACTACAGAGTGATTAGCTGTTGGTCAAGGGTTACTTCTATTTTAGGGATATGTGCCGCCCGGTTGGGGCGGTTTTTTTGTTTACAGGGCCGCAATGGTGTTGGCGGTTTCCTCGGCGGTGAGAAAAGTGGTGTCGATTTTGATGGTATCCAATGAAGCGTAGAGAGGCAGGCGGGGGAGGCTGCGGTCCAGAATGTCGCTCTGGCGAAGGCCGGAATTGATATCCCTGGTCAGGCGGGAGCGGAGGGCTGCCTCGGAGCAGGTGAGGGAGATGGGGAGAACCCGGCAATTTTCCGTATTCAGCCGGGTGAGAATGTCGTCCAGGATGGACTGCCGGTGCATGACCCAGCAGAAGATGACGTGCTCAAACTGGGAGCAGGCCAGGAAATTATTCAGCGTATGGGTGATATTGTCCAAAACCATGGCCTGGGTTTCGGCGTTTACCACAAAAGGGTGCATATCCCAGCACCAGTCGCCGTCGAGAAAAACGGCTTTGGGGAGCTTCTGCTTCAGGACGGTGCAGGCGGTGGTTTTGCCCACGCCCATGGTGCCGCCCACGAGATAGAGGGTTTTCATTGGGAACCTCCGAAAAAGGGTTGAGAATTTGAGGAAAATGGGGTATACTGGGGGAAGATTTTCAGAAAAGAGGAATGAACGATGGAACTGGAATACGGACGGCCCGCAGACTGGGCGGAGCGGCTCCCGAAGGAACAGCGGGTATACGAGCTGCTGGACAGCCTGGGGGTGGAATACGGCCGGATCGACCATGAGGCGGCCATGACCATGGAGGCCTGCGCTGCGGCGGACGCGATCATCGGCGGGGTGATCTGCAAAAATCTGATGCTGTGCAACCGGCAGAACACGGCCTTTTATCTGCTTCTGCTCCCGGGGGAGAAGCAGTTCAAGACCAGTCAGTTCTCCAAGCTCATCGGGTCCTCCCGGCTGAGCTTCGCGGGGCACGAGTATATGGAGGAGTTTCTGGACATCACGCCGGGAAGCCTGAGCGTCCTGGGCCTGATGAACGACCATGAAAACCGGGTGGCGCTTTACATTGACGAGGATGTGCTGGCGGGGGAGTATGTGGGGTGCCATCCCTGCATCAACACTTCCAGCCTGAAGCTCCGGACGGCGGACCTGGTGGAGAAGATCATCCCGGCCATGGGGCACGAGATGCATGTGGTGAAATTATAAAACAAAATGGGGTCAGCGCTTCCGCTGGCCCCAACATTTTTACTATAGCACTTTCTTGCAGGAATTGTCAAGCGAATAGGTGCAGTTTCGGAGAAAATCTGTATTTTATCCAACTTCGCAGTGCGAGATTTGGCGAACATCCCGGGTTGCAAAATGGAGGGAATATGGTACTATATAGACAGAAAGGGTGATACCAATGTACAGGTAAAAACCTAAAAGTTCATAACTTCCAAAGGGAGATATGGACGAATACAGACGATAAAAAGATTCAAATTCCAACATTTAAGAGTAACTTGCTAAAGAGGTTTGGCTGTAAAGAAAGTCAAAAAAGAACGATGGGATCGGAAATAGTGAATCGAGAAAAATCGTCTGAATCTGTAGAAAGAGAGGTTAACCAATAGATGTTAGATAATAAGAGTGAACAGAAATGACCCTTGGCTGCACAAAACGATCGGATCACAACGATTGGCAGTCAAGGGTTGTTTCTTTTTAAGTGGAAAGTTGAAAGTGTAAAGTGGAAAGTTGCGCGGAGCCTGATGGAAAATCAGAATGTTCCGCGCATTTGTTTTGCCATTAACTTTCAATTTTCAACTTTCCACTTTGAACTTTCAATTGCACGGCACTCAATTACACCATAAGTAGTTCATGAAGGTGGGGACCAGCTTTTCCCAGTCGGCTTCGCAGTGGCCGCCGCCCACCTGGCAGTCCAGCATGACTGCGGCGCCCAGGTCGCGGGCATAGTCGGCCACCCGTTTGTTCCAGCCGTAGGTTTTGCTGGAACGGTCTTCCCGGTTGGGGTTTTTCAGGCCCCAGGCCTCCTTGGTGCCCCAGGAAAGGTAGATCCGGGTGTCGGGGTCGATGTGGCTGGAGCGCATATCCGCCATCAGGGGGCGCATGCAGAAGCCCATGGCGGAGGAGACGCATCCGCCCTTGGAGAACCAGCGGTTATAGTGGACCACGGCGAAGAGGGACATGATGCCGCCCATGGAGCTGCCCGCGATGCCGGTGCACTCCCGGAAGGGGAGGGTACGGTAGTCCCGGTCGATGACGGGCTTGACGTCGTTTACGATCCAGTCCATGGTTTCCCGGCCCATGGGGACGAATTTATGGAAATAGCCGGGGGCCGCCTTATAGGGCAGGTACTCCGAAAGACGCTCGTCGCCGTCGTGGCCGCACTCCAGGCCCACGACGATCATTTTTTTGCCCCAGCCGTCCAGGAATTCCTTCAGGCCCCAGCATTTGCCGTAGGTGGCGTCAGAATCGTAGAACAGGTTATGGCCGTCGAAGAAATAGGTGACGGGGTAACGCTCGTGGGAATCGTAGTAATCGTCGGGGAGGTAGACGTGGAGACGGCGGTTGACGCCTTTGGGGGTGTAGATGAAGTCGCGTTTCATGATCATGGAAGGGACCCTCGTTTCGTTTGATTCGCTTCCTATTATACAGAAAAAAGATACCAAAATCAACGGGAGATTGTGCTTGACAAATGCGTCTATAAGTTGTAGACTATAGGTGACTACAAAATGTAGACAAGGAGGCGTGTCTATGGGAGACATGAGACTTGGGGCTGTGGAGGCCCGGTTTGCGGAGATCATTTGGAGAAACGCGCCGGTGAGCACCGGTGAGCTGGTGAAGCTCTGCCAGCGGGGGCTGGACTGGAAACGGACCACCACCTACACCGTGCTGAAGCGGCTGTGCGAAAGAGGGCTGTTCCGGCTGGAAAACAGCGTTGTGACGGTGCTCATCAGCCGGGAGGAATTCTACGCCCGGCAGAGCGGCGAGTTTGTGGAGGAGAGCTTCGGCGGGTCGCTGCCGGCGTTTCTGGCGGCGTTCAGCCGGGGGAGAAGGCTGACGGACGGGGAGATCGACGAGATCCAGAAGCTGATCGATCAGCACCGGAGGTGAGGCTATGACGTTGAAAGACCTGTTTGCCGGGGTGGTGAACATGAGCTTGACGGCCTCGGCGGTGATTCTCTGCGTACTGATCGTCCGGCTGGGACTGCGGAAAGCGCCGAAGGTGTTTTCCTACGCACTGTGGGTGGTGGTGCTGTTCCGGCTGCTGTGCCCGGTGTCGGTGAGCGTGGATGTGGCTGTGCCGGGACTGGCGGGCAGTCCGGTGAAGGCGGTTTCGGAGAACGTCAGCCGGGTGGAGTTTCTGACGGCTGGGGAAGAAGCCGCGCTGAAGCCCGTTGGCGGCCAGGCCGCGGCGACAGCCCTGAAAGAGACTGGTCCGGAAACGGAAGCGGTTTTGGCCTGGGTTTGGCTTGCGGGCGTGGGAGTGATGGCGGTTTACGGCCTCGGGTCCCTGGCGCGGCTGAAGAAGATGACCCGGGAGGCTGCCCGGCTCTATGAAAATGTGTATGAGGCCGACGGATTGGGGACCGCCTTTGTGATGGGGCTGGTCCGGCCCAGGATCTATCTGCCCAGCGGACTGGGGGAGGAGGAGCGGCGGTTCGTCCTGCTCCACGAGGGGCACCATTTGAAGCGGGGGGACCATGTGTGGAAGATGGCGGCGTTTTTGGCGCTGAGCGTCCACTGGTTCAATCCGCTGGTGTGGGCGGCCTTTCTGCTGTCGGAAAAGGATATGGAGATGAGCTGCGACGAGGCTGTGCTGAAGTGTTTGGAAGAGGATGGGCGGTGTGCCTATTCCCAGACGCTGCTGCGGGTCAGCTCGGGAAAAAAGAAAATTGCGATGCCCCTGGCCTTTGGCGAGGGAAATGTGAAGGAAAGGGTGAAACATGTGCTGAACTGGAAGAGGAGTCGGAGATGGATGACGGCGGTTTGTGGCGTGCTCTGCGTGGGCGTACTGGTGGCCTGCGGGGTGAATCCGGCGGTGGAGACCACGGGACCGGCGGAGACGGCACCTACCGTGACGGAGGAGTCTGTGGCAGTGGAAACGGTGCCGACGGAACCGATGGCGGCTCAGGAGCCGCTCTATGGGGTCCGGCTGGACCTGACGGAGTATGCCAACATCGAGGTGGAGCTGCCCGAGAGCTGGGATTATGAGATCGTGGAATATGTGGCGGGCTGCGATCAGTGCGGCATCCGGTTCTGGCCGGAGGAATGTCCGGAGGCGGCGGTGGGGCTGTACTACCATCCCCAGGGCTTCGGGGTCTGCGGAACGGGATTGGAGACCCAGGAGGCCACCATGTACTCCGGCGAGACGGTGATCATGGGCTATTACGATGGGAGCGAGATGATGTCCTACTGCGCCTATTGGAACGACTATGCCGCCATTGCCGAGGGCATCGAGAATTACCCGGAGCGGGAATCGGTGCTGCATCAGATCCTGCTCTCCGTGAAGCTGAACCAGGGCGTGGTGAACGAGCAGGAGGCGCTGGAAGCGATCCTGGCGGAAGAGGATGTGCTGGAACTGGAATTCCAGGAGCTTCAGGACGCGATGTATCGGGCCGAGTTTGATGCGGAGCACGGGTTCTGGACCTTCACCTTCTACGACGGGGATTACAGCAAGCCGGTGGATTCGGTGTGCGTGAACTGGGATGGGACCTGTCAGGTTCCCGACGAAAGCCACCACAGCCATGGGGATCATCACGAATAAAAGGGGAGCCTGCCATGCGGCAGGCTCCTTTGTGCGTTAAAAAGAGGCTTCAAACCAGAACCACTTTTCTGTGATCCTGATGGAAGTTCCGTGATTATCAGTCCCGTCTGTCCAGGAGGCGCGGTCTCCTTCAATTTCCATGGAAACAGAATCCCCGGCGGCGGAAAAGATTTGGTGGGTGTCATCGGCGGAGTAATAAAAGCCCTGATAGGTGGAACTGGGAGCGAGGCCCCAGCCGCCGGTCAGAAATTCCACCATGCCCGCTTCCGGGTGGGACCAGGTTTTCCAGATGCCATAGTGGTCCGTTTCGCTTACGCTGGAATCCAGCAGTTGGACGGCGTAATGTTCCAGATCTTCGTGGCAAAGGGAAACGTAGGTACGGAGCAGGTGATTCTGGAAGAACAGGCATGAAGCCAGCAGGGCGATAATCAGACAAATCGCGATCCATTTCTTTTTCAATGTAGTGCACCTCCGGTGTTAAAGATTACCCTCCGGGAAACTGCGGTGGCGGAGGAGGGCGATGGCGTTGAGGGCTACGGTTTCGGTCAGCAGGATCAGGGTCACCCAGGCCATGGTGGGGTAGATGTCCAGGATGGCGGAGAGGTCATTGATCAGAATCCGGTGCCGGACCTCGAAGAATTGGAGGACCAGAGAGGTTCCTGCGCAGGTGAAGCTGAGAAGCATGAGCCAGGGACGGTGCATTCTGGCGAAGATCAGGCAGAAGCCGATAATCCAGGCCGTGAGGCCCAGGGCCAGGCTGGAAAGGTTATAAAAAGCGGTCATGGGGTGTCGGTCACCTCGCTTTTCTCGGAGACGGTGTCCCAGAAGGTGGAATACTCTCGGGCGTTATAGTTGACATAAGTCCAGGAACGGAAGTCCTCCGGCTCGGTGATATACCAGTAGCACAGAAGGTCCCGGGCGATTCCGGCGACGGTGGGGTCCTCGGCTTCGGTGAGCCTGGCGATGGATTCCAGGGCGCCGTCGCCCAGAGAACCCAGATGGGCGGTGTCGATGGTTTCGAGCTCGCCGGAGAGGTAGGCATTGACGTTATACCGGGCCACCTGGGTGTCCACGTCCATCCAGATCACCGCCGCGCCGATGGTGAGGGCGATGAGCATCACGGCCTTCATGTACTGGATCCGGGGGACGAAAAGCCAGACGGAGACCAGAATGGTGGTCAGGGCCAGGAAGAGGATGATGGACATGGTCAGCACCCGCATTCGGGTCAGACCGTAGGAGCCGATATAAAGGATCATTTTGGCGCAGGAGGCGCTGACCAGGAACAGCGTCACCAGCCCCAGGAACAGGCACAGGAGCCGGGTGGAGTTCTTGATGGGACCCCGGCGGGAGGCCAGGGAGATGCCGAAGGTGATCAGCCCCAGGTTGATTGCGCAGAGCCAGGCCATTTCGAAGAAGCCCCGGCGGGCATACTGGGCGGTGGAGTAGCCCTCGGGCAGGATGCCCAAAAAGCCGCCGGAAAAATAGGCAAGCTGGCTGAACAGGTACACCAGGTACAGCACACAGACTGTAGCCA
>JBGVDK010000048.1:0-10533 GCA_045119355.1 Faecousia sp.
TCAGGATCGTATTCTTGATCATGCGGCTGCAGGTGGGAGCGCTGAAGAACCGCTCAAACCACTTCAGACCCACCCAATCGCTGCCGGAGAAGCCCTTGGCGGGCATGTAATCCCGGAAGGCGATCTGGATGCCGTACATGGGAATGTACTTATACACCAGCGTGAGCACCACCGGAATCAGCAGCAACAGGTACATCTGCCAGTTGTCCCGCAGACGCTGCCCCAGGCTCTTTCCGCCGACACGCACGGCTTTGGGGCCGGAGGCCTTGGTTTTTTGCATTTGACTCACTTCCTTTTCCGGAGACTGTCAGGCCTTTGGCGTGAAATGGAAAGCGGATCTCAAATGGTTTTCATCTTCCACCGATCAGGTGGAAGATGAAAGGGATATCCCTTTCGCCTGCGCCGTTGAAGCGGCAGCCCCCGATATTCCCGTATAACGTTTCATCACAGCGTTTCCTCCTCTTCGATTTCCGCCGTCGTGAAACGTTACATTAGGTTCTGTTAAAAGCATACGTCCTGTTTACAAAAAAGTCAAGAACTTTTATAGGATTATTTCAGCATTTTCCCTTTTCCACAAATGGAAACCTTTCATTTTGCACAAATCAAACAAGAATAACGTTTCACTAGATTTTCATGAAATTCACACTTTACTTTTCATCGCTTGATATTTATAATAAGTATCAGCAGAGAATCTGCGAATTTTGTGTGAAACATTTCATGCAAGAAGTAAGGATTGAACTTTATGAAGAACGACAATTCCATGCCCACCATGAAAGACGTAGCCAAGGAGGCTGGCGTCGCTCTGGGCACTGTTTCCAAGGTCATGAACGGCATTCCCGTGGGCGAAAGCTACCGCGTTAAAGTGGAAGAGGCCGCCAAAAAGCTGGGTTATCAGGTCAATCAGTATGCCCGGGGCCTGAAGACCAACAAGACCAACTGTGTGGCACTGGTGATCCCCAGCCTGATCCACCCCTACTTTTCCCTGCTGAGCCACGAGATCAGCAAGGCCCTGTCCCAGAGGGGCTGCCGCACCATGCTTTTCATCACCGAATTCGACCCCCAGGCCGAGCAGTCCTGCATCCAGATGATCCAGCAGAACAAGGTCGACGGAGCCATCGGCCTGACCTACAGTCCCAATCTGGTCATCGATGAGAGTCTGCCTTTTGTGGCCATCGACCGTTATTTCAGCGCCACGGTGCCCTGTGTGGCATCGGACAACTTCGGCGGCGGCCAGCTTGCCGCCCGGAAGCTGGCGGAGCTGGGCTGCAGGAAGCTGGCCTTCATGCGCACCGCCTCCTCCGTCCCCGGCGAGACGGACAAGCGCCGTCAGGGCTTTGAAAGCTACTGCCTGGCCCAGAAGCTGGATTACGAGGTGATCGAACTCATTGAAACAAGCGAGGACGACCCCCGGTTCGAGCAGTTCCTCCTGGACCACACGGAAAAAGGAAAGCTGACCATCGACGGCTTTTTCTGCGGCACCGACCGGATGGCCTGCTGTCTGCGTGAGCTGCTGGAAAAGCTGGGCCAGCGGGTGCCCGAGGATGTGCAGATCATCGGTTTTGATGGTCTGCGCCGGATGCACGACAACCGCTACCACTGCTCCACCATCGTCCAGCCCGTGGTCCAGATCGCCCAGACCTGCGTCAGCATCGTCCTGAACCCGGACCGGGCCAGTCAGCCCGCCATGATCTGCCTGCCGGTCACCTACGCCAGCGGCGGCACCACCCGGGATTGAGGTAAGGATATGGCAAGCGAATATCACAAGTGGGCCGCCCGGGACGTCAAGCCCCGGGAGGAACCGGTCCTGACCAAGGCCGAACAGCGGAAAAATTGGTGGTACTATTACAAATACCATGTGGTCATCGGCCTGGTGCTCTTTGGCATCTGCGTCAGCATTTTGTGCAGCGCCCTGGGCGTTGGGCAGATGAAGCCCGACTACTCCATCGCCTGGGTGGGCACCACCGCCCTCTCCGACGAGGCTGTTTCCGTCTTACAGGAGCGCTTCGCCGCCCTGGGTAAGGACGAAAACGGCGACGGCGAGATCTTCGTTCAGGTGAATCAGTATGTGAGCTATTCCACCGGCGACTCCGACTCCCTCTACTTCGCCCAGGCCGCCTGGACCCAGCTCATCGGCGACATTGAGTCCTGCGACAGCTATTTCTTCCTTTTGGAAGACGTAAGCGATTTCCAGCTGGAAATGCACGTTCTGTGCCGCTTCGACGGCAGTCTCCCGGCGGACGACGATTTCAGCGTCGAGAACATGAGCGTGTGCTTAAGCGACTGCCCCGCCCTGGGGCAGCTTCCCGAAGAACTTTCCGGCCTGAGCCTTGGCCGGCGGGGCTTCTGGAGCGTGGAAACCACTGACTTTTTGGAGGGCTGCGAAGCCCTCTGGGCCGCCGTAACAGAAGGGAGCCATTGATATGAAACCGAAACTGATCATCCTTTGCCTGTGTCTGAGCCTGCTATTTGTGGGCTGTTCCCTGCCCGAGACCCCCGAGGCGGCCGCCGACGGCACCCCCTGGGGCGAGGACTGGACCAATGTGGGCGCTGTGATGGGCGTAGAGCCCATGGCCGGCTGGGAAAGCCAGCGCAGCGAGGACCTTCTGGCGGACACCGGAATGTATTTCGCCTCCTGGATCTGGGGCGAGCCCCAGCGCACCGTCGAGGGCGAGACCAGCTATCAGGCCCAGATTTTCCTGGTGCTCTCCAGCTGTGAAACCACCGAAGAAGCAGAAAAGCTCGCCAGCCAGTGGCGGGGCATCGCCGCCGAAAGCTACCTGACCGAGGAAGCCTATGAGCTGGCGCTGGACCTTGGCACCTTCACCGTCATCCCCTACCGCTTTCAGGGCGAGGACGCCTCCTTTGACGAAGGCATCAGCGCCACGGCGGTCATCGGCACCTACGCCATCGACGTGGAGATCACCACCGTGGAGGGCACCGGCCTCGACCTGGCCCAGACCCTGACCGAATTTCTGAACAACTGTCATTTCGCATAACAAGGAGGGAACACCATGGGACTTCTGATACCCGAGGATCGGGAATACCAGGATGACCGCCGTCAGGTGGGCTTCAACCGCTACAAGCAGCTGCTCTCCCGGCACACCGGCGAGTGGCTGACCATCAATCTGATCACCCTTCTGGGCGCGATCCCCCTGGCGCTGGGCATCGGCTTCGGCATCGCCACATCCAGCATCCTCGTGCTCATCCCCGCTTCCCTGCTCGGCGGCATGATCTTCGGCCCCTTCCTTTCGGGGCTTTATGACTCCGTCCTGCGCCGGATGCGGGACGACACCATGCCCTGGAAGAAAAACTACGCCAAAAGCTGGAAGCAGAACGCCCTGGGCAGCCTCATTCCCGGTGCAGTCCTGGTCCTGCTGACGGGTCTCTACTGCTTCATGGGGATGCTGTTCTGGTGGGCCACCGTCGCCCCCTCCGCCATGACCGTGGTGTTTTATCTGCTGTCCATGGCGGTGGTTCTCTCCATCGTGAACCTGTATTGGCCCCAGCTGGTCCTGTTCCGCCAGAGCGGGATCATCCGGCTGCGCAACTGTCTGCTCTTTGCCCTCCAGAACTTCTGGAAGGTGCTGAAAGTCTCCGCCCTGGAGATCCTCTATATCATCGCGCTGGTGCTGTTCGCCCCCTGGACGCTGCTGCTTCTGCCGGTGACGGGTCTTTGGTACCCGGTGTTTTTCTCCATGCACCTGCTCTACCCCAAGCTGGACGAAGCCTTTGAAATCGAAGCCCAATTCTCCCAAAAAGGAGTGTGACCCCCATGCGGTATGAACTGAATCCCCTGTCCCCTGCCCTTTCCCTGATCACGCCGGAGGGTTTTCTCAACCGGCAGATCATCCGCACGGAAAGTGGACTGCTCTTTGACGGCTATTCCATGTACGCCCAGGGCGAAGGAATACCGGAGCTGGAAGAAGAGCAGTTTACCCTGAGCCTTTGCTTCTTCCCGGCCACCTTTTCCGCCCACGGCGACGGTCTGTTTTCTTATTTTGACGAACGGACCCAGCGGGGTCTGGAAGTGATCCTGAACAAGGGCGGCAGGGTGCATGTACACTTCGGCAGCGGACGCTTCTGCGCGGAGTTTTCCTCCTGCAACGCTCATGTAAGGCCCGGCATGGTGAACATCGTGACCATCGTGTTCCGTGGGGATTGTGGATGGTGCGATCTGTATGTCAACGGGGCTTTCTCCAACCGCCGCCAGTTCTCCCGGCATACAGCGCTGTCCATGCCCAAGGGGCCCTTCTACCTGGGCAAGCGGGTGGACGGCTTCCGGTTCACCGGGGAGACCATGCCCTTCGGCCTGTACTACGGCTTCCTTCAGTGGCTGCAAATCGACGGCTTCGCCTGGAAGGAAGCGGACATTCTTGCCCTCCATCGAGAGTGGTACACCGGCGAGGAACAGCCGGAGGTCCTGGCCGCTGCCATGCCCCGGCGGGAGGCTTACAAAGACGATCCCCACCGTCCCCGGTATCACCTGTGCCCTCCGGGAAAATGGATGAACGAACCCCACGGGCCCATGTTCTATGACGGCTGGTATCATATTTTCTACCAGGCCAACCCCCACGCGCCCATCTGGGATCACCTCTCCTGGGGCCATCTGTACAGCCGGGACATGGTCCGCTGGCAGGACGCGCCCCTGGCCCTGACCCCCGAGGGCGGCGCCATTGCCCCCGACGGCTGCTGGTCCGGCTCCTCCCTGGTGGATAAAGAGGGTGTTCCCCGGATTTACTTCACCGGCGGCAGCGACCGGGAATTCCCCAACCAGTTCGTGGCTCTGGCCACGCCGGAACCCGGCTGCGACGGTCGGCTGCTGCGCTGGAAGCAGAGTGCCGCCCACATCCAGACCCAGAACATCGGCTGGATGGGCGAGTTCCGGGATCCCTTCGTGTGGCTGGAAACCGGTGAATACTTCATGCTGGTAGGTACCGGCGACGAGGAAAACGGCGGCGGCAACGCTGCGCTGTATTCTTCCTCTGATGGCATCGGTTGGACCTGCCACGGAATGCTGGTGGATTACGATTTCTCCATCAATCCCGAAGTGGGCCATGTTTGGGAGCTTCCCGTTCTGCTGCCGCTGAAGGACGAAATGGGAACCATCGTCTGCCACGCCCTGCTGCTGTGCGCCTGCCAGATCGAGGGCGACATTGTGGAGACCTACTATTTCCTGGGTCACTGGGACCCCCATACCCGGCATTTCGAAAAAATGCACGAAAAAGCCCGTCTTGTGGACCTTGGCCGGGGCACCTTCACCGGTCCCAGCGGCTTCGTGACCCCGGACGGCAGAAGCGTTTTGTTCACCATCGCCCAGGGCCATCGAGGCTTTCAGGCCGAACTCCACGCAGGCTGGGCCCACAACGGCGGCTTGCCGGTGGAGCTGTTCTGGAAAAATGGCGATCTGGGCGTGCGGCCCATCCGGGAGATCGCTTCTCTGAAAAAGGCGGTCCTGCTGGACCTGGAATCCGTGGAAACGGACGCCATCAACGTTCCGCTTGCGGAAAAACCCGGCAATCGGCTGGCGCTGGAACTGACCGCCCGCGGGGATACCGCGTCAATTCACCTGTGCGGCGGCGAGGAGCCGCTGACGGTCCGCTATGACCGGAGCCGCCGCCATCTTGGTGTGTGAAACGCCGCCGGAGAGGAGATCGGCCGTTGGCGCGGTCCCGAGGATGATGTAGACATCGGCGGCGAGCCCATCCGTTTCACCTGCTATCTGGACCACTCCATGCTGGAACTTTACTTGAACGATACCAAGTCCGTTACCCTGCGCAACTATTTCCCGGACAGCCGTTTCTTCCAGGTTCAGGGAGACATTGACCGGCTGACCCTGTGGGAAATGGATGCCGCATATCCCCAGGCCGACTAACCCGAAAAAGGAGGTACCATTTCTATGGAAAACCACCGGATTTTCTACACGCCGCCGGAAGGCCGGATCGGCGATATCATCCCCTATTATGAAGACGGGGAGTTCAAGCTGTTCTACCTGGGCAACGGCTGGAGCCATGTAGCCACCAAAGACCATCTGCATTTTTACGGAGAATACCGCACCGGGATCCACGGCGGCACCGGCTCCGTCCTCCTGCACGACGGGCTGTACCATATGTTTTACTGCCAGTTCCCGGACTACCCCTATCCCCGCCAGTTGGTCTGCCACGCTACCAGCACAGACTTAAAAAACTGGCAGGAGCATCCGGAGGATACCTTCTCCCCCGACGGAGACATTTACGAAATGAGCGACTGGCGGGACCCCCATGTGATCTGGTGCCAGGAGGAACAGTGCTGGTGGATGCTCCTGTCCGCCCAGAAACGGGGCCGGACCATGCGCAAGGGCTGCGTCGGCCTGTGCGTCTCCCGGGATCTGAAGCACTGGGAATACCGTCGGCCTCTTTACGCTCCCGGGGTCAACCAGAGCGCCCACGAATGCCCGGATCTGTTCCAGTGGGGCGACTGGTGGTATCTGACCTATTCTGTATATACGGATCGGTTCCAGACCCTCTACCGGATGAGCCGCTCTCCCAAGGGTCCCTGGATCACCCCCAAGGTGGATACCTTCGACACCCGCTGTTTCTATGCCGCCAAGCACGGCACCAACGGAAACGACCACTTCCTCTACGGCTGGAACCCCACCAGGGAGCGGAACATCTGGAATTTCGATCCCCCAAACCTCCCCGGGAAGGATTACCACACCTGGGACTGGGGCGGCACCATGATCGTCCACCAGCTGATCCAGCGAAAAGACGGCACCCTCTGCGTCACCCCTCCCGAAGCTGTGGATCAGGCCTTCGCTTCCCCTGTCCAGCCCAGCTTCTGCCCCATGAACGGAGATTGGGTCCTCACGGATACCGGTGCCTCCGTTTGCTCTCCCTATGCCTACGCCAGCCTGCTGATGGACCGGGTCCCCGCCCTGTGCAAGCTGGAAATGGATGTTTGCTTTACGGAAGCGCCCCGGGAATTCGGCATCGCCCTTCAGCTGGACAACGATTTCGCCATGGGCTATTACCTGCTCTTTGAGCCGAACCGGAACCGGGTGCAGTACAAAACCGGCCTGCGTATGTATGAGGACGGCGGAAAGATGTTCCCCTACGAGGTGGAGCAGGAGCGGCCCTTCACCTGGGAGGCCGGAAAGCGCTACCACCTGCGCATCTTTGTGCAGGACAGCATTCTGCTGCTGTATCTGGACGATACCATCGCCCTGGGCACCCGGATGTACGACCGGACCGGTGGAAAATTCGGCCTGTTCGTGGCCGAGGGAAGCGCTTCTTTTGAAAACATCCGCCTGATGATCCCCTGACCTCTCACATTCCCGTTCATGTGTAAGCCGTTCGGACCTTCCATCCGAAACAAAAGGAGGATTTTTCCATGTCATCTTACTTTATGATCAGCAACGAGAAAACCTTCGCCTTTTCCGCGGAGAATCCCACCGGAGCCCGGGCCGGAGGCTCCCGGGGCGGAGACTGCACCAAGCTGCGCCCCTGCATCCCCATCGCGCCGGGAGAAACCGTCACGCTGGTGGATACCGACGGCCCCGGAAAAATCCAGTCCATGTGGTTCACCGGATATGTGGGACACAGCTTTATCCTGCGGATCTACTGGGATCATCAGCCCCATCCTTCCGTAGAAGCCCCCATTTCTGCTTTTTTCGGCAGTGCCTACGACGAAAACTTTGAGGACCGGGACGGCAGATACCCTGTTTTGAATTCCTCCATGATCCTGGTTGCGCCCGGACGGGGCCTGAACTGCTTCTGGGAGATGCCTTTCCACAAACACTGCCGCATCACCATGGAAAACCGCGGCCAAGAAAAACGGGAGCTGTACTACATCATCGCCGGCTGCAAAGGTGACCTGCCGGAAAACACCGGCTATTTCCATGCGACCTACCGGCAGGAGCATCCGGTCCAAAAGGGCCGCAGCTATACCATTCTGGACGGTGTGGAGGGGAAGGGCCAGTTCGTCGGCGTGACCCTGGCCACCGGCATGAACGGCAGCAACACCTGCTGGGTAGAGGGCGAAGCCCGGATGTATCTGGATGACGACCAATACCCCTCCATCCACTACACCGGCACCGAGGATTATTTCGGCGGCAGCTACGGTTTCGGCAATGACATCTACAGCAAGCAATATCAGACCTTCAGCGGTCTTTACAGCGGCATGTATGCCATTCTGGGAGACAACCGCGCCTTCTACAACGGCCAGCAGCGGTTTCTGCTGTACCGCTTCCACATCGCGGACCCCATCCATTTTGAAAAGAACTTCCGTATGACCCTCGACAATCTGGGCTGGACCGGCCCCCGATATGATGACTATACCTCTGTGGCTTACTGGTATCAGACGCTGCCCTCGGCTCCCTTGAAACCGCTGCCTGACGACCGGGACATGATCATGAAGTGAGCGGACCGCTTCATAGGAAGGGATAGAATGTGACTTACGCGGCGCGGCGTTTCCCCCGAAGAAGCAGCATAAGCTAAAAACAAATCCGCCGTCATCGGGGGCCTCCCAGTGACGGCGGATTTTGATATAAATGGAACTCAGGATCGCCGGACGCTCCCCTCCTCCAGAAGGGCGCAGACCCGTCTGGCCAGGAGACACATCTCCCGGGACGCCGTCAGCGGCGCGCAGTTGACCAGACACTCGTAATACCGGTGGATCCGGTTCAGGTCCGGCAGAACAACCCGAAGCTGGGGCCGAAGCTCATGCAGCAGCTCCAGGGTGTATTCAAACCGGTTCCCCCTGTTTTCGTGGATCTGACGGAGCACAGCTTCCGGAATCATCGCGTTGCAGGCGCCCTCGATCCGGTCATACAGGGCGATGAACTCCGCCGCGCTGCCCAGGGAATTCTCCCGGCTCAGCTTCTTTTTCAGCTTGGCGGCCTCCTTCTCCACGCAGTTGGGGTTGATCACCAGAATGGAGTAGTACAGGATCAGCACGATGGAGAAGCACACGAACAGCACAAATTCATTGCAGAACAGCCGGTAGAAAAAGCCGATCTCCTCTCCATCCGGGACCGGTAAATACATCAGCAGAATGCTGAAAAACAGGGTCATCAGCACCGTGCAGGTGATGTACCAGATCAGATATTTGAACCGGTTCTTGATGCTTCCCACCACATAGTCCAGCGTGGCGTCGGAGGCCATCAGCGCGTCGATCCGGGAGAGAAAAAAGGTGTAGCCCGCCATGGTGACGCCGTAGAGTCCCGCGATGATCTGGGAGCAGGTGGTGATGATGGACATCAGGGCGTCAGCGCCTGGGAACACGCTCCCTTTCGCGGAAATGCAAAGGGTAACCAATTGGGTCACGATGTTGACGCCGATGAGAAGTGGGATGGACACGGCACGGATGGCCTTCTCCCCCTGGGCCGTGACGTCGGCTTGCAGTTTTTTGCGGAGCATCATAGGCGCTCACCTCCCGGGTACGGGTCAAAACGAAACAGCGGCTGGTTCACAGCTCCCCCTCCTTTATCCTGTGGAAATGTTCATTTTTATTCTAATACAGCCCCGTTTTCCAGGCAATAACGAATTGCGCACACCTTGATGCCAGTGCGGCAAAATCCCGAAAATTGTACCGTTCGAGCCATTGACAGGCGTCAGTTCGTTCTGTAGTATACAAATTGTATGATTCAAAACAAACTGATACCTACAGGAGGGAGTTGCGTGGAACGGGAGAATCAGCGGGTCGCCATCACCCGGCGGCTTTTGAAGGAGAGCCTCCTGCGGCTGTTAAAAGATAAGGAAATCGACAAAATCACCATTTCAGAGCTGTGCCGGGACGCCTGCGTCAACCGGGCGACCTTCTACCGGCACTACGAGATCCCCCGGGACGTGCTGATGGACATTCAGAGGGATCTCTATCACCAGATCCGGAAGGATGTCCCCATGCCCCAAACTGTGGATGACGCCAAGCTCGCCTTAGAAACCCTTTGCCGGTCCATGGAGGAAAACAAAAATCTGCTGCGGCTGCTGATCCTGAACAACTCTGACACAGACTTCGCCAGCTTCATCAGCGATATTTACATGGAAATCTGGAACGACTATGGACAGATCCCGCTCCTGAGGGATCTGAACCCGGAGGACATCCGGCTCCTGATGCTGTACAGTGCCGGAGGAAGCTACTTCGTCCTGCGCATCTGGGTGATGGGCAGCATCCGCAAATCCGCCCAGGAAATGGCGGATTACGTTTGGGAGCTGATGAACAGAATGGATATTGCCGCCCTTTGCGCCCGTTTCGGGCTCGGCGGAGAGGACGCATAAAATACCTCCTCCGGGAGCTTTCCCGAGGAGCAATCCCAACCGAAACGAAATCCCGGGGTACGCCGATCAGCAGCGTATCCCGGGATCTTTGCTTTTTTATGTGGGAGCCTCCCGTCCGAAGACGGCGGACCCTTCCGGATTCAGATGCGGGCGACGCCGGTGCGGCGGGCTGCCTCGGCGACAGCGGCGGCAACAGCGGGGCCGACTCTGGGATCGAATGCCTTGGGGATGATGTAGTCTTCGCTCAGCTCCTCGTCGGAGATCAGACCGGCCAGAGCCTCGG
>JBGVDK010000049.1:0-3551 GCA_045119355.1 Faecousia sp.
CTAAGCTCCCGAAAGAGATTGATTTTGAATAACTCCGGGCAGACTGCCCGCCAGGGCAGTCTGTTCTGAGGACTGTAAGATCGATCCGGATCCCCCGGCCATATTGGCCGGGGGATCTTTTGCGGCAGGGCAGGGGAGCACTGACAGAGAAAAAGATGGAATTTTTTGAAAAAAGGACTTGATTTTTTCCTTGGGATGTGCTAATATATTTGAGCGTTAAGCGAAGTGAATATCCGGGTGTGGCGAAGTTTGGTATCGCGCTTGAATGGGGTTCAAGAGGCCCCGAGTTCGAATCTCGGCACTCGGACCACGAAAAGTCCTGAAATCTTATGATTTCAGGACTTTTTCTTATATTTTCGGCCTTCAAAAGTAGCAAGGCTTTGGGCTGAATTTTCAGCTGATGAATTTCTGATGAATCTTGCGCGAAAATTTTGTTTGGCGTATTGCTTCAACTGTATGTTTTTTCGGATTCCTATGCATAATTTAGTGCTGAAATATATAAAAAAGCTAATATTTCGCTTGACTTTCCCTTTTTAGTGGTATAATTATGGTATGTGTATCCAGGACCGGATCCGCAATGAGCTGGGCTTCACGGTGAACATCGGCATCGCCGACTGCAAGATCCTGGCGAAGATGGCCAGCGACTTTGAAAAGCCGGATAAGATCCACACCCTGTTCCACCGGGAGATCCCGGCGAAGATGTGGCCTCTGTCCGTTCGGGAGCTGTTCACCGTGGGCGCCTCTACGGCGGAGAAGCTGGAAAAGGCCCGGATCCGGACCACGGGGATTTGGCGAATACCCCTCTGGAGCGGATTCAGAAGATCGTAGGCGTGAAGCTGGGACAGCAGCTCCGCAATTACGCCAACGGCATCGATCCGTCCCCGGTGCTCTCGGAGCCGGAGGAGGCCAAGGGCTACAGCGTCTCCACCACCCTGGAAGAGGACGTGATGACGGCGGAGCAGGCCCACAAGGTGCTGCTGGCTCTGACGGACAGCGTTACCGCCCGGATGCGCGCTGACGGGGTGAAGGCCTACTGCGTGGCCGTGTCTATTCGTTCCAACGACTTCAAGACCCGGTCCCACCAGAAGAAGCTGATGAATCCCACGGACATTTCCGGTGAGGTGTACCGGCTCTGCAAGCAGCTTTTCGCTGAGCTCTGGGACGGACATACGCCCCTGCGGCTTCTGGGCGTGGCCCTGACGGAGCTGACCCGGGAGGAGACACCCCAGCTTTCCCTTTTTCCGGATGAAAGCCGGGAGAAGGCCCGGCGGCTGGACAAGGCCTATGACGCCATCAACAGCCGCTTCGGCGCGGACACCATCAAGCGGTGCACCAGCGTCCAGTCCGGGCTGAATGTGGGCAAAAAGTATAAGGCCCAGATGGAGCAGAAAAAGAAGGAGTAACCCTCATTTTTCCGAATCCGAGGTGTTCCGGAACAGGACGAATTTCCCGTTCCGGTCGCAGAGGGCGAGGAACACCTCTTTGGGACTGTGGACCCGGTTCTTTTTCAGCTGCTTGTCCAGCCAGGTCATGTCCAGGCCCATCCGCTTCAGGTTTCCATCCAGCACCCGGCCGTCCATGATCAGCTCGGTGAACAGCAGCTCCTGGTCCGGCTTCAGGTTCAGGTCCTGGGGCGTCGCCGGACGCTGGTCGCTCACCGGGAGGATGGTGAGCTTGCCGGAGTATTCGTATACGGCAGTCTCGATGGCCGTCAGGTCGAAGTAGCCCTGCTGGCGGCACATGACCATAAATTCGCTGAGGTCCAGCTTGGCCTTCTTGAAGTTCTCCCGGTAGAGCTTCCCGTGGTCCAGGAGGATGGTTGGGGTGCCGTTGATATACTTGCGCAGCCGGGGGCATTTGTTGGAGAGGATGCTTAAGGCAAGACTTATGAGACCGTAGATCACCATGGCGGTCAGAGGCTTCCAGGGCTCTTCCAGCTCCGTAGCCATTTCTGCGGCGATGGAGCCGATGGTGATGCCGGTGATATAGTCGAAGAAATCCAGCTGGGCGATCTGCTTGTGGCCGACGATCTTCGCCAGGAGAAACAGCACGCCGTAGGAGCAGACCGTGGTCAGGAAAATCGTGAGAAATTGCATGAGAAGACCTCCTTGTTTTGGAATAGTCTGACCAAAAGAAAGAAAATCAAACGAAAAGACCCCATGCCCAGGGCTTGAGCATGAGGTCTTTTTCCTTTAGGAGGTACTTATTCTTATTCGGTCCGCAGGGCCACCACGGGGTCCTTCTTGGCGGCGGAGCGGGAGGGGATGATGCCGGAGAACAGGGTCAGCAGGATGCTGATGCCCACCAGGACCAGCGCGGTCTGCCAGGGAAGGTAGGCCTTCAGGTTGGGAATGCCGGTGAGGTGCTGGATGACGGCGTTGATGGGGAAGCACAGCAGCCAGGTTACGCCTACGCCGATGGCGCCGGAGGTGAAGCCGATGATGGCGGTCTCCGCGGTGAACATGCTGGAAACGTTCTTCTTGGAGGCGCCGATGGCCCGGAGGATGCCGATCTCCTTGGTCCGCTCCTGAACGGAGATCAGGGTGATGACGCCGATCATGATGGAGGAGACCACCAGGGAGATGGCAACAAAGGCGATGAGCACATAGGTCACGGCGTTGATGATGGAGGTGACGGAGCTCATCATGATGCCCACGTAGTCGGTGTACTGGATCTGCTTGATTTCTTCCACACCCTCGTTGTAGCACTCGATGGCTTCCTCAATGACGTCCTTACTCTCGAAGGTGGCGGCGTAGAGGCTGATGGAGGCGGGGGCGTCCAGTTCCAGGCAGCCCAGAGTCACCAGGTTGTCTTCATAAGTGGAGTCGGAGAACTCCAGAATTTCCTCATAATACACGGCGCACTGCTCGGTGGTGTAGGCGACAGCCATCTTTTCCTTGTCGGACATGATGGCGTTCTTTTTCTGGTATCCGGCGATGACCACCTCGATGGATTCTTCCAGATCCGCCTGGGTGGCGAACTTTCTGCCGGAGCGGACGGCTCTCAATGCGGCCTCGCTGACGATGTTGGCAAGCTCCGCGCCGGACGCGCCGGAAGCCATACGGGCTACCTTGTTGAAGTCCACGTCATCTGCGATCTTCACCTTCTTGGCGTGGACCCGGAGGATCTTCTCCCGGCCATCCAGGTCGGGAAGCTCCACGGGAACTCTCCGGTCGAACCGGCCGGGCCGGGTCAGCGCGGGGTCCAGGGACTCGGGACGGTTGGTGGCCGCCAGGATCATGACGCCGGAGTTGCCCTCGAAGCCGTCCATCTCGGTGAGCAGCTGATTCAGGGTCTGCTCCCGCTCGTCATTGCCGCCCATGCCGGAGCCTGCGTTCCGCTTCTGGCCGATGGCGTCGATCTCGTCGATGAAGACGATGCAGGGGGCCTTTTCTTTGGCCTGCTTGAACAGGTCCCGGACCTTGCTGGCGCCCATGCCCACGAACATTTCCACGAACTCGGAGCCGGAGATGGAGAAGAAGGGCACATTCGCCTCACCCGCCACGGCCTTGGCCAGCATGGTCTTGCCGGTGCCGGGAGGGCCGACCAGC
>JBGVDK010000050.1:0-18196 GCA_045119355.1 Faecousia sp.
CCCTTCTCCTTCAGAGCGGCGGCGCGCTCGATCAGGTTGGCGTTCAGGGCATCGGAAACTTCCTTACCGGAAAGAATTTTAGCCATGGTTGATATCCTCCAGAAAATGTAGATAGGTTGTATGAGGTGTCAGATAATGGCAGCATTACCTGACACCATTATATTGCGTTTCAGGGAGTGTGTCAATAAAAAGATATCGATATCGGGGGCTTACACGCCAAATCCTGCTTTCACAGAAGCGAAGATCTCGTCGGCGATGGCGCAGTACTTGTCCATCATGCCCAAAGCCTTGGCGTTCATCTCCTCAGCGACTTCCCGGTTCTTCAGGGTCTTGGTGTTGATGAACACGTTCAGGGAAGCGGCCTGAAGCGCGGCCTTGCAGCAAACAGCGCCGCAGCCCGCGTCGGAAACAGCCAGACGGCTGCCCTTTGCGGCGAAGACCGCAATGCAGTCGATGGCCTCACAGCACAGCTCCATGATCTTCATGGGAGTGGAGCAGGCGATAATGGTGGCCTCCTCCATGACGGCGTCCCGGTTGGGGTCGTCCTTGGGGATGCCGTAGGCCTTAGCCAGGGGCAGGAAGTTTACTTCGTCCGCCTCAACCTGGTCCAGCAGCTCCTTCTGCAGAGCGTCGCACTTGGCCTTCAGGGCGATGATCTCGTCCTGCACGTCGGCGTACTTCTTCTTGCCCACGGTCAGGGAGCCGACCATGTTGCCCAGAGCGGTGCCGATGGCGCCCACCAGAGCGGCAGCGCCGCCGCCGCCGGGAGCGGGAGCGTCAGAGGCCAGGACTTCCACAAACTTGCGGCAGGTTTCCATAGTCATATCCATAATGATTTTCTCCTTTTCGTCGAAAATGAAGTAATAAGTAAGAGTGAATAGTGAATAGGTGAGGTATTGGCTTCGCCAATGATTTTTATGTATGCCCGATGGGCATACAACACCTCTTCACTATTCACTATTACTTTTTCACTGCTTTTCCTGCTTTCAGCAGGAAAAGCACAGGCGGCGAACCGCCTGTGCTTTCGGTAAGTAAGGAATTAGAACAGGCCGGAGACCTTGCCAGTCTCGACGTCCACGTCGACACGGCGGTATGCGGGGTCAGCAGCGGTACCGGGCATCATGGAGATGGTGCCGGCCATGGGGCACAGGAACTTGGCGCCGCCGTACTCCAGAATGTCGCGGACGTACAGACGCCAGCCGGTGGGAACACCCTTCTTGGTGGGATCGTCGGACAGGGACAGATGGGTCTTGACCATCATGGTGCAGTAGTCGGCGTACTTGGGATCGGTCTCGAAGCGCTTGGCCTTCTCGACAGCCAGAGGAGCCCAGTCAACGCCGTCGGCGCCGTAGACCTCACGGGCGATCAGGTCAACACGCTGACGCAGAGGCATCTCCAGATCGTACAGGAACTTGACCTCGTTCTTGGTCTCGCAGGCCTCGACAACGACCTGAGCCAGCTCAGCAGCGCCCTCGCCGCCGTAACGCCAGTGGTTGGACTCGGCGCAGCGGACACCGCGCTCGGCGCACAGCTTCTTCAGCAGGGCAACCTCGGCGTCGGTATCGGTGTAGAACCGGTTGATGCAGACGACGGGAGTGATGCCGGACTTCTTGATGGTGTTGACGTGGTGGAACAGGTTGCAGGTACCCTTCTCCAGCAGCTCCAGGTTCTCCTCAGTGTACTCCTTGGGCAGGGGGGCGCCGGGGGTGACCTTGGGACCGCCGCCGTGCATCTTCAGGGAGCGGACAGTAGCAACCAGAACGGAAACGTTGGGGGTCAGGCCGGAGAGTCTAGTCTTAACGTTCCAGAACTTCTCGAAGCCGATGTCGGCGGCGAAGCCGGACTCGGTGACGTGGTAGTCGAACAGCTTCAGAGCCAGACGGTCAGCGATAACAGAGGACTGGCCGATGGCGATGTTGGCGAAGGGACCGGCGTGGATCAGAACGGGCTGATGCTCGACAGAGTAGCACATGGTGGGGTTGATGGCGTTCCGCATCCAGGCGGTCATGGCGCCGGCAACTTCCAGATCCTCGGTGGTGACAGGCTCGCCGGACTTGGAGTAAGCGACGACGATCTTGCCGATACGCTCGCGCAGGTCCTTCAGGTCCTTGGCGACAGCCAGGATGGCCATCAGCTCGGAGCCGACGGCGATGCCAAACTTGGACTCCATCATGAAGCCGTCCAGACGGCCGCCGATACCGATGATGATGTTACGCAGGGACTGTGCGCAGAAGTCGATGACCCAGCCCATCTCCACGCGCTTGGGGTCAATGTCCAGACGGCGCAGGCCCTTCTTTGCCAGCCACTCGTCGCTATTGTTGCGCTCGTGCTGCATACGGGCGGTCAGAGCCACCATAGCCAGGTTGTGCGCGTTCATAATGTCGTTGATATCGCCGGTCAGGCCCAGGGAGAACTCGGTCATGGGCATCAGCAGAGCGTTGCCGCCGCCGGCTGCGGTACCCTTAACGTTCATGGTGGGGCCGCCGGAGGGCTGACGCAGAGCGCCGCCGGCATTCTTGCCGATGTAGCCCAGACCCTCGATCAGGCCCAGGGAAACGGTGGACTTACCCTCGCCGAAGGGGGTGGGGGTGACGGCGGTAACTTCGATGAACTTGCCGTCGGGCTTATCCTTCAGACGGTTCATGACCTTGATGAAGTCGATCTTGGGGGTCTTGCCGTAGGGGATGATCTCGTCGGGCAGCAGGCCCAGCTTCTCGCGGAAGTAGTCGACGGAGGGCAGGGTCTTTTCTGCCTCCTCGGCGATCTGCCAGTCCTTGTACATGGTGGGATCCAGAGTAACGCGGCCGTTCTCGGGATTCACGTACTTGCCATCAACAAAAGTGATTGCCATAGTATGTTTTCCTCCTCATAAATGCCTTCGGGGCCTTAGATCACCCCGAAAGAAAAAAGTGTGGATGGTGCCGCACTTAAATCTCAAGTGACGCCCAGCACCATATATCGATAATTATTTATCGGTACGAGAGTATTGTAGCACCGTTTACAGCATAAGTCAACAGCAAAATCGTTCAAAAAATATCGGTTTGACTTTTTTGTTGGTATTATAGCAAAAACACACACATTGCCCCGAAGAAACAGGACAATGTGTGTGCAAGATGTTCAAAGGAATTTTAGATTTCGGTGATCTCGGCGGCGTCACGGACCAGGCGCATGGCCTTGCTGGTCAGCACGCTGCGGACCACGGCAGCCTCGAACTCGGCGTCGTAGTAGGGCTTGAGCTGCTCGACGGTCATGTTGTTCTGACGGCAGATGACGGCCACGGCCTCGCCGATCTCCTCCTTGGAGGCTTCCAGGCCCTCCATCTCCACGATCAGTTCGATGGCGGCCTGGACCCGGACGGAGATTTCGGCGCCGGGACGGGCGTCCTCCCGGAGCTTCTCCTCGGTGGTGTTCATGAACTGGCAGTACATTTCCAGGTTCAGACCCTGCTGGGCCAGCTGGGCGGAGAGGTTCTGCATCTGCTCATCCAGCTCGGCGCTGATCTGCTCCTCGGTGGGGGCAAAGTCCAGGGTGGAAGCGGCCTGACGGATCAGCCGGTCCTGCAGGTCCATCTCACCCCGCTGGTCGGTGTAGGCCTGAAGGCTCTCGCCCAGCTTGGCGCGCATCTCCTCCAGGGTGTCGCAGTTGCCCACTTCCTTGGCGAAGGTGTCGTCCAGGGCGTGCTCGGTCTTCACCCGGATCTGGTGGAGCTTGCAGCGGAACTCGGCTTCCTTGCCTGCCAGCTCGGGAGCGTGGTACTCCTTGGGGAAGGTGACGTGGACGGTGACCTCCTCGCCGGGGACCTTGTCCAGCAGCTGCTCCTCGAAGCCGGGGATGAACATTCCGCTGCCCAGCACCAGGCTCTGATGCTCGGCGGTGCCGCCGGGGAACTGCACGCCGTCGCAGAAGCCCGCGTAGTCCAGGATGACTTCGTCGCCCAGCTCAGTGGGGCGGTCCTCGATCAGGGCGATCCGGGGGTTCTGCTGGCGCAGTCGCTCGATCTGGTGGTCGATCTCTTCGGAAGTGACGATGTGACGGTCCATTTCGGCCTTCAGGCCGCGATAAGTAAAGCTCATAAAATTCTCCTTGGGATAGATTCCGAAAAAAGTTGTTTTCGGTACATAATTAGCGAAACAAGCATACCACTTTCCACTCTGAATGTCAATGAAGATTGTGTGAACAAAGCCGGAGGCGGTGTGCCTCCGGCGGAAAGTTACTGGCTGAACAGGGCGGACAGAGCGGGGGAGGAATGCTGGACCTTGCTGATCTGATACAGCACTTCGGCAGCCTCCGCCCGGGTCATGGCTTCTTCTCCTTCAGGAAGCGACAGACTGCCGCTCTGTCCCGCCAGGGAGTCGGCGGCCCAGGCGGCGATGGTCCCGTCTTCCTCCAAAGCGGTGGGTACAGCGAATTCCAGCGCTCCCCGGATCAGGGTTGCGGCCTCCTGACCCGTCACGGCGTCCCCGGGACGAAAGACCACCCCGCCGTCACAGGGAAGCTCGGTGATGATCCCGGATCGGAGGGCTGCCGCCAGATAGGGCTTCAGCCATTGGGGCGCGTCGTCCAGAAAGCCGGTCTCGGTGACGGAGCTGTCCACCGGAAGCTCCAAGGTCTCCATCAGCATCGCCAGAAACTGGCCCCGGGTGACGGTTTCGTCAGGGGAGAAGCAGAGCTGCCCGCTGACGGTCTCCCCGGAGAAGATGCCGGTGTTGCGCATCCACTCCGCCGCGAACCGGCAGGAGAGCCCCGCGGTGTCGGTATATTGGAGGCTGTCCGTGGGCTTGAGAATTTTAATGGTAACGGTGGCCTCCCGGGAGACGTTCCCCGCCGGGTCCGTGGCGGTGTAGGTGAAGGAATCGGTGCCCACCTTATTCTTTTCCGGGGTGTAGAGGTAGCTGCCGTCCTCCCGGATGATGATCTGGCCCCGCTTGGGCATCCGGGTGATGGTGAAGACCAGCGCCTCCCCCTCGGGGTCCGAGACCTTCAGCAGCCCCTCACTGGGGAGATTCTTGTAGGTCTCGGCGGCGGAGTCCTCGGCCACGGGGGCATTGTTCTCCTTACCCCGGATGGAGATGGTGACAGTGGCTTCGCTGCCGACGCCGTCCGCAAAGATGGGCAGGTAGCTCACCGCCGCCATGGCGTCGGCGTCGGAATCCGCCGGAGCGAAGACCATCATTGCCAGCTGGTCGGCAGTGAGGATGTCGCCAGAGCGGATGACCCGGTCTCCGAGGAGAATGGTCCCCTGGCTTTCTCCGGGGAGGCCGGTGATGCAGACACCGGCCAGGGCCGATTCCTCCCCGGAAAAATCAGCGCAGGAGAAGCAGTAGCTTTCCCCGGCGTCCACTTCGGCGGCTTCTGCCCGGGCGGCGGGCAATAGGGCGCACAGGGCCAGGGCCGCCAGCCGAAAGGGGAGCTTGGATTGACAGGACATAGAAATCCCTCCTGAATTTGGTGTTCGGAGGTAGTGTTTGTCAGCGGAGGCGGTTTTATTCAATGGACAATTGAAAATGGAAAATTGAAAATGAGGGAAGAAATCCGGCACGGCAGCAAAAAATCAGCCGCCCCAAACGGAGCGGCTGACAAAAATTTGTTATCGTGGGGGCTGGACGTACAAACCCTGTTTGCCTGGCGTCGGCCTTGCGTAGGCGCCGGAGACCAGACCCAGCATGGCGTACAGCGACAGAATGGAGGAGCCGCCGTAGCTGATGAAGGGGAGGGTCAGGCCGATAACGGGGGTCAGGCCGATGCACATGCCCACGTTGATCAGAACCTGGAAGATCAGCGCGGAGGCACAGCCGAAGCAGACCACCCGCCGGGCGAAATCCGGGGTCCGGGTACCCACATAGATGACCCGGGCGATGATGGCGAATTCCAGCACGATCACCGCCAGGCAACCCAGGAAGCCCATCTCCTCGCCGATGGCGGAGAAGATGAAGTCGGTATGCTGGGCGTTCAGGGCGTGGACCTTGGTCCGGGAGCCGTTGAACAAGCCCTGGCCGGTGAGACCGCCGCCGGTGAGGCTGAGCAGACTCTGGTTGGTGTGGTAGCGCTCGTCGATGGACAGGGGGTCCAGACTGGGGTCCCAGAGCACCTGGAACCGCTTGCGCTGATATTCGTCCATCACATAATTCCACAGGACGGGCACGCCCACGGCGATCAGGCCGCCGCCCAGGGCGAACCAGCCCCAGTAGACGCCGCCGGCGAAGGCCATGCCGACAAAGATGAACACGAAGATCAGGGAAACGCCCGCGTCATCGGAGAGGATCATGTTCAGACCCACCAGCGCCATCAGATGGAAGCCCATATGTAAGATGGAGCGCCAGTTGGACAGGCGGCTCTGATGGGACGACATGACCGAGGTCATGATGATGACGAAGGTGATCTTGCAGATCTCGGCGGGCTGGATCTGGATGGGCAGGAAGGGGAAATCCAGCCAGCTCTTGTTGCCGGATTCGTTGTCGGTGCCGAAGGGGATCAGGAGCAGCAGCAGGAAGCAGTTGAACAGGAACAACGCCACCCGGTGCTCCAGAATGTAGTCCAGGTCGATGGAGGAGATGACGGCGTAAAGCGCCACGCCCATTCCGGCGGCCACAAGCTGGGTGATCACGTTTCGGGCAGCGCCCATCCAGGCGGTGGCGCTGGCGATCTCTACGCAGCCAAAGGCGGTGGTCAGCAGGCACAGGGCCAGCAGGATCATATCTCCTTTTTTAAAGAAATCCAGAAATTCCTGGAAGAATTTGCGCATAGGGAGCCTCCTTGGGGATAAGTACAAATCATTATACCATTTTCCCGGGCAAAAGGCAACAGCATTTCTCGCCCTCTTTCGCTCCCGGAAAAAACCGCGGCGGAGACGGCGGAAACCCTTGCCTTTTCACCGGTCCCACATTATAATAAAACCAAATGAGCATTTCGCGGAGGAAAAACGGATGGAGAATCGGCTTGCGGCATTCAGAGGG
The DNA here is from genome assembly GCA_045119355.1 of Faecousia sp. Taxonomy (GTDB): domain Bacteria; phylum Bacillota; class Clostridia; order Oscillospirales; family Oscillospiraceae; genus Faecousia. The sequence continues at coordinate 6,954 of JBGVDK010000050.1, forward strand.
TGCCTGCTGGGCCTGGCGGCGGGGGACGCCCTGGGCTATACGGTGAGCAATCAGTCCATGGAACAGATCCGGGACAATTACGGCCCCAACGGCCTTTTGGGGTATGATCTGGTGAACGGATACGCTTACGTCACTTCTTATACGCAAATCGCGGCTTATGCCTGCAACGGTCTGCTGATGGGCGTGACCCAGGGACAGATGCGGGGTGTCATGGCGCCCTATGTCCGGTATGTGGCCCTGGCCGAGCAGGAGTGGGCCAGGTTCCAGGGCTACCGCACCATGCCGAACATTTCCAAAAACTGCTGGATCACCGGGGAGCAGGAGCTGCGCTTCCGCCGGTGCATGGATAATCTGATGCTGGACACCCTGAACCGTGGGGCCCTCGGCACCATGGAGGAGCAGCGCAACCGCTATCAGACCCCCGGCTCCCTCACCGCCGCCATCCCTGTGGGCCTGTTCTTCGACCCGGACCGGCTGGAACGGTCCGAGGTGGTCCGCCTGGGCGCGGAGGTGGTGGCCCTGACCCATGGGAACCCGCTGGCCTTCCTGGCGGGGGCGGCGCTGTCCTATATCATCAGCCGGATCACCTGGGACGGGGACCGGGATCTACGGACGGTGACGAAGGACACCATCGCCATGCTGAAAAGCGAGTTCGGCCACGACTATCCCAAGCCGGTAAACGAGCTGTGCCTCCATCTTCAGGCGGCGGTGGCCCTGGCGGGGACGCCTGGAACGCCGGAGCCGGAGGCGCTGGACCAGATCTGGTGCGATACGTCCGCCCGGGTGCTGGCGGGGGCTGTGTATGTGGCGATCCTCCACCCGAAGAGCCTGGACGAGGCCCTGATCGCCGCGGTGAACCATTCCGGCGACTCCGCCGCCGTGGGCGCTGTGGCGGGTGCCATCGTGGGCGCGCTGGTGGGCGAGGAGGGAATCCCGGACTTCTATTTGGAGGGCCTGGAGCCTGTGGAGATTCTGAAGACCCTGGCGGTGGATATGTTCCAGGGCTGCCCCATGGAAAAAACGAGCAACTTTTTTGACTGTGAGTGGGAAGAAAAATACATTGCTCCGGGGAATTGAACCGGAAAAATGGGAACAAACTGTAAAAAAGTTCGAAAATCTTTCAAAATCCTCTTGCAAATCGTCCGCGCGGGTGCTATAATGCCAGTATCTAGCGTATAGTTTACGAAAGAGAGGGGAGTTAAGCCCCTCTCTTTTTACATGAAGAAAGGCGTGTTATATGAAAGTTACAGAAATCGTTGCCGGGTTTGCCCGGCCGGTGGTCGAGGCGCACGGCTGCGAGCTTTGGGATGTGGAATATGTCCGGGAGGGGGCCGATTACTTCCTCCGGCTCTACATCGACAAGGAAAGCGGCGTGGACATCTCCGACTGCGAGGCCATCTCCCGGGCGGTGGACCCCATCCTGGATGAGAAGGACCCCATCGAGGGCAGCTATCATTTCGAGGTGTGCTCCGCCGGTCTGGAACGGGCGCTGAAGCGGCCCAGTGATTTTGAGCGGTTTATGGGCTCTCCCATCATGATCAAGCTCTACCGGCCCAGAAACGGGCTGAAGGAGCTGCCCGGCGTGCTGCGGGGCTACGAAGACGGCCGCGTCACCGCCGAGTGCGGCAAGGAAACCATTACATTTGAAAAATCTGAGGTCGCGCTGGTGCGGCTTCGCGTGGAATTCTAATAGGAGGTAAGAAAATGGCAGGTAATACCAGAGCCAGAAAGGGCAAGAAAGCCCCCGAGGTGAATGTGGGCGCAGAGATCTTCGAGAGCCTGCGTGAGCTGGAACGGATCAAGGGCATTCCCGTGGAATATATGGTGGACCGTCTGAAGCGGGCACTGGTCAACGCGTACCGCAAGGACCAGGAGGACCGCAAGGACGTGGTGGACGACAACGTGTTCGTGGAGCTGAGCGAATCGGGCCTGTTGATGTACCAGAACAAGACCGTTGTGGAGACTGTGCTGGACACCGCCCAGGAGATCCACATCGACGCCGCCCGGAACTTGGAGCCCAACGTCCAGGTGGGTGATAACCTCCGGGTGCCCATCAAGATCGGCTCCTTCGGACGCATCGCCGCCCAGACCGCCAAGCAGGTGGTTATCCAGGGTATCCGCGAGGTGGAGAACAAGTCCAATTACGAGAACTACTCCTCCAAGAACCAGGAGATGCTCACCGGCGTCGTTTACCGCAAGGAGCCCAACGGCGATCTGATCGTCCGCATCGGCCAGGGCAATGATGCCTACGACGTGCTGCTGCGGGCTGCCGAGCAGATCCCCGGCGAATCCTACACCGAGGGCCAGACCATCCGGGTCTTCGTTCTGGAGGTCCACAGCACCAACCGCGGTCCCTCCGTCCGGGTGTCCCGGACCCATCCCAACATGGTCCGCCGCCTGTTCGAACTGGAAACTCCCGAGATCAAGTCCGGCGAGGTGGAGATCCGTCACATTGCCCGTGAGGCCGGTTCCCGCTCCAAGATGGCCGTCCGTGCCACCAAGGAGGGCGTGGATCCCGTGGGCGCCTGCGTCGGCCCCAGAGGCGGCCGTGTGGGCGCGGTCGTGGACGAGCTCCACGGCGAGAAGATCGACATCGTTGTGTGGAGCGAGGATCCCTGCGAGTATGTCAAGGCCGCCCTGTCTCCCGCCGACGTCATCTCCGTGACCCTGGTCCCCGGCCAGAAGGCCTGCCGGGTCATCGTCCCTGACGACCAGCTGAGCCTGGCCATCGGCAAGGAGGGCCAGAACGCCCGTCTGGCCGCCCGCCTGACCAGCTATAAGATCGACATCAAGCCCGCCAGCCAGGCAGAGCCTGAGGCAGTTGAAAATTGAAAGTTGAAAGTGGAAAGTTCTGTTAAGAAATAACTTTCAACTTTTCACTTTACACTTTCAACTTACAAAAGGAGGTAGTCCTTATGCAGAAAAAGATCCCCCAGCGGCAGTGTATGGGCTGCCGGGAAAGAAAAGAAAAACGGGAAATGATCCGTGTGGTCCGCTCTCCCGAGGGTGAGATCTCCCTGGATTTCCGGGGGAAGGCTCCCGGCCGGGGCGCTTACATCTGCCCGAAGCCGGAGTGCCTGAAAAAGGCCATCAAGGCCAAGAGCCTGGATCGGAGCCTGGACACGGCCATCCCCGCTGAGATTTATGCCCGACTGGAACAGGAAATGGAGGCGCATGGCAATGAGTAAAGCCCTGAATTATATGTCTCTGGCCCGAAAGGGCGGTCTGATCGAACTGGGCGAGGAGCCCGTCGGCGGCGCTGCCCGAGCCGGTCACGCCCGGCTGATCGTGGTGGCCTCCGATGCTTCCGATCATACCTGGCGCAGAGCCAAGAGCTTCGCCGCCGGAACCAATCAGCAGTGTATCAAGGTCCCCTTTACCAAGGATGAGATGGGCCTGGCCATCGGCCGGAGCAGTCTCGCCATCGCGGCATTTGTGGATCCTGCCATGGCTTTGGCGTTTGTCAAGGCCCTGGATGACCAGGAGCGTTACCGGGAGGTGCTGGAAGCGCTGGACACTAAGTCCAGGAAGCTCCGCCAGCGCCAGACGGAGGCCAAGGCCCACGAGCGGAACGTCCGCGCGGGCAAGCACCGTCATGCTCCCGTGACCAAAAAGGATTGAAACTTCTTAATGGAGGTGCGTATATGAGTTTTATTAAGTATCGTTTGCGTGATGTTGCGTCGGATTTCGGCACAAACCCCAAGGAGATCTCCGACATCTTAGCCCAGACCGGCGAAAAGCCCAAGTCCAACGCCCAGGTCCTCACCGAGGAGGAGCTGAATGTGGTGTTCGACCGGATGACCCAGAAGTACCCCGCGGAGTCTCTGGAGCAGATCTTCTCCATGAAGCCCACCACCAAGGCTGCCGAGAAGCCCCAGCAGACCGAAAAGGCTCCCCAGGCCGAAAAGCCCCAGCAGAATAAGCCCGCTCAGGCTCCTAAGGCCGCCGAAAAGCCTCAGCAGAATAACCAGAACAATAACCAGCCCCGGCAGAACAATAACCAGGGCCAGAGAAATGAGAACCGGGAGAATCGTCCTGCCCAGAAGCAGAACAACGTTCCCCAGCAGACTGTCCAGGCTCCCAAGGCTGAGCAGAAGCCTGCCAAGCAGCCCGAGCGAAAGAGAGAGCGCCGTGTTGTTGATACCTCTGCCGTTCAGGTGAACTCCAACCGTTTCGACGATGTGGACAACCTGATCTCTGAGCGCGCCCAGAACTTCCAGGGCGGCAAGCAGCGCATTGGCGGCGGCAAGGGCAAACAGCAGCAGAAGCAGCAGAAGAACAATTTCAAGGGCAGCAAGTCCCGGAACGAGGAGCAGGAGAAGATGCGCCGCCTTCAGATGGAGGTGGCCCGGAAGGCTCCCGTTACCGTCAAGATCCCCGAGGAGATCACCGTCGGCGAGCTGGCCTCCCGGATGAAGAAGACCGCCGCCGAGGTCATCAAGTGCCTGATGAAGAACGGCGTCCTGGCCGGTATCAACCAGGCCATCGACTTCGACACCGCCGAGTATGTGGCAACCGAGCTGGGCTGCAAGGTGGAGAAGGAAGTCACCGTCACCATCGAGGAGCGGATCATCGACGATCATGTGGACTCCGCCGAGGAGCTGGAAACCCGCGCTCCCGTCGTCGTGGTCATGGGCCACGTCGACCACGGCAAGACCTCCACTCTGGACGCCATCCGCAAGACCAACGTCACCAAGGGCGAGGCCGGCGGCATCACCCAGCACATTGGCGCCTACACCGTGGACGTCAATGGTCAGATGATCACCTTCCTGGACACCCCCGGCCACGCGGCCTTTACCTCCATGCGTGCCCGCGGCGCCAAGTCCACCGACATCGCCATCCTGGTGGTGGCTGCCGACGACGGCATCATGCCTCAGACCATCGAGTCCATCAACCACGCCAAGGCCGCCGAGGTGCCCCTGATCGTGGCCATCAACAAGATGGATAAGCCCACCGCCAACCCTGACAAGATCAAGGAGCAGCTGACCAAGTACGACCTGATCCCCGAGGAGTGGGGCGGCGATACCATCATCGTGCCCATCTCCGCCAAGACCGGCATGGGCCTGGACGAGCTGCTGGAAATGGTCCTGCTGACCGCCGTGGTCCAGGAGCTGAAGGCCAACCCCAACCGCCAGGCCAAGGGCACCGTCATCGAGGCCCGTCTGGACAAGAACCGTGGCCCCATCGCCACCCTGCTGGTCCAGAACGGCACCCTGAAGCAGGGTGATATCGTCATTGCCGGCACCGCCGTGGGCCGTGTCCGCGTCATGACCAACGACAAGGGCCGCACCGTCAAGACCGCCGGTCCCTCCATTCCTGTTGAGATCACCGGCCTGGCCGAGACCCCCGCTCCCGGCGACGAGTTCAACGCCGTCACCGACGAGCGCATGGCCCGTGAGCTGGTGGAGCAGCGGAAGCAGGCCCAGAAGGATGCCGCCGCGAAGCTCAGCCAGAAGGTCACCCTGGACAATCTGTTCGCCCGGATGCAAGAGGGCGAGATGAAGACCCTGAATCTGATCGTCAAGGCCGACGTTCAGGGCTCCGCCGAGGCCGTGAAGGCTTCTCTGGAAAAGATCTCCAACGAGGAGGTCCGGGTCAAGGTCATCCACGCGGGCGTCGGCGCCATCAACGAGTCCGACGTGCTGCTGGCTTCCACCTCCGGCGCCATCATCGTCGGCTTCAACGTCCGTCCTGACTCCGCAGCCCAGGCCTCCGGCCAGCGGGCAAACGTGGATATGCGGTTCTACCGGGTCATCTACGACGCCATCGACGAGATCGAGGCCGCTATGAAGGGCATGCTGGCTCCCAAGTACGAGGAAGTGGTCATCGGCCACGCCGAGGTCCGCATGACCTATAAGGTCAGCGCCATCGGCACCATCGCGGGCTGCATGGTCAAGGACGGCAAGGTCACCCGTGACGCCCAGGTTCGCATCCTCCGGGACAACATCGTCATCCACGAGGGCGAGATCGGCTCCCTGCAGCGGTTCAAGGACGCGGTCAAGGAAGTCACCGCCGGTTACGAGTGCGGCATGAGCGTCGTCAAGTACAACGACATCAAGGAAGGCGACATCTTCGAGTGCTTCGTCATGGAAGAGGTCAAGAGATAACATTCTGTTCGCCGCACCGCGGATGCGGTGCGGCGAACATTTTAGTGAAGAAGGAATAGTGAATAGTGAAGAAGTTAAGGTGTCGCTCCGCGACGGATTTAAATTCATTCCCGAAGGGAATACCTCACCTATTCACTCTTCACTATTAACTATTACCTGCGACTGAAAGGAGTACACAATGGCTTCTAATCGAATCGGCCGGATCAATGAGGAGATCCAGAAGGAGCTCTCCGCCCTGATCCGCAACCTGAAGGACCCCCGGGTCCAGGATACCATGATCTCCATCACCCGTGTGGAGACCACCCCCGACCTGCGCTGGGCGAAGGTCTATGTCAGCTTCCTCCAGGAGGACCGGGCGAAGGATGCCGTCAAGGGCCTGAAGTCCGCCTCCGGCTATCTCCGCCGGGAGCTGGGCCGTGCCCTGAACCTGCGCTACACCCCGGAGCTTCAGTGGTCCCTGGATGATTCCATCACCTACGGCGCGAAGATGCTGGCGCTGATCAATTCTCTGGATACGGGAGAGGACCGCGATGAAGAATCTGACGAGAGCTGAGACCGCGGACTATCTGGACCGCCATGACAATTACTGCATCCTGACCCACCGCCGTCCCGACGGCGACACCATCGGCTCCGCCGCCGCGCTGTGCCGGATGCTCCGGAATATGGGCAAGAAGGCCCATATCCTGAACAATCCCGAGACCACCGAGCGGTATCTGCCCCTGGTGGAGGGCCTGACCTGCGAGGAGCCCGGCGACGGGGACCTGATCGTGGCCGTGGACGTGGCGGAGGATGCCATGCTCCCCAAGGCTTTCGGCTACCTGCGCAATTCCGTGGACCTGCGGATCGACCATCACGGCTCCGGCCGGGAGTTCGCGCCCCGGTCTCTGGTGGACCCAGAGGCCGCAGCCTGCGCCGAGATCATCTGGGATCTGCTGGATGAGCTGGGGGTGGAGCTGGACGAGAAGACCGCCGAGGCCATCTATGTGGGCACCGCTACCGATACCGGCTGCTTCCGCTTCGCCAATACCACCGTCCACACCTTCGACACCGCCGCCGAGTGCGCCGCCGCCGGTGTGAACGTCTACGCCTGGAACCAGCTGCTGTTCGAGACCAATTCCCTGGCGAAGCTCCGGCTCCAGGGCTGGATTGCCGAGAACACCAAGCTCCTCTCCGACGGTAAGATCGCCGTCTGCGCCCTGCCGAAAGCAGTGGAGGAGCGGATCGGCGTCAACGAGGACGACATGGGCAACCTGTCCTCCTTCGTCCGCTCGATTGAGGGCGTGTGCCTGGCGGGCCTGCTGCGGGAGAACGAGAACGGCTGCAAGATCTCCGTCCGGGCGGTCCCGGGCTGGGACGCCGCGGCGGTCTGCGAGAAATTTGACGGCGGCGGTCATGCCGGCGCCGCAGGCGGCTTCATCCGCATGCCCCTGGAAGAGGCGGCCAAGGCCCTGGAAGAGGCCATGGTTGCCTGGGAGAACGGCTGATGAACGGCATTGTGATCATCGACAAGCCCCAGACCTGGACCAGCAACGATGTGGTCTCCCGTCTGCGCCGGGTGTTCAACACCCGCCGGATCGGCCACGGCGGCACGTTGGACCCCATGGCCACCGGTGTTCTGCCGGTGTTTGTGGGCCGGGCCACCCGGGGCGTGGAATTTTTCGAGCACGCGGAGAAGACCTATGAAGCCACCCTCCGCTTGGGCCTGACCACCGACACCGAGGACACCACCGGCAAGACCCTCACCGAGACCGAGGTTCATCTGACCGAAGAGGATGTCCTGAATGTCCTGCCCCGGTTCCGGGGGGACATCATGCAGGTGCCGCCCATGTACTCGGCCCTGAAGGTCAACGGCCAGAAGCTCTACGATCTGGCCCGGAAGGGCAGGGAAGTGGAGCGCCAGCCCCGGCCCATCACCATCCATGAGCTGGAACTGCTGGAATTCGACGGCCGGGACGCAAAGCTCCGGGTCCGGTGCTCCAAGGGCACCTACATCCGGACCCTCTGCAAGGACATCGGCGATGCCCTGGGCTGCGGCGGCTGCATGGCTGAGCTGCGGCGGGTCCAGGCCGGTGAATATACCCTGGAGGGCTCCGTGCCCCTGCTGGAACTGCTGAAAATCTCCGAAGCCGGGGAGGATGTGGAGCATTTCCTCCGGCCTGTGGATTCCATGTTTGCCTCCACGCCGAAGCTCATGCTGAACGAAAAGCAGGCCCGGCTGGTGCGCAACGGCAATTCTTTCCCCAGCGACGCCGCGCCCGGACGCTGGCGGGTCTACAGCCCCGAGGGGGAGTTTCTGGCCCTGTGCCAGATGAATGACGGCGTTATGTCAACCGTCAAGAGCTTTTTCGAGGTGTGACCATGATGGAAAAAGAAGTGATCGCCCTGGGCTTTTTTGACGGGGTGCACCTGGGCCATCAGGCGCTGCTGTCTGCCTGCCGGAGTCTTGCGAAGGACCTGGGCTGTTCCGCTGCCGCCGTCACCTTCACCACCCACCCCGACGCTCTGGTGACCGGGAAAAATCCCGGCCTGATCAACACTCCCGAGGATCGGGAGCGGCTGCTGAAAACCTACGGCATGGACCGGGTCATCGCCCTGCCCTTCGACGAGGAGATGAAGTCCATGCCCTGGCGGGATTTCCTCACCATGCTGGTGAGAGAGCACAACGCCGCGGGCCTGGTCTGCGGCCACGACTTCCGCTTCGGCTGCCGGGGCGAGGGCAGCGGAGAAAAGCTGCAAGAGGCCTGCCGGGAACTGGGCATCCCCTGCGCGGTGATCCCGGAGCAGAAGCTGGACGGGAGAACCATTTCCTCCACCCTGATCCGACAGATGATCGCCGGCGGCGAGATGGAAGAGGCGGTCCGGTTCCTGGGCCACCGGCACATTCTGACGGGCTGTGTGGTCACCGGCCGGAAGCTGGGCCACAAGCTGGGCTTCCCCACTGCCAATGTGCGGCTCCCCGAGGGCGTCATCTACCCGAAGTACGGTGTCTACGCCTGCCGGGTGGGCATCGGGGGACTGAGCCGCGTCGCCGTCACCAACGTGGGCAGCCGCCCCACCGTGGAGGGACACCAGATCCGCACCGAGAGCTGGATCCTGGACTTCGACGGGGACCTGTACGGCAGAGAGATCACCCTGGAATTCTGCGCGTTTCTGCGTCCGGAGCGGAAATTCGCCTCTTTGGAGGAGCTGAAAGCGGCGGTGGAGCTGGATGCCGCACACACCCGGGAATATTTTGATTTGTAAGAAAAAAGCTGTAATTGGCTGAAAGTTTTCCTTTACTTTTGGGAAAACTCATGGTATGATAATTGAGCTGGTCAGAGACCGGCATATTTTGAGCCCGCTGCTCAGTTGGGGGAGAAACCCGCAAGGGGCTTCCACTGACCCTTTACTTAGCTGCTGGGTATGATTTTTGAAAGGTGGAAAACACAATGATCCAGAAGGAAAAGAAGACTCAGGTTATCCTGGAGAACGCTACCCACGAGGGCGACACCGGCTCCGCCGAGGTCCAGATCGCCATCCTGACCGCCCGCATCAACGAGCTGACCGATCACCTGCGCGTGCACAAGCATGACAACCACTCCCGTCGTGGCCTGCTGATGATGGTTGGTAAGCGCCGCAAGATGCTGGACTACCTGGCCAAGAAGGACATCAACCGTTACCGCGCTATCATCGCCAAGCTGGGTATCCGTAAGTAAGACTTTTGAAAGGGCGGCGGCTTCGTCGCCCTTTTCTTCGGTCTGTCCCAAAACATCTGTCCAATTTCGGGAGATGCTTTAGCAGTTGATTGAGCTTCCGCAAAAAAAGCGGCGGCTGACTCAAGTGCTAAACCTCCCGACACACCAAATTGACAATGAATAATGGATAATTGATAATTGTGGTATCGCCTCCGGCGATGATTGAAATTTGTCTGCGAAGCAGACACCTTAATTGTCAACTGTCAATTATCAATTGTCAATTACACTATTTTACAGGAGGTTTATTCTATGATTACTCGTAAGCAGTATCCCAATCATCGGGTCTACGAGATGGAAATCGGCGGCCGTCCCTTCACCGTCGAGACCGGCAAGGTCGCCGAGCTGGCCAACGCCGAGTGCATCTGCCGTTACGGCGACACCGTGGTCCTGGTCACCTGCACCTGCAACCCCATCCCCAAGGCCGGCATCGACTACTTCCCTCTGACCATCGAGTTTGAGGAGCGTATGTACAGCGTCGGCCGCATCCCCGGCTCCTTCAACCGCCGGGAGGGCAAGCCCTCCGAGCGGGGTATCCTGAACAGCCGGATCATCGACCGTCCCATGCGTCCCCTCTTCGACGAGGAGCTGCGCAACGACACCGTCGTGACCTGCACCGTTCTGGCCAATGACTATGAGAACCCTGTGGAGGTTGTGGCTTCCCTGGGCGCTTCCATCGCCATCGCTTCCTCTGACGTTCCCTGGAACGGCCCCGTGGCTACCACCAACGTCGCTTACGTCGGCGGTGAGTACGTGGTCAACCCCTCCGCTGAGCAGCGTGAGGCTTCCGACTGCTTCGTGTGCATCGCTTCCACCTTCGAGAAGGTGGTCATGATCGAGACCGAGGCCAACGAGGCTCCCGAAGCCATCGTCTACGAGTGCATCCGTGTGGCCCACGAGACCAACATGGAGATCGTCAAGTTCATTAACGGCATTGTCGCCGAGATCGGCAAGCCCAAGTTCACCTTCGAGAAGGCTGCCGTCAACCACGAACTGCTGGACGACCTGATCGCCTACGGCCTGAACCAGATCGAGTACGCTCTGGATACCCCCGACAAGAACGTCCGTGAGGAGCGCCTGACCGCTGCCCGCATTGACTTCAAGAACCAGTTCGTTGAGAAGTACGGCGAGGAAGAGTTCGAGACCCACATTGAGGTCTGCCTGTACAAGATGCAGAAGAAGGTCGTCAAGAAGTGGCTGCTCCAGGGCAAGCGCGTGGACGGCCGCGGCATGGACGAGATCCGTCCCCTGGACGCCGAGGTCGGCATCCTGCCCAGAGTTCACGGCTCCGGCCTGTTCTCCCGTGGTCAGACCCAGGTCCTGTCCATCTGCACCCTGAACACCCTGTCTGCCGCTCAGAAGCTGGACACCATCTACCCCGAGGAGTCCAAGCGCTATATCCACC
>JBGVDK010000051.1:0-9305 GCA_045119355.1 Faecousia sp.
ATGGCCTCGTTGAAGGGGATGTGCTTCCAGGGAGCGGGAGAGATTCGCTGGTACTTGCCGAACTTCTCGTACACGGGGTACAGCACCTCCTCCAGGACGGTCAGCACGTCATCCTGGGAGGCGAAGGCCATCTCCATATCCATCTGATAGAATTCGCCGGGGGTGCGGTCGGCACGGGCGTCCTCATCACGGAAGCAGGGAGCGATCTGGAAGTAACGGTCAAAGCCGGAGGTCATCAGCAGCTGCTTGAACTGCTGGGGAGCCTGGGGCAGGGCGTAGAACTTGCCGGGGTGGTTCCGGGCAGGGACCAGGTAGTCCCGGGCGCCCTCGGGGGAGGAGGCGGTCAGGATGGGGGTGGTGATCTCCAGGAAGCCCTTCTCGGTCATCAGGCGGCGCAGCTCGGCGACGACCTGGCAGCGGAGGATGATGTTCTTCTTGACGGCGGGGTTCCGCAGGTCGAGATAACGGTACTTCAGACGGACGTTCTCGTCGGCGTCCTTGGACTTGTTGATCTCGAAGGGCAGCTGGTTGTGACGGCACTTGCCCAGCACCTTGATCTCGGTGGGGACCACTTCGATCTCGCCGGTGGGGATCTTCTTGTTCTTGCTCTCCCGCTCCCGGACGACGCCGGTAACGTTGATGGTGGACTCCTTGGTGATGCCCTTGACGATAGACATCATCTCGGCGTTCTCAATGACCACCTGGGTGGTGCCATAGTAATCCCGGAGGACGCAGAAGGCGAAGTTGGAGCCGACCTCCCGGACATTCTCCAGCCAACCGGCCAGAGTGACGGTTTCGCCGGCGTTTTCGACGCGCAGCTCGCCGCAGTTATGAGTTCTGGACTGGAACATAGGTATATTCCCTCTCTTATCTTAAATTTAACTGATATATTATGACACGAAGACACGGAAATGTCAATCATCTGTCGGCGTTTCTACCGGATTTCCTGCTCCAAATCGTCAAATTGGTCCCCGGCGAAGAACTCCCGGATGGAGATGTCCAGCCCGTCGCAGATCTTCTTCACCGTGGAGACGGTGGTGGAGTTGTTCCGACCGCTGACGATGTTGTTCAGGGTAGACTGGGTCATGCCGCTCAGCGCGCTGAGCCGGTTGATGGAAATGTTCCGCTCCGCGCAGAGCTCCAAAATCCGCAGCCGCACCGCCTCGCCGATGCTCATGGTCATCCCTCCTCTTTCCGCAATCCAATAACTGCTTAAAGGGTAACCGATTCTCCTTGACAAGATTACCTCAATTGAGTTAAAATAACTCAAAAGGGGTAGCGTCCGCGGCTTTTCCAGAAAATGGGACCCTTTCGGCATTCCCACCAGTTTTTCCGGCGCAATTCATCCATTTTCCCGATATTGCTCCGGCCCTGCTCCTTCTGCTATAATGAAACCAACCCCAACCCAAAGGAGGAATCCCCACGAAAAAGAAACTGCTCGCCCTGCTCACCGCGCTGTGCCTGATTTTCAGCATGGTCCCGGCGGTCTCCGCCGACACGGCCGACTCCGGCACCTGCGGTGAAAGCCTGACCTGGACCTTCGACTCCGACACCGGTATGCTCACCATCGCCGGTGAAGGCGATATGGAAGATTACGACAGCACCCACGCCGCGCCCTGGGACGACCACGGGGACGCCATCACCTCCATCCGTGTGCAGGAGGGCGTTACCTCCATCGGCGACTATGCCTTCCAGGACGTCAAGGCCACAGAGGCCTCCCTGCCCTCCACCCTGACGACCATCGGCGCCTACGCCTTCAACTGCTGCGCCCTGGCGAAGATCCAGGTCCCCGAGGGTGTCACGACCCTGGAACAGTGGGCGTTTTTCAACTGCATCTCCGCCCAGAGCCTGTATCTGCCCACCACGCTGACCACCCTCGCCACCGGCGCGCTGGCCAACTGCCGCGCCCTGACCGCCGTTCAGCTCCCTGACGGGGTGAGCGTGGCCAGCAACTGCTTTGAAAACTGCGTGAATCTCGCCAGCGTCACCGTGGGCAGCGGCGTCAAGCTGGAGGACCTGGCTTTCCTGGACTGCGCTTCCCTGACGGAGTTCACCTTCACCGGCAGCGCCCCCACCTTCGTAGGTTCTCCCTTCAGCGGCCTGACCGCCACCTGCTATTATCCCGAAAACGGCGCCGGCTGGACCGCTGAGATCCTTCAGGATTACGGCGGAACCATCACCTGGGTCGCCGTTTCCGAAGAGGACAGCGATCCCTATTCCGGCACCTACGGCAACATCACCTGGAGCTACGACCCCGAAAGCTGCGTCCTCTCCCTGGCCGGAGCGGGCGAAATGGCCGAGCCCGAGGACTTCTATCCCTGGCACGATTACAGTGATCTGTACACCTCCATCCGGTTCGGTGAGGATATGACCCACATCGGTGTCCGGGCCTTCGCCAGCAGCTACGCCCTGGTCAGCGCCACCATCCCCGGTAACATCCAGTCCATCGGCACCGCCGCCTTCTCCTACAGCGGCATGCGGACCCTGGTGGTGGAGGAGGGCGTCAAAACCATCGGCGATTCCGCCTTCTCCAATTCCAGCGTGGTCACCGCCACCCTTCCCTCCTCCATCTCCCAGATGGAGCTGGTGTCCACCTTCGAAAACTGCGACAAACTGACCACCGTCACCATCCCCGACGGCGTGGACGTCAATACCGAGCTGGGCGTCCTGTGTGAGACCTTCGAGGGCTGCACCTCCCTGACCGACGTCACCCTGCCCAGCACCCTGTGGTGCATCTCGGTGCGTACCTTCCAGGACTGCGAATCGCTGGCATCCATCGACCTGCCCGAGGGCATCACCACCCTCGACGACGAAGCCTTCGCCAACACCCTGTCCATGACGGAAATCACCATCCCCTCCACCGTCACCACCATCGGCGACAACTGCTTCGGCAGTTCCAGTCCCGCCATGGAGGACCCCGGCATCCAGCGGGTGATCTTCACCGGCGATGCTCCCAGCTTCAGCGAGAACGCCTTCGGCGGCTTCACTGACGGCCACGTGACCACCTGCTACTATCCCGCCGACAACGAAACCTGGACCGACGACGTGATGCAGGACTACGGCGGAACCGTCACCTGGGTCGCCCAGGGCGGCAGCGAAGAAGAGCCCACCGAACCCACTCCCACTGAGCCCGAGCCTACTGAACCGGAACCCACCGAGCCCACCGAAGAGACCCCTGAGGAGGGCATCACCTGCACCTTCGACGATGCCACCGGCACCCTCACCATCTCCGGCACCGGCGAGCCCGACAGCGCCGCCTGGGCCGACTACAGCTCCGCCATCACCGCCGTTGTGGTAGGCGAGGGCATCACCTCCCTGGGGGACAACGCCTTCGACTCCTGCTCCTCCCTGGTTTCGGTGAAGCTGCCTTCCACCCTGACCTCCATCGGCAACTGGGCCTTTATGAACTGCGCCATTGAGGAGCTGGACCTTCCCGACGGCCTGATCTCCATCGGCAAGAGCGCCTTTGCCTATAACCCCATCACCGAGCTGATCCTGCCGGACAGCGTGACCACCATCGGCAGTAGCGCCTTCGACGAGTGCGAACAGCTGACCACTCTGGTCCTCCCCGCCGGACTGGAGACCTGCGGCGACTCCGCGTTCTACGGCTGTGTCGCCCTGTGTAACGTGACCATGCCCGAAATGCCCAACATCCAGCGCTTCGGTGCCAGCAACCGGATGTTCACCGGATGCCACAGCCTGACGGACATCTCCTGGTACAACCAGCCCACCATCGGCTACCAGATGTTCGCCTCCACCGGCCTGGTGGAGCTGGAAATTCCCGCCTGTGTCACCGTCCTTTCCGACTTTGCCTTCTCCGACTGCGAGGAGCTGACGAAAGTCACCATTCCCGGAACTGTGGAGTCCATCGGCTCCGGCACCTTCTCTGGCTGTACCGCGCTGAAGGCTGTGTACTTCGAGGGCGACGCCCCCGAGTTCGGCGACGACGTGTTCCAGAAGATCGCCACCACCTGCTACTACCCCGCCGATAACAAGACCTGGACCGAGGACGTGATGCAGGACTACGGCGGAGACATCACCTGGGTCGCCCTGGGTTCCACCGATCCGGAGCCTTCTGAGCCCGAACCTTCCGAGCCGGAACCTTCCGAACCCGAACCCTCCGAGCCCGTACCCACCGAGCCCGAGCCCACCGAGCCGGAGCCCGCGCCCGTCACCAATCCCTTCACCGATGTGAAGTCCTCCGACTACTTCTACGAGAGCGTCCTCTGGGCGGTTGCGAAGGGCGTCACCAACGGCGTCAGCGCCAACCGCTTTGCCCCCGACGAGATCTGCACCCGGGCTCAGGTGGTCACCTTCCTCTGGCGGGCCGCCGGCGAACCGGAGCCTTCCGCCGAGAAGATCCCCTTCACCGATGTGAACGCCTCCGCATACTACTGCAAGGCTGTCCTCTGGGCGGTGGAGAACGGCATCACCACCGGCGTCGGCTCCAACCTCTTCGCCCCTGACCAGGCCTGCACCCGGGCCCAGGTGGTCACCTTCCTCTGGCGCTCCGCGGGATCCCCCGGAGTCACCGGAACGGGCAATCCCTTCTCGGATGTAACTTCCCCGAATTACTACTACAAAGCCGTCCTCTGGGCGGTGGAGAACGGCATCACCAACGGCATCAGCGCCAACCGCTTCGCCCCCGAGCAAACCTGTACCCGGGGTCAGATCGTGACCTTCCTCTACCGGGCCGACAACTGAACTTTTGCCCAGCCGCCGAAAGGCGGCTGGGTTTTTGTCTTCAGAATTCTTAAGATTTTTTCAGTTGCGTGGTCCAAAGGGCATATGGTATAATTATTATAACAAAACGGAAAGGGAGTGGTACCGATGGCCCAGGAAATGGATACACCTATTTTGCCCGTAATGAGGAAAGGATCATTTTATGAGAACGATTTCCCTGATTTTTTCCTGCGTCCTGGTGTCCGTGCTTCTGCTCACCGGCTGCGGCGTTTCCGCACCGGCTGAGACCACCGTGCCCACCACGGCTCCCGCTGTAACTGCCGCGCCGGAGACCACTGAACCTCCGGAGACCACACTCCCACCTGAAACCACTGAACCAGAAGAAACGGTTGTCCTCCATGAATGTCCCTGCCATCAGGAATATTTCGACGCCCAGTTTGTCGTCTACGCCGGATCCCCGGAAGACTGCAATGAAGATGGATGTGCGCTCTGCTTCCGCTACGAAGGAACGGATTCCACGATTTATCATCCGGTTCTGAACATCACCCTGACGCTTCCCGAGGGCTGGCTTGACCAAGTGTATGTGTTCGCCGACTCCGACGGACTGTATGTGGACAATTCCGCCTTATTGGATGCCGGACTGAAGGGCATTCTGGGCGGCACCTGGGACGAAACTGGTGAAGCATCCGACGAGGAGATCGACTATGCCAAACAGCACTGCAAATACGCCTTCATTCTGAAAATCGAGCGGGTGGACAAATCTGTATATGATACCGATAGATTCCCCCGGTCCGACGGCTATGATCCCTACGAAAATCCCGTTGACGGAATTTTCCTTTGGGAAGACGAATCGGATTACTGGTATGCGGTTATAGACGGAGATGAACTGTACGCGCAGCCCCGCTGGTACATTTTCTGGCCCGCACAGGCTGTCCTTGGAGAAGAATCCTTTGATGAAGCACGCGCGTCCCTGACTTTGGACTACGACACCGTCCGGGAAATGGTCACCATCCACAACGAGATCGCTCCTTCCGAATAATCCCGCACCCCGCCAGCCGCCCCATCCGGGCGGCTGGTTTTTCCGCGCCAAAGCAGAAAAAGGCCCCCGTCCGGGTTTGGACAGGGGCAGAAACAAAGAGGAAAGAAAAATGAAAAAGGAAGAATCGTTTGCGGTCCCTGGTTACTGGCTCAGGAACTCCTCCGGGTCCACGCTCTCGCTGTTGCAGGTGACGGAGAAATGGAGATGATCTCCCAACGCCGTCTCCATCAGCGCCGTGGAACCCACGGTGCCGATCACCTGGCCCATCTCCACCGCGTCCCCGGGAGAGACAGCCACGTCAGCGGACAGGCTGGCATACTTGGTGACATACCCATTCTCATGGCGGATCACCACGGTGCAGCCCATCTGCTCGTCCTCATAGACGGTGTAGACCTCCCCGTCCGCGGCGGCCATTACTTCGGTCCCCGCTTCCGCGGCGTAGTCGATTCCGTTGTGGACCCGCCAGTCCCGGGTGGTCTGGTTGTAGCTCAGGACCTCCATGGCGTACTCCGAAATGACCTCCCCCTCCACCGGCGCGGTGACGGACATCTTGCCCACGGTAGGCTCCGTGGCCTTGGTGGTCTCAGTAGGCTTGGTCTCTTCATTCGTCAGCCCCGGCTGGGTGGTCAGCACCTCCGACGTGGGAGAAGTGGCGATCACCGGGGTGTCCAGAGTGTCCTCCGGCGCTTCGCCTGCGTTCTGGTAGTATACATAGCCCGAGATCCCGACGGCCGCGGCACACAGGATCAGGGCTATGTAATAGCCCTTGCCGCCGAAGAAGCGGCTTGATTTGTGATTGCTCATGTTAAGCACCTCCGAAGACCATTATGGACAACCCACAAAATTCTAAACCCCTTTCAGAAAATTTTTCCACATTCCCCTTGTCCCGGGCGCATAGGCTGTGACAAACGAATCAGGAGGGATCCTTTTATGAAGCGTCTGGGCAGTCTCATCCTGGCTCTTGTGCTGAGCCTGAGCTTTCTCATCATCCCGGTCTCCGCCGAGGAGCCAGCCTACCCCGGAAAATCCTGGTGCCTCATGGACGCCGCCACCGGCACCGTGCTCCAGGCCTATAACGAACACGAAGCCCTGGCCCCCGCCAGCGTCACCAAGGTCATGACCCTGCTTCTGATTATGGAAGCCATCGACTCCGGGAGCCTCCGCTGGACCGACACCGTCACCGCCTCCGAGGCCGCGGCGGCCAAGGGCGGCAGCCAGGTCTACTTAAAGGTGGGCGAAACCATGACCGTAGAGGAGATGGTGAAATCCATCGCCGTGTCCTCGGCCAACGACTGCGCCTGCGCCATGGCGGAGCACCTGGCAGGAAGCGAGAGTGCCTTTGTGGACAAAATGAACGCCCGGGCCTCCGAGCTGGGGATGAACGACACCCACTTCGTCAACTGCACCGGCCTGGACGACGCGGCGGCAGCCAAAGACCACAAAACCAGCGCCTACGACATTGCCCTGATGAGCCGGGAGCTTCTGGTGAACCACCCAGACATCAAGCGCTTCACCACCATCTGGATGGACACCGTCCGGGACGGGGCCTTCGGGCTGTCGAATACCAATAAGCTGGTCCGGTTCTACGACGGCTGCACCGGCCTGAAAACCGGCTTCACCTCCTCGGCAGGGTACTGCCTCTCCGCTTCCGCCGAGCGGAACGGAATGGGACTCATCGCCGTGGTCATGGGGGCCTCTACCTCCGCCGACCGGTTCAGCGCCTGCCGCCAGATGCTGGACTACGGCTTCGCCAGCTACAGCCTCTATACGCCGGAGATCCCGGAGTCCTCCCCCGTTCCCGTGAAGCTGGGCTCGGCGGATTCCGTCGCCGCTGTGCCCGGCAAATCCCTCCAGCTTCTTGTGGAAAAGGGGGACCTCAGCCGCCTGACCGCCGAGCTGACCCTGGAGGAGGAGCTGACCGCGCCCGTGGAGCAGGGACAGACCATCGGCCAGCTTGTGGTTTACCGGGACGGAAACGAGCTGGCCCGGATCCCCATGGTGGCAGAGACCCCAGTGGAACGGCTGGGCTTTATGGACCTGTTCCGGGAGCTGCTGGGGAAAATCGCCATGGCGGGATCCCAGCATCCATAACCTGGCATTTTACCCAAAAAACCGTTCCCAATTCTGTCATCTCCCACGATTGCGGCGCAACCGGTTTCGTGTTATCATGTAGGCATACCGGCGAGGTATGCCTACTCCACAAAATAGTCATACGTCGTCAAAAAAGGAGGAAAACAATATCCGTCTGACTCACGGTGCGGCAGTGTGGAGACCTGTCGTAATGCCTCCGGGATTCTGCTTCCCGGTGTGCGAGAATGGGCGCGAAATTTAGGCCCGTTTAGAGTCGTAATGTTATGGCAAGTTTGAGCCTGAGAAACGTCATGAAGATCTACCCCCACAGCGGCGACGATGCCAAGAAGGCCAAGAAGGCCAAGAAGGGCGAGCCCGAGAAGAAGAAGACCAATCTTCAGATCACCGAGAAGGGCGTCGTTGCTGTCCAGCAGTTCAACCTGGAGATCGCCGATAAGGAATTCATCGTTCTGGTCGGTCCCTCTGGCTGCGGTAAGTCCACCACCCTGCGTATGATCGCCGGTCTGGAAGAGATCTCCGAGGGCGAGCTGTACATCGGCGACCGTCTGGTCAACGACGTGGCCCCCAAGGACCGCGACATCGCCATGGTCTTCCAGAACTACGCTCTGTACCCCCACATGACCGTTCGTGACAACATCGCTTTCGCTCTGAAGCTCCGCCACACCCCCAAGGATGTCATCGACAAGAAGGTCAACGAGGCTGCTGAGATCCTGGACATCACCCAGTACCTGGACCGTAAGCCCAAGGCTCTGTCCGGCGGTCAGCGTCAGCGTGTCGCCATCGGCCGTGCTATCGTCCGTGAGCCTCAGGTCCTGCTGATGGACGAGCCCCTGTCCAACCTGGACGCCAAGCTGCGTAACCAGATGCGTGCTGAGATCATCAAGCTGCGCGAGCGCATCCAGACCACCTTCATCTACGTTACCCACGACCAGACCGAGGCTATGACCCTGGGCGATCGGATCGTCATCATGAAGGACGGCTTCATCCAGCAGATCGGCACTCCTCAGGAAGTGTTCAACCATCCCTACAACCTGTTCGTCGCCGGCTTCATCGGCACTCCCCAGATGAACTTCTTCAACGACGCCAAGCTGGTCAAGGAGAACGGCAAGTACGCTGTTTCCGTCGGCGGCCAGACCGTGGTCCTGTCCGAGGAGAAGCAGGCTGCCCTGACCAAGAACAACGTTGCTCCTCAGGATGTGGTCCTGGGCGTCCGTCCCGAGCACATCACCCTGGAGAAGACCGGCTTCGAAGGCAAGGTCGACGTTTCCGAAATGATGGGTTCTTCCGTGCACCTGCACGTCACCTCCATGGGCCGCGATGTGGTCATGGTTGTTTCCACCATGAACATGACCGGCGCAGAGGTTGCCGCTCTGGCCAACGGCAGCACCGTCCACTTCAGCTTCCCCGGCCATGTCTGCCACGTCTTCAACAAGGAGACCGGCATCAACCTGGAAGCCTGATCCCTACAACCCCAACAGGGCTGCTGAAATTT
>JBGVDK010000052.1:0-16679 GCA_045119355.1 Faecousia sp.
AGTATGCCCTTTATACAGAAAAAGTGCATCCGTTGCCGGATGCACTCATTCATTTGCTTTCCTGCTACATGGATAATGTCACTAACTTAATGACATTGCTCCCAAGAACAGCACGGTTTTATTCGTATTTACAGAAATTCCAGCTTCCCGTTTGCCGCCAGGGTCCTCGGCGTGGGAATTGCGTCGAACTGGATGATATAGCCCTCCCGGTCCCGGGGGACGCCGATGACGGTGCCCTCCCCGAAGATGGTGTGCTTCACCCGCTTGCCCACGCAGTCGGGCTTTTTCTCCTCCCGGGGGCCCCAGCTTTCTGTCTTTTCGATCTGGTAACGGGCCTCCTCGATCAGCTCCGGGTCCAGCTCCACCACATAGTCCAGATTCTCCCGCTCCGCGTTGAACAGGAACCGGCTGGGACATTTGGCGGTGCCGTCGTAGTTGCTCCCCGCGGCGTCGGAGAGGAACAGCCGATCCTTCGCCCGGGTGAAGGCCACATAGGCCAGCCGCCGTTCCTCTTCCAGCTTCTCCCGGGTGTCCGCCCGGCGGCCGGGGAAGATGCCCTCCGACAGTCCGCAGAGGAACACCACCGGGAACTCCATGCCCTTGGCCGCGTGGATGGTCATCAGCTTCACCGCGCTGGCCTTTTCCGTCTGATCCATGTTGGTGAACAGCGCCGCGTGGTCCAGGTAATTGCCCAGGGTCACTTCCTCGCCGGCTTTCCGCTCGAAATCGTAGATGGCCTGCTTCAGCTCCGCCAGGTTGTCCAGGCGGTCCTCTTCGCCGGAGGAGCGGAGCATGGCCTCGTAGCCGCTTTCGGCGAGCACCGCTGTGAGCAGGTCCGTCAGCTCCATCTGGTCGTAGATGGCCCGGTATTTCTCGATCATCCGGACGTAGTCCATGGCGTGGCTCCGCTTGATCAGGTCCTTGTCCAGATTGGCCTTCAGGGATTCGTAGAGGGTGCACTGATGGGCCTCGGCGTAGCCCTTGATCAGCGCCAGCCGGGTCCGGCCCACGCCCCGGCGAGGCTCGTTGACGGTCCGCAGGAAGCTGACATCGTCCCCCGCGTAGATCATCCGCAGGTAGCAGATTACGTCCTTGATCTCCTTGCGCTTGTAGAACTCCACGCCGGAATAGAGGACGTAGGGGATCTTGTTCTTGATCAGGGATTCCTCCAGGGCACGGGACACATAGTGGGCCCGGTAGAGCACGCCCATCTGGGAGTAGCTCCGTCCGCCCTCCTCCATGGCCCGCATCTGGGCGGTGATCCAGTCGGCTTCCAGCTGGCTGTTTTTTGCGTGGAAGTACAGGGGCTTTCTGGCATTCGGCCGGACAGCGCTGAGATTTTTGTCCAAACGGTCCCGGTTCTTGGAGATGAGGGCGTTGCTGGCCGCCAGGATCTGGGGCACGGAACGGTAATTGGTATTCAGGAAGATGGTCTTGGCCCCCGGATGGCGGCTCTCAAATTCCAGAATGAACTTCACGTCCGCGCCCCGCCAGGAATAGATGGTCTGGTCCGGGTCGCCCACCACGAACAGGTTCCCGTGGTAGCCGGAGAGGATGTCAGCCAGGGAATACTGGTCCTTGTCAATGTCCTGAAACTCGTCCACCATGATGTATTCCAGCCTCTCCTGCCATTTCCGCCGGACCCCTTCGTCGTGTTCCAGCACGTACAGGGCGAAATACACCAGATCGTCGAAATCCAGGCCGTAGCATTTCCGCTGCTCGTAGAAGTAGCGGTACATCACCTTGTCCTTCAGGGTGTTGGCACTCTCCGTCAGGTCGTTCAGATGGGTCACGTTCATATCGATCAGGGTCTTGACATAGCCCCGGCCGCCCTTACGCCAGCCGATGTAGTCGATGGCTTCCTGGATGGTCAGGTCCCGGCTGGTCAGCCCCAGGTCCTCGAAAACGTTCCGGAGGATGGAAGCCTTGTCCTCCTCGTCCAGGACGATGAAGGTGCTGGGGTACTGGACCACGTGGCAGTCCTCCTTGAGAAGCCGGACGCAGAAGCCGTGGAAGGTGGTGATCATCCCCAGGTCCCCGTCGGGGAGCTGGCGGCGGATGCGCTTCTTCATTTCGAGAGATGCCTTGTTGGTGAAGGTGACGCAGAGGATATTGGCCGTGGAGATGCCCAGCTCCTCCACCAGATACAGATAGCGGCTGGTCAGGGTCTTGGTCTTGCCGGAGCCCGCGCCTGCGATGACCCGGATGTAGCCTTCGGTGGTGGTAGCCGCCTGAAACTGCTGTTCGTTCAATTGGCGCAGATAGGATTCCATCTTCTTCCCTCTTTTCTGTTTACAATTTCAGGAATCTGAGGTACAATAGCTCAGGAGATATGGTCGTCAGATTCGAACATATTTTCACTTATTATATCGTATCCCGGGGAAAAAAGCAACCGTTCCCCGAAAAGAAAGGAGCTTATTTGTGAAGAAACTTCTGAAAATCTATTGGATCTTTGCCCAGATGGGCGCCTGCTGCTTCGGCGGCGGCTACGCCATGCTGTCGCTTTTGCAGCGGGTCATCGTGGAGCAGTACGGCTGGGCCACCGAGGAAGAGCTGATGGACTACTATGCCATCGGCCAGTGCACCCCCGGCATCATCGCCCTCAACACCTCCACCTTCATCGGCCACAAGCTGGCTGGCCTCCCCGGCGCGCTCTCCGCGACCCTGGGCTTTATCAGTCCGTCCGTCCTCATCATCACCGTCATCGCCGCTTTTTTGGAGAGCTTCGCCACCAATGTCTACGTGGCCCACGCCCTGGCGGGCATCCGGGTCTGCGTCTGCGTGCTGATCCTGGACGCGGTGCTGAAGCTGGGCAAAAAGAGCGTGAAGGACGGGGTCTCCTGGGCCATCTTCCTCGTTACCGCCGTGCTGGCCTTCTTCACCGAGCTCCCCACCGTGGCGCTGGTGATCGGCGCCGGTGTTGTGGGTTACATCCTGTACGTTGTTGGGAGGGCTAAGAAATGACACTGATTTTCCAGCTCATTTATGAGTTTTTCAAGACCGGCCTGTTCGCCGTGGGCGGCGGCCTTGCCACCCTGCCCTTCCTGTATGAGATGGGCGAAAAGGCCGGCTGGTTCACGGGTCAGGACGTACTGAACCTGCTGGCGGTGTCCGAATCCACCCCCGGCGCCATCGGTATCAACATGAGCACCTATGTGGGCTTCATCACCGCGGGCGTCCCCGGCGCCATCATCGCCAGCCTGGCCCTGACGGCCCCCAGCATCGTCGTCATCCTGCTGGTGATCCGGGTCCTGGACAAGTTCAAGGATTCTCCCCTGGTGGAGGGCATCTTCAAGGGCCTGCGGCCCGCCTCCATCGGCCTGATCACCGCCGCGTTCCTGGGCGTGGTCCAGGAGAGCCTGCTGTACCTGGACAACTTCGCGGGGCTGAACACCATCCTCTCGGTGGTGAACTGGAAGGGCATGGTCCTGGCGGCGTTTCTCTTCGTGCTCATGCGCAAGTGGAAGGTCCACCCCATCGCCTACATCGCCATCGCCGCGGTGGTTGGCGTCCTGTTCTCATTCTAACACATACGCCAAACGCCCCGCGGACAGCGGGGCGTTTTTCACGTTATTTTCTGATGTACACGCACATCTCATACCGGATCCCGTCCTCCTCGCCGGATTCCAGGGTCTCGGTCAGCTCCCACTCCGGCATCTCGTCCAGATTGGGAAAATACGTATCGCAGGGCACGGTGGTGTGGACCTTGGTGATGATGGCCCGGTCACACAGCGGCAGCATCTGGCGGTAGACCGTGCCGCCGCCGATGACGAAGACCTTGCCGTCCTCCCGGCTCATCCGGGCCGCTTCCTCGGGAGAATGGGCCATTTCCACGCCGGGAATGGTGATGTCCTGCCGGGACAGGACGATGTTCCGGCGCTTGGGCAGGGCCTGCCCTCCCGGGAAGGAGGCCAGGGTCTTCCGGCCCACGATCACCGTGGACCCGGCGGTGGTCCGCCGGAAGAACTTCCGGTCGGCGGACAGGGCAATGGGCTGGTCTCCCTCGCACCCGATGCCCCAGTCGTCATAAACAGCTACGATTGCGTCCATATCGCACCTCAGATGGCAATGGGGATCTCAAAATCGAAGGGATTGAACTGGTATCCCTCCATCTTGAAGCTGTTCTTGGTGAAGGCATAGAAATCGGTGACGCTGGGATCGATGACAAACTCGGGCGCGTCGTAGGCAGGGTTGTCCAGCATCCGCTTCACCAGATCCACATGGCGGTCATAGATGTGGCAGTCGGCGATGACGTGGACCAGCTCACCAGCCTCCAGGCCGGAAACCTGGGCGATCATGTGGACCAGCGCCGCGTACTGGCACACGTTCCAGTTGTTGGCGGTGAGCATATCCTGGCTCCGCTGGTTCAGGATGGCGTTCAGGGTGTTGCCGGTGACGTTGAAGGTCATGGAATAGGCGCAGGGATACAGGTTCATCTCGTGGAGATCCTGGAAATTGTAGATGTTGGTCATGATCCGGCGGGAGGCGGGGTTGTGCTTCAGGTCGTAGAGCACCCGGTCCACCTGGTCGAATTCGCCCTCTTTGTACTGGTGCTTGATGCCCAGCTGGTAGCCGTAGGCCTTGCCGATGGTACCGTCCTCCCCGGCCCACTCGTCCCAGACGTGGCTGCCCAGCTCCGCGATCCGGTTGGACTTCTTCTGCCAGATCCACAGGATCTCGTCAATGGCGCTCTTCCAGTAGGTGCGCCGCAGGGTCATGATGGGGAACTCTTCCTTCAGATTGTAGCGGTTCACCACGCCGAATTTCTTGATGGTGTGGGCGGGGGTGCCGTCGGCCCAGTGGGGGCGGACCTCCAGCTCCGCGTCGGAAAAGCCGTTCTCCAAAATGTCAAGGCATGTGGCTCTGTAAATTTCATCTGCTCTGCTCATGAAGCAAACCTCCTCTTTTAGCTGCAATGATTGTAGCACGAATCAGAACGGTTTGCAACGCTTTCCACGATTTCTTCAAAATGTTCCAAAACCGCTTGGGAAACGTTTCCAAAATCTAGAAAAATAATGTCAAAATATTTGATTTTTTGCACTTTTCGCTATTGACAACATTTGTGTCTTCTGTTAGAATATGCATGTTGCGCAAAATTGCGCACAGTTTTTCGTCTTCTTTATGCAATCCGCTTCCACAAAGGAATTTTCATATGACACAAAAACCAAGCCTCACCATCGACGACATCGCCCGGGAGCTGGGCGTGTCCAAAACCACCGTTTCCCGGGCCATCTCCGGCAGGGGCAGGATCAGCGCCGCCACCCGGGACCGGGTCCAGGCCTTCATCGAGCTGCACAACTACCGCCCCAACGCCGCGGCAAAGGGTCTGGCGGAGAACCGGACCTATAATCTTGCCCTGGTGCTGCCCCGGGACTTCATCAACCTGGACCTGCCCTTCTTCCGCCAGAGCATGAGCGCCATCTGCGAGGAGGCCTTCTTCCACGACTACAACGTGATGCTGTGCCTGTCCACCACCAACCACCCCGCCTCCCTGATCCGGACCCTGGACTACCGGAAGGTGGACGGCGTCATTCTCTCCCGGACGGTGGAAAATGACTCCCTGCTTCAGGTCCTTACCAGCCGGGGCATGCCCTTCGCTACCCTGGGCTCCCTCCCCGCCAGCAACCACGATACCGCGGTGGTGGAGGCCGACCATGACCAGACCGGCGGCTGCTACGCCCTGAGCAAGCTCCTGCTGGAAAAAGCCGAGGGTAAAACCGCATTGCTCGGCAACGACTTAAACTACATCGTCAACCAGAGCCGCCTGTCCGGCTTCCGCCGGGCCTGCCAGGAGCTGGGGCTCCCCATGGAGCAGACCCCCATCCGCATGGGCATCAACGACCTCCCCAGCTGCCGGACCGTGGTGGAGGACCTTCTGAACGCCGGGATCCGCCGGTTCGTCTGCATGGACGAGGATGTGTGCATCCGGACCTACGAGGTTCTCCGGAGCAACGGCCTGTCCGTCCCCGCCGACGCAAAGCTTGCCTCCCTGTCCGACAGTGATCAGCTTCTCAAGGCCGAGACCCCCATCACCGCTGTGCGCTTCGACGCCGCCGAGCTGGGCCGGGCCGCCTGCCGGGAGCTGCTCAACGCTCTGAACGACGAGCCCTATGATCCCAAACCCCTGCTGGGCTATGAGATCAATCTGAGGGAAAGCACAAAATGATCCAAAAAACCGCTCCAATCTTGACATTCGGAGCGGTTTTTGCTATGTTATGCTGGAATGATTTTGCAAGAGGATCGCTTTTTCGATCAGAAAGGAACCTTCATGGAACAGTTACTGGAACTCTATCAGGCCATGGGCATCTCCCGGGCCGTTTATGAATACGGCGAAAAGACATTGGCGCGGATCGCCGGCCACTTTGCCGCCATCGACCAGATCGCGGAGTACAACCAGGCCAAGGTCCTTCGGGCCTTCCAGAAGAACCGGATCTCCGCCGGCTGCTTCGCCGCCTCCACCGGCTACGCCTACAACGACGAGGGCCGGGACAAGCTGGAACAGGTCTACGCCGACACCTTCCACACCGAGGCCGCCCTGGTCCGGCCCCACATCACCTGCGGCACCCATGCCCTGACCGTGGCTCTCAGCGCCAATCTGCTCCCCGGCGACGAGCTGCTGAGCCCCTGCGGCCTGCCCTACGACACCCTGCAGGAGGTCATCGGCATCCGGCCCAGCCCCTGCTCCCTGGCGGAGTACGGCGTCAGCTACAACCAGGTGGACCTGCTTCCCGACGGCACCTTTGACTTTGAGGGCATCCGCAAGGCTATCAACGAAAAGACCAAGCTCATCACCATCCAGCGGTCCAAGGGCTACGCCACCCGGCCCACCTTCTCTGTCACTCAGATCGGCGAGCTCATCGCCTTCTGCAAGGCCATCAAGCCCGACGTGATCATCATGGTGGACAACTGCTACGGCGAGTTCGTGGAGACCATCGAGCCCAGCGACCTGGGCGCGGACATGATCGTGGGCAGCCTCATCAAGAACCCCGGCGGCGGCCTGGCCTCCTCCGGCGGCTACATCGCCGGAACCCGGGCCTGCGTGGACCGCTGCGCCTACCGGCTCTCCGCTCCGGGCCTCGGCCAGGAGGTGGGCGCCAACTTCGGCATGATGACCCAGCTCTATCAGGGCTTCTTCCTCTCCCCCACCGTCACCGCCAGCGCCGAGAAGGGCGCCATCTTCGCCGCCAACCTCTACGAGCCCCTGGGCTTCAAGTGCGTCCCCAACGCCACCGAGAGCCGCCACGACATCATCCAGGCGGTGGAACTGGGCAGCGAAGCCGCCATGATCGCCTTCTGCAAGGGCATCCAGGCTGCGGCTCCCGTGGACTCCTACGCCGATCCCATTCCCGGGGATATGCCCGGCTACGACAGCCAGGTCATCATGGCCGCTGGCGCCTTTGTCCAGGGCAGCACCATGGAGCTCTCCGCCGACGGCCCCATCCGGGAGCCCTACGCCGTGTATTTCCAGGGCGGCCTCACCTGGGCCCACGCCAAGCTGGGCATTCTGCTGAGCCTTCAGAAGATGGTGGACGCGGGACTTGCCACCCTGCCCAACGACTGATATTATAGAACTGCGAAGCCCGCCGGGTCTCCCCGGCGGGTCCTTTTTATCCGTTGAACCTCCACACCCAGAAGTTCAGAAAGATGGCGAAGCCTACCCAGGCAAGATACGGCACCTGCAGCCATCCGGCGGCACGGTCCGCCTTGTCAAATTCCAGGGCCATCCAGGCGATCAGCACCCACAGGATCATCAGCCACACCAGCGACAGCCCATAGGCCTCGAAGTTGAAAAACAGCAGGCTCCACGCGAAATTCATAGCCAGCTGCACCACGAACAGATTCAGTCCCCGGCTCCGGCTTTCCGAAGGCTCCGTCATGCTGACCCGGGCCGCCCCCAGCCCCATCAGGGCATAGAGGATCGACCACACGATGGGAAACACCACCGGCGGCGGGTTCAAGGGCGGCTTCACCGCAGTCTGCTGGTAGAGTTTTTCTCCTTCCCGGGTCAGAAGCCCGGCCAGGCCGCCGACCCCTTCCGCCAGGCCGATCCAGAGGGCGTAGGTCTTCCAATTCTTTTGCATATCCATCACCTGTTAGATAGGATATGCGGAAGCCCGCCGGAATATTCCGGCGGGCTGAAAATTTACTTTGCGGACAGGTCCACGGAACGGCGGATGACGGATTTCGCGGGAACCTGCTGGGGAAGCTGAATGGTGAAGACCATCTGGGGCTTTCTGGGCTCGTCCAGGGCCGCACCCTCTTCGTCCCACATTTCCCCCGCCTCAAAGCCGAAGGGCCGGGTGTCCGGGCCCACCAGTTCCAGCGCATCCCCCTTCCGGAACTTGTTCCGGAGGGAGCAGGTGGCGTGGCCGTTTTCATCGCAGCTTTCCACCATGGCGCAGATCTGCCACTCCCGGATGTACCGGGAATTTTCCGTATACTGGCCCGGGTAGCCGTAGTAGAAGCCGGTGGAATAGATCCGGTGGGAGACGTGCTCCACCTCGTCCCGCCACACCGGGTCGATGGGCCGTCCGGCGGTCAAATCGTCGATGACGTGTCGGTAGGCCCCCGTGACGATGGCGGCATAGTAGGCAGATTTGGCCCGTCCCTCGATCTTGATGCAGTCCACACCGGCGGCCATCAGGTCATCCAGGTGGTCGATCATGCACATATCCCGGGAATTTAAGATGTAGGTGCCCTTCTCGTCCTCAAACACGGGGAAATACTCCCCGGGACGCTTCTCCTCCATCAGCGCGTACTGATAGCGGCAGGGCTGGGCGCATTCTCCCCGGTTGGAGTCCCGGCCGGTCATGTAGTTCGACAGCAGGCACCGTCCGGAATAGCTGACGCACATGGCGCCGTGGCCGAAGGTCTCGATTTCCAGCTCAGGGCTGACCTTCCGGCGGATCTCCGCGATCTCCGGGAGGCTGCACTCTCTGGCCAGCACCACCCGGGTGGCGCCCAGATCGTACCAGGCCTGGGCACACTCGTAGTTGGCGATGGACTGCTGGGTGGAGATGTGCCGGACACAGTGGGGGGCGTATTTCCCCGCCAGGGTGAAGGCTCCCAGATCCGCCAGGATCAGGGCGTCCACTCCCGCGGCGTCCAGCCGTTCCAGATGCTCCGGCAGGTTCACCACCTCGTGGTTCCGGGGCATGGTGTTCACGGTGACGTGGACCTTGACGCCATGGTCGTGGGCAAATTTCACCGCCTTCGGCAGCTCCTCGGGGGTGAAATTCCCCGCGAAGGAGCGCATGCCAAAGCTGGTGCCCGCCAGATACACCGCGTCCGCGCCGTAGCGCACCGCCATTTCCAGCCGTTCCATGTCACCGGCGGGGCTCAACAGTTCCAGTTTCCCCATCTTAACCCTCCAGGCTCTCCAGGAAGGCCAGATGCTCGGCATAGGTCTTGCTGAAGTGATGCACGCCGGTGGAGGGATCCAAGGCGTAGCAGTAGTAACCGGTGTCCGAGGGCTGCAGCGCCGCCTTCAGGCTGTTCAGGCCCGGGTTGGTGATGGGACCGGGAACCAGGCCGGTGTGGGTGTAGGTGTTGTAGGGGCTGTCCACCTGAAGATCCTCGGTGGTCAGCACATCCTTGTGGCCCAGGGCGTAGAGCAACGCCGCGTCGATGTTCAGATAGGGCCACTCCGCCTGATTGGTCAGACGGTTATAAATGACCGAGGAAATGGTAAAACTTTCATCATTGCCCGCAGTCTCCTTCTCGATCAGGGAGGCCACGATGACCACTTCCCGAACCGTCATCTTGTGCTCCTCGATATACTCCTCGCCGTAGCCGTGGGAGCGGTACTTGGCGGCCAGGGTCTCGTTCAGCGTGTCGATGGCGGCGATCAAATCCTCAGAGAAGCGGTAGTCGAAGTCGTCCAGCAGCTTTTCCAGCACACGCTCGGCGTCGTCGCCCACATAGAAATCATAGGTATCCGGGAACAGATAGCCCTCCAGGCAGTATTTGTCTCCCCGCTCCACGCCCTCCAGGAACCAATAATCGTCCAGCTCGCCGTTGGCGGCATACTCCTCCAGCTCGGCGGCCTTGCACACGCCCTTCTCTTCCAGCAGGGCGAACATCTGGGCGCAGCTGTAGCCCTCGGGGATCATGACGGAAACCACCTCACGGGAGGAGGAATAGTAGGTCATGGAATCCACCAGCGCATTGTAGTCGTAGATGGTGTTCAGGGTAAAGGTACCGGAGCTGATGTCCTCCCGGGCGGAGGTCAGCACGCCATAGAGCTTGAACAGCTCGGGGTACTTGATCAGGCCCGCGTCCTGGAGCTTCAGCGCGATGTCATCCAGGGTGTCGCTGTCCTCGATGCTCACCACCACCAGCTGCTCCTCCCGGCCAAAGGCCAGAACGTCCGCCGCGCAGATCCAGGCGAGTCTTCCCAAAGACACGCCGATGGCCACAATGATGGCCAGCCAAACAACCGTCGCCAGAATATGGGGGATGCCAAGCAATCCGTAGCCCTTCTTGCGCTTGGGACGGCCCTTGCGCATGGAGACTTCCTCGTTCTGGGGCGCCTCCTCCTGGGGCAGCTCTTCGGCGGGTGCTTCCTCCTCCGGTTTTTCCTCCGGAGGGACGTAAGGGCTGTCACTGAAGACCCGCTGTAAATCGTCACCTTCCCCAAAGGCGGCCCGGAATTCCTCGTCCTTAAATTCCTCGGCAGTGGAATAATCCATGCCGGACTGCTCCTTTGCCTCTGCCAGAAGCCGGTCCACCGCCGCGTCCGCAGGGGTCTTCAGCCCAGCGGCAGCCATGGCCTCCTCGTCGGGCAGGATCTCCGTAGCCAGGTCCGGCGTATGCAGCAGCTCCTCGCCGGTGGTCTCGCCCAAATCATTTCTCTCGTCCATAGTGTTCTCCTTTCCCGGGTCAGCGGATCACGATCTGCTCCCGGATCTTCTGGGCCATTTCCTCGCCCTTCAGGGCATCGATCAGCGCCAGCGCGAATTCCACTGCGCATCCTGCGGAGGCGCCGGTGATGATCTTTCCGTCCCGGACGGCGGCCTTCTCCATCAGGACCGCGCCGCCCATGTTCCCGGCCTGGCCGGGGTAGCAGGTGGCGTGCTTGCCATCCGTGATCCCCAGGTCCGCCAGCACCGTGGGTCCGGCGCAGATGGCGGCCACGAAGCAGCCGTTCGCGTTCGCGAACCGCACCACGTCCAGGGTCTTCTGGCTTCCCCGGATGGAGGCGACGCCGCCCAGCCCGCCGGGGAGCACAATCATTTCCAGGTTCGTCAAATCCATCTCGTCGATGGTGATATCGGCCTCCACGCCGATCTTGTGACTGCCGTAAACGACCTTCCCGCTGATGCCAACGGTGGTCACGTCCACGCCCGCCCGTCTCAGCAGGTCCACGGGAGCCAGCGCCTCGATCTCCTCGAAGCCGGTCCCAAGCATCACATATACCATTTTCAGCCCTCCAAACAGGCCGCCACATGGCGGTAGATTTCTTCGTGAATGTCCTCGATGGACCGCATGGCCCCATCCCGGACGCATTCGATCACGGTCCAGCCGTAAAAGTCCGCGGCCTTTTTGCCCATCCGGCGGCAGGTGGCGAGGTACGCCATATCCTGCTCGTGGATGTCGGCGTGGGTGCCGGTGGCCGCTTCCCGGGAGCGCATCAGCTGCTCGGTGTACTCGGTGGGCACGTCCAGGTAGATGGTCAGGTCCGGCCGGGGCAGCCCCAGGCGGTCGTATTCAAAGTCATACAGCCAGGCAAGGAATTCGCCCTGCTTCTCCTCCGGTTCTTTGCTGGCCTGATGGACGGCGTTGGAGGTGGTGTACCGGTCCGAGAGGACCAGGCCGCCGTTCTCGTACCACTCACCCCAGACCTTCTTGTAGGAGGCGTACCGGTCCACCGCGTAGAAGGCCGACGCCGCGTAGGCGTTGACGTCCGAGGGCTTGCCGCCAAATTCGCCGCCCAGATACATCCGGATCAGCGCGGAGCTTTCCTCCTTGTACTGGGGGAACACCAGCTTCCGGAAGGCAACGCCCTCCCGCTCCACCCGCTCGGTCAGCAGCCGGAACTGGGTGGACTTGCCGGAGCCGTCGGTCCCCTCGATCACGATCAGTTTACCCATTTTTCTTCCTCCCAAGCTTTTCTTTCCAGCAGAGCAGGACGAATTTCGGCAGCCGCATCATCCGGCCCAGCCGCTTCGGCTCCTTGACAAGGCGGTAGAGCCATTCCAGGCTCAGGTCGATCATCCACTTCGGCGCCCGCTGGGCCACACCGGCGTAGCCGTCCAGGCTTCCGCCCAGGCCCAGCATCAGCGTCGCATCCAACTCGTCAAAGTGGTTCTTCATGAATTTCTCCTGCTTCGGCGCGCCCAGGCAGACGAAGAGCACGTCGGGCCGGGCTTCGTTGACCTTCGCCACCACTTCCGCTTCGTCTTTGAAATAGCCGTCGGCGGTGCCGCAGATCACGAGACCGGGGTATTTTGCTTTCAGGTTCTCCCCCGCATGCTCCGCGATGCCGGGCTTACCGCCCAGCAGGTACAGCCTCCCGCCGTTTTCCGCAAGAAGCTGGCACACCGCTTCGCCGAACTCGATGCCCGCCACCTTCTCCCGGATGGGAGTGCCCAGGATTTTTGCCCCCAGAACCACGCCCGCGCCGTCGGGCAGCACCAGCGCCGCGCCGTTCAGCAGTTCCCGGAAGCTGTCATCCTGAATCGCCTCGTAGACGATCTCCGCGTTGGGGGTGACGCAGTAGCCCCGTGTCTTGGTCCGAATCATGGTTTTGGCCCGCTCCACAAACTCCTGTTTGCTGAGATTGTCAAAGCGGACGCCCATCACATCTATCTTCAAGGTTCTCACACCTTTCCCATTGTACAATTGTCATTAGAATACCACATTTTCACCCATTTGTCCACACAATGGCCGTCAGGTTTTCTTAAAATTCACAAACCAGGACGAGTTTGCATAAAAAGGTTGCAAAACCGGGGAAAAACTGATAGAATGGAAACAATTTGAATATGAAGTAAAGGAAAGAAATCATGAGCGACTCTAACATTACCTTCCAGCAGCTTGGCCTCAGCGAAGCGATGCTCAAGGCGCTGGAACAGAAGGGATACGGCTATCCCACCACCATTCAGGCCGAAGCCATCCCCCACTTCCTCGAATGGAAGGACGTCATCGCCAAGGCTCCCACCGGCACCGGCAAGACCTTCGCCTTCGGCATTCCCATGATCGAGCACATCGATCCCGAGAACGAGGCCGTTCAGGCTCTGATCCTGGCCCCCACCCGGGAGCTGGCCATCCAGATCGGTGACGAGCTGCGGGGCCTGCTGACCTATTTCCAGAACATCCGGGTGGCTGTGCTCTACGGCGGCGCCGGCATCGGCAGCCAGATCAAGGCCCTGGAACGGAAGCCCCAGATCGTGGTGGCGACCCCCGGCCGTCTGATGGACCACTACAACCGGAAGACCATCCGCCTGGACAAGATCCAGACCGTGGTCCTGGACGAGGCGGACCGGATGCTGGACATGGGCTTTTTTAAGGACGTGACCCGGATCATCGACAAGGTGAAAAACCGGAAAAATCTGGGCCTGTTCTCCGCCACCATCTCCCAGGAGGTCATGACTGTCTCCTGGATGTACCAGCGGGACGAGATCGAGATCACCGTGGAGCCCAAGCAGGAGGACCGGCCCGACATCGACCAGTTCAGCCTGACCGTCTCCCCTCTGGCCAAGACCGAGACCACACTGCGGCTGATGAAGTCCCAGGGCTTCGAGCGGGTGATCATTTTCTGCAACACCAAGCATATGTGCCAGCGTCTGAGCGATGAATTCCAGCGGGCTGGCGTGGACTGCGACTGCATCCACGGCGACATCCGCCAGAACCAGCGGGAGAAGACCATGCAGCGCTTCCGGGCGGGCAAGCTCCCGGTGCTGATTGCCACCGACGTGGCCTCCCGGGGCATCGACGTGGACGACGTGGACTGCGTCATCAACTTCGACATCCCTGAGGAAAACGAATACTACGTCCACCGGATCGGCCGCACCGGCCGTGCCAAGCGGAAGGGCCAGGCCTGGTCCATCATCGGCAACTTCCCCGAGAAGGCCAAGCTGGACGAGATCGCCAAATTCTGCAATTTCTCCATCCAGCCCATGGTCCTCAGCGAAGACGGCACCCTGACCCAGGAAGAGGTCAAGGCTCCCACCCCTCCCAAGAAGAGGCGCTTCCGTTGACCGGGGCAGAGCGGGGCTTCCTGCTGCTGTGCTCCCATCTGGGGGACCCGGAGCGGAGGCGCCTGACCACCGCCCAGTTCCGGAAGCTGAGCCAGCGGATGAAAGCCGCCAAGCGTCCTGCCGAGGACCGGGACCTGGTCCCCGCCGATCTGAAGGCCCTGGGCTATGGCGATGAAGACGCGGAACGGATCGTTCAGCTCCTCAGCGAGGAGGATCGTCTGGACCATTACCTCCGTCGGGCCGAAAAAGCGGGCTGCAAAGCGCTCACCCGATTCAGCGGCGCGTACCCCAAGGAGCTGGAACAGCGGCTGGGTGAGGACGCCCCGGCGCTGCTCTGGTACAAAGGTGATCCGGCGCTGCTGAAGGGTCCCAGGATCGCTTTGGTCGGCAGCCGGGATCTGCTCCCGGAGAACGCCTCCTTTGCCCGTCAGACAGGCATCCAGGCGGCGAAACAGGGTTTCACCCTGGTCTCCGGCAACGCCCGGGGCGCGGATCAGACGGCTCAGAACGCCTGCCTAGCCTCCGGCGGCAGGGTCATCTCCATCGTCGCCGACGCACTGACAGACCGCAAAGAGACTGAAAACCTGCTCTGGCTCTGCGAGGACAGCTTCGATCTGGGCTTCTCCCCCATCCGGGCCCTGAGCCGGAACCGGCTGATCCATTCCATAGGCATCGCCACCATTGCGGCTCAGGCCAGCCTGAAGGTAGGCGGCACCTGGGACGGCAGCGTGAAGAACCTACGGTTCGGCTGGTCTCCCCTGTTCTGCTTCGACGACGGCCGGGAGAGCACCCAAATGCTCGCGCAGATGGGCGCGGTGCTGATCGGCGAGGAAGTGCTGGAGGACCTAACCGCGCTGGCGGATTGGAAACCCTGTTTATTCTGACAAAAATACGGCGTACCGAGCAGCACGGTACGCCGTTTTGTTATGCTTTTCGTCCGGTGAGCTGGTACATCCGGTCGTTGGAAATCTTGACCTCCAATTTGAGGTACTTGCGCATCATGGCGGCCAGCACATTTTCGTGGATCAGGCCGCAGGAGACCTTGCTGGCGCTGCCCCGGTGGTGGTCGTCAATGGCCGCACGGCTCATGCCGTGGGCGATGGTCAGCCGTCCGCCGGGAGCCAGATGGCCGCTGAGCACCCGGACCAGCCGCTCCGGCTCCGGGAAATGGGGGAAGGCGTTGTAGACCACGATGCAGTCGTATTGCTCTGGAAGCTCCATCTCCTCCACGTCGCCGCAGAGGAAGCGGACATTCTCCTGAGGAAACTTCTCGGAGGCGATGCGGATCATTTCCGGGGCAATATCCACACCGGTGACGCTTTCCACACCCCGGTCCAGGTAATCCGGGATCAGCACGCCGGTGCCGCAGGCCACGTCCAGGACCTTCACGCCCTCCCGGACCCCGGCGCCGTCCAGGATCTTGTTGATGATATCGTCATGCCGGATCATGTCCGCGTCCCACTGGGGCGCCATCCGGTCAAAAAATTCGATTACGTCCTGTTTCTTCATGCGGCGATGCCCTTTCTAACACAAGCATATCTTCTGGGGATCAGCCCGGCCCGGGTCAGGGTGACGATCAGGGTGGGCAGAACGATGAGCTGCACGGAAATTCCCGGCAGAGCGGTAACGAAGCTGGCAGTGGCCCAGGCGGCGAAGCTGGTGCCCGTGGCAAAGATCAGCGCCTTGGCGATGCCGGAGGCCACCCGCCCCGCCAGCATAGCAGTGGGGAGGCTGATGTACAGATCGGCATACAGGCTCCCGGTGCGGACATTCTCCATCATCAGCCCGGAGACGCAGCCATAGATGCCCAGCTCCACGATCATGGAGGGCAGGATGGCCGCCGGAGGCATTCCCGTCAGCACGCTGGACAGCATCGGCCCCAGCACGCCGCAAATCAGGCCATACTGCCACCCGCAGACCAGTCCGCAGAGCAGCACGGGAATGTGCATGGGAAGCAGCACAGAGCCCGCATTGGGGATCACATGGAAGGCGATGGGCAGCACCACGCACAGGGCCGTACACACCGCCGAGAGGGTCAACCGTTTCACAACAGACATCTTCCGCATTCTGATCGCTCCTTTTTTATCGATTGAGGTTATTATAACCGATCAGGAGCGTGGACGGAAGCCGGGTGGGGGGATGTTTTTTAGTGAAATATTTGCCTGACGGCAAATGTGAAATAATGCGCTCTGCGCATTGTGAAATTGGATGCATTGCATCCAGTGAAATAATACAGTTCCCTTAGGGAACTGTATTGATGAAAAAAGAGACCGAAGCTTTCGCTTCGGTCTCTTTTTTCTGGAGCGGGTGACGAGGCTCGAACTCGCTACCTCCACCTTGGCAAGGTGGCGCTCTACCGGATGAGCTACACCCGCATCTCAGATACATTTTCATGTATCTGGATGGTGCCTCCGGTCGGAATCGAACCAACGACACGCGGATTTTCAGTCCGCTGCTCTACCAACTGAGCTACAGAGGCAT